>NZ_DAOKYH010000018.1:0-60705 GCF_035323175.1 Dysgonomonas sp. | reverse complement strand
CACCGAAGTGCCGCTCTTGATGTTTTCACAACGGAATAATCCTTATTGTGATTTGCTTTCAAATTGTATTTGCAAATATATTAAAATTTCACATAACCATACCAATATTCTTAAAATTTATTTATTTATCTTTAAGCCTTTGATAAAAAGGATACTATGAAAAAGATATTAGGATTAGATTTGGGTGTTGCTTCTATTGGTTGGGCGCTTGTTAGCGAAGCAGAAAAAGAGAATGAAGTATCATCCATTATTAAACTTGGAGTAAGGGTGAATCCTCTTACTGTTGACGAATCGTCCAATTTTGAGAAAGGGAAGAGTATAACAACCAATGCTGATAGAACTCTCAAACGAAGTATGCGTAGGAATCTTCAACGTTACAAACTAAGACGAGAAAACCTGATAGAAATCTTAAAACAGCATGGTTTTATATCTGATGATAGTATTCTGTCTGAGCATGGGAATAACACAACATTTCAGACTTATCATTTCAGAGCTAAAGCAGCTACGGAGCAAGTGACATTACAGCAGTTTGCCAAAATATTGTTGATGATTAATAAAAAGCGAGGTTATAAAAGCAGTCGCAAGGCTAAATCTCAGGATGAAGGTCAATTGATAGATGGTATGGAAGTGGCGAGAAGGTTGCATGAAGAGAATCTTACTCCCGGACAATTGACGTACAGACTCTTGACGAACGGTAAAAAGTTTATACCTGATTTTTATCGTTCTGATCTACAAACTGAGCTTGACCGAATATGGGATTTCCAAAAGCAATTTTATCCTGATATGCTTACTGACGATTTTAAGAAGAAAATAGAAGGTCAGGGGAAGGAAAATATATCCAAATACTTTTTGGCAATACATGGTGTTTATACAGCCGATAATAAGGATAAGGATAAACGTTTGCAAGCCTCTAAATGGCGTGTGGATGGTTTGATGAAACAACTGACTGCCGAAGAAGTTGCCTTTGTTGTCAGACAACTGAGTGGTGCAATAAAAGAGTCAAGCGGCTATCTAGGTGCAATAAGCGACAGGAGCAAAGAATTGATTTTTAATAAACAGACGGTAGGGCAGTCCTTAATGGAGCAATTAGTTAAGAATCCCCATACTCGCTTGAAAAATCAGGTGTTTTATAGACAAGACTATTTGAATGAGTTTGAAACAATCTGGGAAACGCAAGCTAAATTTTATCCTATACTAACTCCTGAGTTGAAAAGTGAAATAAGAGATGTGATTATTTTCTATCAGCGGAAACTTAAAAGTCAGAAAGGCTTGATAAGCTTTTGTGAATTCGAAAGTAAGCAAATTGAAATAATCGAAGACGGAAAAAAGAAAATAAAAATTAATGGGATGAGGGTATGTCCTAAATCTTCTCCTATATTTCAAGAGTTTAAAATCTGGCAAGTACTCAATAATATCGAGATCACAGACAAGGATAATATTTTAGCAAAACGTTTCTTGAATCAGGAAGAAAAAGAAACGTTGTTTGATGAGCTAAGTTTAAAAAAAGAATTAAAAGGTACTGATGCCTTAAAGCTGTTGTATAAAAATCATAAAGAGTTAGAACTAAATATAGAAACTATCGAAGGCAACAGAACACAGGCAGCTTTATTCGAAGCATACCAAAGAATTATAGAATTGAGCGGTCATGGTAAATATGATTTTCAGAAAATGAGATCGAAAGATGTTTTGGATATAGTGAAGTCTGTTTTTGAAGGGCTAAGCTATAATACCGCTATTCTTAAATTCGATTCGGCATTGGAAAAAGATGCTTTTGAAAAGCAGGCATTCTATCAGCTATGGCATTTATTATATTCGTTCGAAGGGGATCAATCGAACACCGGAAATGAGAAACTAATACAAAAATTATCGGATTTGTATGGTTTCGAAAAAGAATATGCCCATGTATTAGCTAATGTTTCGTTTCAGGACGATTATGGAAGCCTTAGTACAAAAGCTATTCGTAAAATATTACCTTTCATGAAAGAAGGGAACGAATACAGTGTTGCGTGTGGCTATGCCGGTTATAGACATTCTAAAAACTCATTAACTAATGAGGAAAAAGAAAATAAGGCTTATAGGGATAGGTTGGAAATTTTGCCTAAAAATAGTTTGCGTAACCCCGTAGTAGAAAAAATATTGAATCAAATGGTAAATGTCATCAATTCGATAATAGATACCTACGGAAAACCCGATGAGATTCGTATAGAACTGGCTAGAGAGTTAAAGAAGAATGCGAAGCAACGTGAAAAAATGACTAGGGATATAAATCAAGCTGCTGCCAATCATGAAGAATATAGGAAAATACTCAAAGCCCAGTTTGGACTATCACGTGTCAGTCGTAATGATATTATACGTTACAGATTGTATGATGAGTTGAAGAATAACGGATATCATACCTTATATTCAAATACGTATATTTCGCCGGATAAGCTTTTTTCTAAGGAGTTTGATATAGAGCATATTATTCCACAATCTCGTTTGTTTGACGATTCATTTTCGAATAAAACATTAGAGCTTAGTAGTATAAATAGAGATAAAGGGAATGATCCTGCCTACGATTATGTTTCTAGAAAATACGGAGCCGAAGGTTTGGATGAATACAAGAAGCGAATAGATATATTATATCAACAAGGTATTATTAAAAAAGCAAAGTATACTAAGTTGATGATGCCATTTAGCGAAATCCCTGAAGATTTCATTAATCGTGATCTAAACGATACGCAATATATAGCTAAGAAGGCTAAGGAGATGTTGGAAGAATTGGTAAAAGATGTAGTTTCTACGACAGGATCAATTACCGACCGATTGCGTGAAGACTGGCAGCTTGTAGATTTGATGCAAGAACTCAACTGGGATAAGTACGATAAGCTTGGATTGACCGAAATTATTGAAAACAGAGAGGGGCATAAGATAAAACGTATAACAGACTGGACGAAGCGTAACGATCATCGCCATCATGCGATGGATGCTCTTACGGTAGCCTTTACCAAAAGGAGTCTTATACAATATCTGAATACGCTGAATGCTCGTAGTGATAAAAACAGTGAGATTTACGAGGTAGAAACAAAATATTTAAAAAGAGATACTAAAGGCAAGTTAAGATTTATACCACCTATGCCATTAAACATTTTCAGAGCTGAAGCAAAAAAGCAGTTGGAAAATATTTTGATTTCTATTAAAGCAAAGAACAAAGTAGTTACTGTAAACGTAAATAAAACAAAAAAATCGGGTGGAGTAAATAAGAAAAAGCAACTTACGCCACGTGGTCAGCTACATAATGAAACTATCTACGGTAGCATTCAATGTCCTAATGTAAGAGAGGAAAAAGTGGGTGGGGGATTCGATGAAGCACAAATAGCCAAAGTCGCAAGTAAACGCTATCGTGAAGCCCTTTTGGCTCGTTTAGCGGCATTCGGAAATGATACGAAAAAGGCATTCACAGGAAAAAATGCTTTAACTAAGAACCCTATTTATTTGGGTGAACGTCAAATGGAGTGTGTGCCCGAAAAAGTGAAGATAGTAGATGTGGAAACAATCTATACGATTCGTAAAGAGATTAGTCCCGATCTCAAATTAGATAAAGTGATCGATTCGGGTATTCAAGCTATTTTAAAAGTACGGTTAGATGAATATGGCGGAGATGCTAAAAGAGCATTTTCTAATTTGGACGAAAATCCCATTTGGCTGAATAAAGACAAAGGTATTTCTATCAAAAGGGTAACTATTCGAGGGATTAACAACGCCAATTCGTTGCACGATAAGAAAGATAAAGACGGCAATTTGATATTGGGCAAAAATGGTAAAAAACAACCTGTGGATTTTATAAATACTGGAAACAATCATCATGTTGCTATTTATAAAGATAATGAAGGCAACCTGCAAGAAGTGGTTGTGTCATTTTATGAAGCGACAATGAGAGCCAACCAAAAATTGCAGATTGTTGATAAAACTTATAAACAGAGTGAGGGGTGGTGTTTTTTGTTTACCATGAAACAAAACGAATATTTTGTTTTCCCAAATCCTAACACAGGATTTGATCCTCATGGCATCGATTTGAAAGATCCCGATAAGTATGCAGAGATAAGTCCGAATTTATTCAGGGTACAGAAATTCACGAACAAAGATTATTTCTTTAGACATCATCTGGAAACTAATGTTGAAAATAATAATTCTTTGAAAGGAATTACGTGGTTGAGATTAGGGCTAAATGGAATTAATAATGTTTTAAAAGTGAGAGTAAACCATATTGGGCAAATAGTGGATGTGGGAGAATAAACAAACAACCCAAACCACTATAGTTTGGGTTGCCAATAGCAATCTATTAAACAATGAAAGCAAATCATAACTGGACTTGATATTCAATAATGTAAAACCCATCTCGAAATATAGATTGCCGTTTATTTAGTCCAGGGGTGGTACTTTCTAAATGAAGAGAATACCCAACATAAATGAATGTTCCTCTTTTATTATTATTTATAACTTTGAATAACAATATACAAATATAATAAAAAATATTATTATCAAGTCCAAGAACGTAAAATTTTATTTTTTTTTGTTTAATTTGTTATTTAATAGTGTTTTATGATAATTAAATCTTCAACCTATGATAAAGAAAACTCTTTACTTTGGCAATCCAGCGTACTTGAGTATGCGCAACAATCAGTTGGTAATAAAGCTACCCGAAGTTGAGAAAAATAGCAGCTTACCAGATAGCTTTAAGAAAGCAAGCGAAACCCTCTTTCCCATTGAAGATTTGGGAGTAGTTATACTCGACCATAAACAAATAACGCTAACACATGGGCTTATCGAAAAACTGTTGGATAACAATACTGCTCTCTTGACTTGCGATAGTAGCCGCATGCCTGTAGGATTGATGCTTCCATTATGCGGAAACAAGACACAAAGTGAAAGATTTAACTCGCAGATCAATGCTTCTGACCCTTTAAAGAAAAACTTATGGCAGCAAACCATAAAGGCCAAAATAACCAATCAGGCAGAAGTCTTGAAAAAGATTAGATCGTGTAATATTCGTAATATGATATATTGGGCAGGAGAAGTAAAAAGTGGCGATCCAGATAATTTTGAAGGGCGTGCTGCTGCATATTATTGGAAAGAGGCTTTTCCTCAGATCGAGAATTTTACTAGAGGCAGAGAAGAGAATCCTCCTAATAATCTGTTAAATTACGGATATGCTATTCTTCGTGCAGTTATTGCCCGCTCTTTAGTAGCAAGTGGTTTATTACCAACGTTAGGTATACATCACCACAACCGTTACAATGCTTATTGCTTAGCGGACGATATAATGGAACCATATCGCCCATTTGTAGATGAATTAGTTTTCTCGATAGTTGATAGTGGAGAGGATTATACCGAATTAACGACTTCGTTAAAAAGCAAACTGCTACAAATACCAACAATAGATGTGATGATGGGGAAACAAAAAAGCCCCTTAATGATTGCTGTAGGTCAGACAACTGCATCCTTAAACCAATGTTTCGAAGGGAAACTACGTAAAATTAAATATCCCGAATTATTGTAATCTGTCGGTAATATGGAGCAAGACCGATTAAATCAATACCGTATTATGTGGGTTCTAGTATTATTTGATCTACCTACCGAGACAAAGAAAGATAGAAAAGTATACGCTGATTTCAGAAAAAACTTACAGCGAGATGGATTTACCATGTTTCAGTTTTCGACTTATTTACGGCATTGTATGAGTGTTGAGAATGCGAATGTGCATATCAAACGAGTGAAAAACTTTCTTCCGGCAAAAGGACATGTTGGAATACTCTGCATTACAGATAAACAATTTGGAATGATGGAACTATTTTATGGGAAAAGCCCTGAATCAAAGAAAACAGGAGCGCAGCAACTTGAATTATTTTAGAAAATAAAAATCCCGACTTCGATCGGGATTTTTATTTGAAATACATTGATTTTTTTAATGCTAATGGTGTTTGCAATGTATTGAAATACATACACTTGTTGTATGGTATGATGTATTTCAATGAACTAAGATACAATTTTGAAAGCAAATCACAACTAGTGAAGATTATTTGTTACCGGGTGTAGAGATGTATTTCAATGAACTAAGATACAATTTTGAAAGCAAATCACAACGGGGATTAGTTGAAACTTACGAAGATAAAGATGTATTTCAATGAACTAAGATACAATTTTGAAAGCAAATCACAACTGTGCAGTTAAATTTCCTATCGTTTCTATGATGTATTTCAATGAACTAAGATACAATTTTGAAAGCAAATCACAACTTGTAATATCGTGTGCTGTATTTAGCGAAGGATGTATTTCAATGAACTAAGATACAATTTTGAAAGCAAATCACAACATGCCATATCGAAGGCTATGGACGGTTTATGATGTATTTCAATGAACTAAGATACAATTTTGAAAGCAAATCACAACAAGCTTTTTACGGTAAAACGATTTTAAGAGATGTATTTCAATGAACTAAGATACAATTTTGAAAGCAAATCACAACTGGAGCACCCGATACTATTCAGGTGTCAAAGATGTATTTCAATGAACTAAGATACAATTTTGAAAGCAAATCACAACAGCTACAAGATGAGATAAAGAGCAAAACAGGATGTATTTCAATGAACTAAGATACAATTTTGAAAGCAAATCACAACCGGATATTTATTGTTTTGCATATCACTGGTGATGTATTTCAATGAACTAAGATACAATTTTGAAAGCAAATCACAACATCAATATAAGAATATGATTGCTTTCGGTGATGTATTTCAATGAACTAAGATACAATTTTGAAAGCAAATCACAACGCGTCTCTACGGTTCTTAAAACCAATGCAGGATGTATTTCAATGAACTAAGATACAATTTTGAAAGCAAATCACAACTATTCCATCCTTTTAATGAATCTTCTATTTGATGTATTTCAATGAACTAAGATACAATTTTGAAAGCAAATCACAACAGACTCTTCTTTTGTGACTATTCAACCGAGGATGTATTTCAATGAACTAAGATACAATTTTGAAAGCAAATCACAACCGACAAAATATACTTCCAGTCAGAATAACGATGTATTTCAATGAACTAAGATACAATTTTGAAAGCAAATCACAACAGGTGGTTCACGTTATATTGAACAGATTCGATGTATTTCAATGAACTAAGATACAATTTTGAAAGCAAATCACAACAGGGGAATATATTTTATTCTTAGGCGAAAAGATGTATTTCAATGAACTAAGATACAATTTTGAAAGCAAATCACAACAGATTGGTAGCTAAGGCTTTCATTCCAAATGATGTATTTCAATGAACTAAGATACAATTTTGAAAGCAAATCACAACGCTTTCCGCTCTTCTCCTTTATCGAAATAGATGTATTTCAATGAACTAAGATACAATTTTGAAAGCAAATCACAACGCATAAGGTCCATATCAATGGAACGAATGAGATGTATTTCAATGAACTAAGATACAATTTTGAAAGCAAATCACAACGTACGAAACATGCTTAGCAGGACGGTTCATGATGTATTTCAATGAACTAAGATACAATTTTGAAAGCAAATCACAACCAGGTCTGCTAGCAATAATCCGATCAACATGATGTATTTCAATGAACTAAGATACAATTTTGAAAGCAAATCACAACTATGTCACAAGACACAGGGGATAAACTTGTGATGTATTTCAATGAACTAAGATACAATTTTGAAAGCAAATCACAACATCTATTGATGTCACAGCAAGCTTAATTTGATGTATTTCAATGAACTAAGATACAATTTTGAAAGCAAATCACAACTATTCTCTTATAGGTATTATATCATATACTGATGTATTTCAATGAACTAAGATACAATTTTGAAAGCAAATCACAACTTTACGAGCCTCTTCTCTTTTTGATTTTTCGATGTATTTCAATGAACTAAGATACAATTTTGAAAGCAAATCACAACATCAGTCGGATTAGCCTTTCCGTTTGCGAGATGTATTTCAATGAACTAAGATACAATTTTGAAAGCAAATCACAACATGTATCTTGATGTACGTTTGGAACTGTTTGATGTATTTCAATGAACTAAGATACAATTTTGAAAGCAAATCACAACAAGGAACTACTCTTATAAACAAGATATATGGATGTATTTCAATGAACTAAGATACAATTTTGAAAGCAAATCACAACATCTGTTAAAGATTTTATAACTAATGTGTTGATGTATTTCAATGAACTAAGATACAATTTTGAAAGCAAATCACAACTAATCTTTGTAGTATAAAATTACTTAGGAGATGTATTTCAATGAACTAAGATACAATTTTGAAAGCAAATCACAACCGTTGTAAGATCGAAATACATAAGTCTATCGATGTATTTCAATGAACTAAGATACAATTTTGAAAGCAAATCACAACCGAGCTGCAAAAGTAAAACGGTATATGTGGATGTATTTCAATGAACTAAGATACAATTTTGAAAGCAAATCACAACTTTCATATATTTATCCGCTATCTCCGGATTGATGTATTTCAATGAACTAAGATACAATTTTGAAAGCAAATCACAACTATACACCGAGTTGTAGCTGAAACGTTTATGATGTATTTCAATGAACTAAGATACAATTTTGAAAGCAAATCACAACAAGTTGGGTTACACATCGGAGACGCTTCTGATGTATTTCAATGAACTAAGATACAATTTTGAAAGCAAATCACAACCAGAGAGCGCTCCAATCTTGAGCACGGTGAGGATGTATTTCAATGAACTAAGATACAATTTTGAAAGCAAATCACAACATCGGTATCTTCGTACCCACGATTAATAATGATGTATTTCAATGAACTAAGATACAATTTTGAAAGCAAATCACAACAGGTTTGATACGAAAATCACGTCCCGGAACGATGTATTTCAATGAACTAAGATACAATTTTGAAAGCAAATCACAACGCATCTTTAAAGTTATATTTATAATTAGCTGATGTATTTCAATGAACTAAGATACAATTTTGAAAGCAAATCACAACATAATCATAGTTATAGAAAAGCATATAAAGGATGTATTTCAATGAACTAAGATACAATTTTGAAAGCAAATCACAACATTTCGATACTGATATTGCTACCACAAGGGGATGTATTTCAATGAACTAAGATACAATTTTGAAAGCAAATCACAACTAATGCTGCTGATGGTGCAATTGATGGTATGATGTATTTCAATGAACTAAGATACAATTTTGAAAGCAAATCACAACGGTGTCTAGCGTATAAATACGATCAACGTTGATGTATTTCAATGAACTAAGATACAATTTTGAAAGCAAATCACAACGAATGTTGTAGGGTCAAAGAAGTCAATATTGATGTATTTCAATGAACTAAGATACAATTTTGAAAGCAAATCACAACAGGACTGGTGAAGAAATTGAAGATTTTATGATGTATTTCAATGAACTAAGATACAATTTTGAAAGCAAATCACAACACCTGTCAACTCAGCACGATGCTACTATGTGATGTATTTCAATGAACTAAGATACAATTTTGAAAGCAAATCACAACTCAGTCGGATTTGGCTTTAGCGAATATTGGATGTATTTCAATGAACTAAGATACAATTTTGAAAGCAAATCACAACTGGTGGGCTGATGAATCTTACAACGAAGTTGATGTATTTCAATGAACTAAGATACAATTTTGAAAGCAAATCACAACCAGTATATCCTGCTGGATGTATTGTTCAGAGATGTATTTCAATGAACTAAGATACAATTTTGAAAGCAAATCACAACTACGGAGAAGGTATTTTGTTTACTCGCCGGATGTATTTCAATGAACTAAGATACAATTTTGAAAGCAAATCACAACAAAGGCTTATCACAGTACGCCGGCTATCAGATGTATTTCAATGAACTAAGATACAATTTTGAAAGCAAATCACAACACTGCGCTTACGTGTATTGATTTACCAGATGATGTATTTCAATGAACTAAGATACAATTTTGAAAGCAAATCACAACAGGTTCTAACGCTTTAAATAAACATAATCCGATGTATTTCAATGAACTAAGATACAATTTTGAAAGCAAATCACAACTTCACTCAGGTATCTTTCGCCTTGCTCTATGATGTATTTCAATGAACTAAGATACAATTTTGAAAGCAAATCACAACTTATCAAACAGCCGAAGATTACATCTTGGTGATGTATTTCAATGAACTAAGATACAATTTTGAAAGCAAATCACAACACACCAGGCATATATTTGAGATACAAGGTCGATGTATTTCAATGAACTAAGATACAATTTTGAAAGCAAATCACAACAGATAGAGTGCAGTATGTGTTACCTGATAGATGTATTTCAATGAACTAAGATACAATTTTGAAAGCAAATCACAACTTATCAAACAGCCGAAGATTACATCTTGGTGATGTATTTCAATGAACTAAGATACAATTTTGAAAGCAAATCACAACACACCAGGCATATATTTGAGATACAAGGTCGATGTATTTCAATGAACTAAGATACAATTTTGAAAGCAAATCACAACAGATAGAGTGCAGTATGTGTTACCTGATAGATGTATTTCAATGAACTAAGATACAATTTTGAAAGCAAATCACAACAGGTAAAAGATCTATATCAACACCGCCAAGGATGTATTTCAATGAACTAAGATACAATTTTGAAAGCAAATCACAACAAACGAAAGCGAGGAAAATATATTAAAAAGATGTATTTCAATGAACTAAGATACAATTTTGAAAGCAAATCACAACGACAAACTTGATTATCCTTGGCCTGAGTTAGATGTATTTCAATGAACTAAGATACAATTTTGAAAGCAAATCACAACGGTTGGAGTTACACCGCCAACTCTATCGCTGATGTATTTCAATGAACTAAGATACAATTTTGAAAGCAAATCACAACCCAAATACGGCTCTGTTACTTTCTTTTGAGATGTATTTCAATGAACTAAGATACAATTTTGAAAGCAAATCACAACGTTTGCTTCCTAAGTATGGTGTACCAATTTGATGTATTTCAATGAACTAAGATACAATTTTGAAAGCAAATCACAACGACAAGCTTGATTATCCTTGGCCGGAATTAGATGTATTTCAATGAACTAAGATACAATTTTGAAAGCAAATCACAACAGATAAAACGTCAGACAGTTGATTCCATGTGATGTATTTCAATGAACTAAGATACAATTTTGAAAGCAAATCACAACATTAGGTCGTCATCATTCCAACGTGTAAAGGATGTATTTCAATGAACTAAGATACAATTTTGAAAGCAAATCACAACTGTTGAACCTCCGGATAATGCTATATCATGATGTATTTCAATGAACTAAGATACAATTTTGAAAGCAAATCACAACAGAGTATGTCTGAGGGATTGACGATACAAGGATGTATTTCAATGAACTAAGATACAATTTTGAAAGCAAATCACAACACTTAGGGGATAATGTTTTTGATCAATCAGATGTATTTCAATGAACTAAGATACAATTTTGAAAGCAAATCACAACTGTCAGCGAACATCTGACGAATGTTCTTTTGATGTATTTCAATGAACTAAGATACAATTTTGAAAGCAAATCACAACGACAAACTTGATTATCCTTGGCCTGAGTTAGATGTATTTCAATGAACTAAGATACAATTTTGAAAGCAAATCACAACGTTTGCTTCCTAAGTATGGTGTACCAATTTGATGTATTTCAATGAACTAAGATACAATTTTGAAAGCAAATCACAACGACAAGCTTGATTATCCTTGGCCGGAATTAGATGTATTTCAATGAACTAAGATACAATTTTGAAAGCAAATCACAACAGAAGTAAATTGGGCTTCAACCATCAACTGGATGTATTTCAATGAACTAAGATACAATTTTGAAAGCAAATCACAACGCACCAGCCTCTTTGGCTGCTCGTATTATCGATGTATTTCAATGAACTAAGATACAATTTTGAAAGCAAATTAGCAATTGATGGCTCAAAATATATTAAGCAGATAGTCTTGTCGCTAACTTAATAGTACATTGTTAGTATGCGAGTACTCTATTGAAAAATGTATCTATTCCCAAGCGCGTATTGACGATAATTTGTAATGTTCTTATTGTCCGTAAATAGCAGACGCTATAGTAGTAGTTCTTTATATACCTATCTCGACTTCTATAGCACACTGTCTGTAGCAAAATCGGTTTACAGAACCATATAGTCCTTCAGCTTGATACGGAGTATTTTTAAAGATCTTGTTATACGATATTCCACCGTTTTTATAGATATTCCGAGGTTTGTAGCGATCTCTGCATTCGTATTTTCTCCAAACCTGCTCATTTCAAAAACTTCTTTGTATTTTTCAGGCAATTCTTTAATAGCGGACTGTATTCTGATTGCCAGTTCTTCTACCATGTAATAATCGGGGTCTTCGAATTGCTCTTTTATTTTTTCATATAATATCGTATGTACTTTTTTTCTGTATTGTTGACTCCTGATTGCATTAAAAGTACGGTTTCTGGCAGCAACGAACAGATACGATTTCAGGGACGTTTCGACAGCCAGATATTTCCTTTTCTCCCATATATGCAACATGAGATCTTGAACTAATTCTTCAGCCTCAACGTCAGAAATAAATTGTGAAACATATTCACAAAGAGGTGAATAGAACTTAATAAACATTTCTTTATAAGCCCTAGTATCCCCTTCTAAAATTCCGTTTAGAAGCAATTGTTCATCCATAATATTTAAGGTGCGGGCAAAGGTAATTTTTTCATCAATAATAAGTATATAAAACTTTCAAGAAAAGTAGGGCCATTAAAATTAATAAAAAATTTGATTTGTAGTTTAGGGTGGTGCACAATATATGTGTCGTATATATAGAAACATGTAGTCAATAGACTTATAAAAAAAATGGAATTAAACGAAAAATCATATATTGAGGTACCAGATGAGTCATTGCTCCTTAGATATATTACCGGAGAAGTAACGCAAGAGGAGAGTTTATTGGTCAAAGAATGGAGTGGGAAAGACACCGCAAATGAAGAGCTCCTTATTCAGCTGGCACGCATGTATTATGCTCAAAGAACACAACAGCGGATTAAGAATCGTGATACTGAAGCCGCATTTCGAATCGTAAATAATAAAATCAAGAGAAAAGGAAGGCGTTTATTCCTCCAGCGGGTTGGCGTAGCAGCATCTTTGATTATAGGTATTCTAGGTATAGGTTCTTTCTTCTTTCAATATCTAGGCTTGCGCGAGAGCTTTCTTCCATCTATGATTACAGTAGAATCGAATGATAACTCCCGTACTCGTCTGGTGTTACCCGATGGAACGGAAGTTTGTCTTAATTCGGGAAGCAGCATCACATATCCGTCCCATTATACCGACGGAGAACGAAATGTTACTCTCTCAGGTGAAGCATATTTTAAAGTGACTCATAATAAAGAGAAACCTTTTGTTGTGAGTGCTTTGGATAAGAAGTATAAAGTTAAGGTACTCGGAACAGAGTTCAATATGCAGGCCTATAAAGACGACAATGTTATTCAGACAACACTTATATCCGGAAGTGTTCAGGTCGATATTCAGGGGAAGAACACGAAGACGGTTTTGTTGCCTTCGCAAAAAGCAATCTACTCCCTACAGAATAACGAATTGGAGGTAGTAAGTGCTAATACGGATAGAGAGACAGACTGGATGTATAGCCGTTTGGTATTCAAGAAAACACCCATGCCGGAGGTATTGGCGCGATTGTCCCGTTTCTATAAAGTGGAGTTCGATGTGAGAAATAAAATCATAGATACTTATACATTTACCGGAACCTTCGAAGACAGACCTTTGTATCAGGTGTTGGATTATATGAAGATATCATCACAAATAGATTATAATATAACTTATCAGAAAGATGAAAAAGGGACTAAATCTGTCGTGGTATTGAGGCGATAGAACGAAAAGAAAACAACTCGGATATCTTTCAAAATCAACTAACCTTAAAATTTAACAGCCTATGAAAAAATAACCAGAAGAAATCTAATAAAAACACGGAAACATGTTACCAGCATATTCCCGTGCTAAAAAACAAATCTGAAAAACAATTTATTTTTTACTTAAAGCATAACAAAAATATGAGAAAAATCCATCATCTCCAACAACCTTGGAGATATTGTAACCGTTTCCTCGAGTTACACAAAATTCCTCTTACTATGAAATTATCGTTGACATTACTTATTCTGTCAATTAATGTCTCTTTTGCAGCCCATTCGTATGCTCAACAAGTAACATTATCCCTTGACATCCAAAACAAGAAAGTCGTTGATGTTTTGGACGAAATCGAAAAACAATCGGAATTTCGATTTTACTACAATAATAAACTGGTCGATGTAGATCGTACGGTATCTGTAAAAGTGAAGAAGAAAGCCGTGTTTTCTATTCTGGACGAATTGTTTTCAAATTACAATGTAGAGTACAAAGTAATTGATAAAGATATCATCCTTACTGAAAAAAATAAGGGTGAAAATAAGACCCGCGAAGCACATCAGCAGCAAATAGATATAACGGGTATAGTTACAGATGCAAACGGAGAAGTATTACCCGGGGTAAGTGTTGTCGTGAAAAATACTACATTCGGTACAATTACCGACACAGATGGCAAGTATACCATAAATGTTCCCGACAGAAATGCTGTTCTGATCTATTCGATGATAGGTTTTTTGAAATATGAAGAGCCTGTGGGTAATAGAAGGTCTATAAATATATCACTGAAAGAAGAAATCCGCGAAATGGATGAGGTTGTTGTGATAGGTTACGGAACTGTAAAAAGAGCCAATCTGGGAGGAGCTGTCGCTACAGCCGATTCGAAAGTATTCCAGTCCCGTCCTATCCAAAATGCAGCCTCAGCACTCCAAGGCGAGGTTCCGGGTCTTACTGTGATACGTACAAGTGGGGCCCCCGGAAGTAGTCCGGTTTTGCGTGTACGTGATATCTCGTCTGTCAATGGAGGAGCTCCGTTGGTATTGATTGATGGCGCAGAAGGAGATTTGGGTACAATAAACCCTGCCGATATCGAGAATATATCTGTTCTCAAAGACGGGACAGCAGCTATCTACGGGGCGCGTGCTGCTGACGGGGTTGTACTGATTACAACAAAAAATGCGAACAGGAACCAAAAATTAAAGGTAACCCTCGATGCATATTACTCGATAAAGAAACCGGCACTGTTGAAAAAACCTGCCAATCTTTATCAGCATGCTGCTATGGCTCTTGAAATCACAGACGGCAGTTTTCCTATAGAATATACCCAAGATGAATTACAACTCATTCTTGAGGGCAGCGATAAAGTTATTCCAGCCGGAACAACATGGGGACGCTGGGGCAATGCATATCCAAAATTCTACAAAGACCAGAATTGGAATGAACATATTATAGGAAATGGCAATATTCAGAATTATAATGTCAGCTTTTCCGGAGGGGGAGATAAATATACATATCTCATTTCTTTGGGCTACCAGAAAGAAGAGGGACTACCTAAATTTGGAATAGATTCGGACAAGCGTTATTTTGTGCGTGTAAAATCTAATATAGAAATAGTAAAAAACCTCAACTATGACCTTAATATATCCTATGAGGCTAGTGATAGGGATTACTCTTCCAGTATTAGTCAGGGACAGAATATATGGGAGTTGATATACAAAACTCGCAGTTGGGCACCTGTATACAATCCGGCAGGAAATTTCTATACTTTCGAAGGTTTTGACAATCCGGCACAAGTATTGCAAGATGGAGGAGAGTCTCGTCGAACAGCCGGAAACTTTACGTTCAACAACCAATTGCGTTGGCAGGTTATAGACGGGCTAAACCTTACAGGGCGTGCTATAGTTCGCAAGAGCGATGCAGATGAGTATATCGTCCAGAAGATGCTTTACAGCTACAATTGGGAAAATGTAAATCATCGGACGGCAAGAAAACCCAATAGCGCCGAGCGTAATTATGCCAAAACGTTGTCTAAAAACTTTACATTGTATGGAGAATACAAAAAGACATTTGCTCAAAAACATGATATAGGTATAATGTTCGGAGGGTCTCATGAATCTGCCGACTATGACAAATTCTGGGCAAAGCGTATCAATTTCGATCAGCAGGAACAGATGCCTATCAGCATGGGTAGCCCCGAAGATCAGGATGCAGCTAGTGATGGTAACGCATGGACCATTAACTCTTTCTTCTCGAGGCTTAATTATGGATTCGCTAATAAGTATTTTATCGAAGCTACATTACGTGGGGATGGTTGTTCTCGATTTGCGCCGGGTGAACGTTGGGGATATTTCCCGGGAGTAAATGCAACATGGCGTATAGGTGAAGAATCATTTATAAAGCCGCTAAATATTTTCGACGACCTCAAATTCAGGGCTTCCTACGGAAAAATGGGAAATCAATCTAATATAGGTCCTTATGATTTTATCGAACTAATTAATATCAACAGAAATTATTACCCGTTCGGCAATGGGGCAAAAGGTCAGATGGCGAATCAGTCGAATCTGGTTTCTACTTCCCGTACATGGGAGACTATCAGGTCTGTAAACATCGGTATAGATTTCAGTTTTCTGAATAACAGACTATACGGGTCTTTCGACTACTTCTGGAAAACCAATGAGAATATGTTGATTTCCATTACTTATCCTTCCATTTTGGGGATTGCAGCTCCTTCAACGAACAGTGGAGAACTGAAAATCCACGGTTGGGAAATCATATTAGGATGGAGAGACCAGATCGGTGATTTCAAATATTCGGTAAGAGCGAGTTTAAGTGATGCTCAGAATGAAATAGCCAAAAGAATCGGGAACTCTATAATAGGATATGGAAATAACAGGACACCTGTAGGCTATCCAATGGATTCTTATTTCGGATATGTATTTGATGGTATTATCCAAAATGAACAGGAACTTGCCGAATACAAGTCTCGTTTCCCTAATAGCGGAACCGTACAGGATAAAAGGATACAAGTAGGAGATGCCAAGTATAAAGATCTGAACGGCGATGGTAATCTGACTGAATATGCTGATGGCGATGGCGACCTTGTTTATTTAGGAAATACTAATCCCCGGTACAACTTCGGATTCAATCTCAATGCTGAATATAAAGGCTTCGACTTAGGTGCATTCTTTCAGGGAGTAGGCAAGCGCACGATGTTCCTCGAAGGAGATGCCAGTAAACCGTTTAATGCACCATGGTATCAGTCGGCAGAATACTGGTATGGAAAAACATGGACGCCAGAAAGAACCGATGCCAAGTATCCGGCTATATCAAACGATGGTACCAGAAAAAATTATAACTATTATATCTCTACCAACACCAAACATAATGTAGGGTATATCAGGTTGAAGAACTTGCAGGTCGGCTATACTATCCCTAAAAAGTATACACTGAAAGCGAAACTGGAGAAAGTCAGGATATACTTCAGTGGGGAAGACCTCTTTGAAATACACAATGCGCCCGGCGGATGGGACCCTGAAGACGGAGGCAGTTTTGTGAGTTATCCGTTTGCCCGTAATTACTCGTTAGGTGTTAATATTGTTTTCTAAATTTCGCTAAAGTAAATAATCATGAAAAAATATATATCAATAATTTCTGCGCTCATTGCTATTTTAATGGTAATGTCAGGTTGCCAGGATATGGATTTGCTTCCGAAAGAAAACCTAAGCGATCCTCAGTTTTGGAAAACCCCGGCCGATTATAAGAAAGCGGCAAATCTCTTGTATGACAGGATGGAAAGTTTTAATACAAGCGACAGTGAAAGTGATATTGCTTACGGCGAAGGAGCAAATAATGTAAGTAATGGAACATATATAGCAAATTCTTCGGATGGAAATTGGAATGACAGGTTTACTGATATCCGTAATTGTAATAAAATTATAGAGAAAAGTGAAGCCTACGAGGGCAATCCTTCCGAAATAGAACATTATGTAGCCGAAGCCCGTTTTTTCAGGGCCTATACTTATTGGCGTTTGATGAAGAGATTCGCTGACGTGCCTGTCATTACTAAAACTTTAAATGTGGATTCCCCTGAATTATTTGCTCATAGAGATTCTCAGGACAAAGTAGAAGATTTTATACTTTCGGAACTGGAAGCAATCTATACTAAATTGCCAAAACAGAGTGAGCTTGCAGCCGATGATAAGGGGCGTGTAACACAGGGCGCAGCCTTAGCTTTGAAAGCGAGAGTTGCATTATTCTCCGGAACATGGGCCAAATATCATAAGCACCGGACAGATTATAAAGGACTGTTGGAACAGGCGGTAGCTGCAGCTGAAAAAGTAAGGGCAAGTGGAGAATACTCCTTATATGAAGGCTCAGGTGCCGAGAGCTATCGTTATCTGTTTATAGAAAAAGGGGACGATGCGCCGGAAGCGATTCTTTCTAACCGCTACTTTAAAGATATACGTATGCACTCGCAGGCTCACGGTGTTTATTGGGGGCAGAGGGGTACTCCGACCAAAAAGCTGGCCGAGATGTATCTGTGCAAAAGTACGGGCTTGCCTATAACCGCCTCCGGATCAGGATTTGAAGGATATAAAAAAATGGCTGATGAGTTTAAAAATCGTGACCCCCGTATGACTCAGACGTTCTTGATACCGGGGACAACATTCCTGAGCCCGCAGGATGGTCAGTTGGTCAGTGCTCCGGGTTTTGAAACCCGTCCGAATACGAAGACAGGATATAAGCTATGGAAGTTTATGGGAGAAGAAAGAACCGGAGTAAACGATTCGTATTATGATTATCATATCATCCGTTATGCGGAAGTATTACTTATCTTGGCAGAAGCCACATTCGAAAAAGATGATAAAATAAGTAATGAAGTCCTGAATAATACGATCAATGTAGTCCGCTCACGAAAGGGAGTAGAGATGCCTGTCCTTACAAATGAATTTGTACAGGCAAATGGACTGGATATGCGGACTGAAATACGCAGAGAGCGTACGATAGAGCTTGCATTTGAAGGATTTAGACGAGATGATCTCAGACGTTGGAAAACGGCGGAAACTGAATTGGTTGGAGCTCTGAAAGGTTTCAGGTATAAAGGTAGTGAGTATGCAGAACTGAAGGTGCTGGATGATGAAAGCGCAAAGAAGCTGGATGAGAATGGTTTCTATATTGTAGAACCTGAGACAAACCGTAAGTTTATAGCACCTAAAAATTATTATTATTCTCTGCCTTTGGATGAAACAAAACTCAATCCGAATTTATTACCAAATAATCCGGGGTGGTAGAATATATTAACGGTTATAAGATGACAAAGAAAAGTTTATTTTTAATTCTATTAACCTTTACTTCAGTTTGGTGTGGCTCTCTCTCTTCCCTAAAAGGACAGAGTAAGGGGGAGCCGACACCGGCTGTACTGATGGGAAATCGTTTCCTCACCCTGAATACAATAATCCGTGTAAATCAGATTGAGGTAAGCAGAGACAGAAACGAAGGATTGGACGAACGTTCGGAGCATACCCCTGAGCGTATAATCGCATTCCGGGAAGCTGTATCTTCTGAGTTTCCGGGTGCAAGGATAACATGGGCATTTAGTTGGTTGGCATTGCATGACGAAACCGAAAATTATAAGAAGATTCGTGAACTGGTAGTCGGATATCGCCTTAAGTATGGTGACGATATTACATTCATACCCGGTGCATACTTTGCCAATGCTTATAATACTCGCGAACAGGTAAATAAAGACTTGCACGATGGCCTGGCTAAGGTGAGTGAAATAGTCGGAAACGGATTCCGCCCCAAAAGTGTTGTCGCCGGCTTTCTGTCTGCCGAAAATCAACAATTCTTAGCTGAAAAAGAGGGAATACATGTATGTCAAGGCAATATATGGAGCCAATTTTCTATCGATAATCAGGATGGCGACGGGGCAGTTTCTTATCCTTTCTATCCATCGAAGGAACATTTTTGTAAGCCCGCTCAAGGCAAAGATGACTTTATTGACTGTGTGAATCTGGATGGATGGACAATGGATTTCCTCTCGGCTCGTAGAGCTGGTTTTGCCGACGGTTTCAACAGCCGTATGGGGGTAGGTCCTATCGAAACCTTAATGGCCTATGGGAAATTGACAGGACTAACGCAGATGCTATATACTTCCGCTATGCATTATGACAGGGGATTTGAGCTCAACGGATTTGCCTGGGTAACTAATTGCTGGGAACTGTCTCTTCCAATAGATATATCAGGCCTTAAAGACTGGCTGAATGAGATAAAACGAAACTGGCCAGATGTTAAGTTCATCACTCAGGGCGAATTCGGCTTATTGTGGAGGGATTATTACAAGGATAATTCTTTCAATTACCGTTTCGAGCAGAAGGGCTCAGGTATCGGAGGTTCTGATTCTAATCTGAAAATCAGATGGTTTATGAACAAGGATTTCCGTCTGGCGCTAGTTAAAGATTGGCAGAAAAACAGAACGGAAAATGTGATTGATTTTACCAACTATAATCTCAAGGCAGAAGAACCTAAGGATATGACCCGAAAATGGAGCCTGATGGGAGAAATTAATCAAAAACAGAGCCGTCCGCAAGATAAACCGAAGGCAATTGATAAAATATCTCCGGAAGGACTTGCTCTAATTAAGAAATATTACCCATATTTGCTTGTTGACTGATGTCCACAGTTACTAAAAATGCCCTGATTAAGTAAATAATAATAACCGGCTATTTATTCTTTTTATAGTAGGCCGGTTCTAAAATGAAAATTCTAATAAACAAATGATATTTATGAGTCTAAGAAAACTGACTGTTCTAGCATTACTCTTCTCCGCTGTGAGCATGAGTTGTACTACCAATGCTCCTAAAACCCAAAAGGAAGGGATATCGGATGCTCCCCGGATAATCAATATTGTAAATTTTATCCGTCAGACCGACTACCGTGTTGAAAATGCAGATAGTCTTCTGTTCGAAACTGTTCGGGAGCAAATTAAGTTACTGGATAAGTATTCCTTTCCGGCCACATTCCTGCTTCAATACGATGCTTTGATCAATCCTAAATATCAGGATTTACTCAAGAATGAACTGAAACCAAATTCTGAAATTGGTGCGTGGTGGGAAATTACCCAGCCTCATGTAGAAGCTGCGGGCATAAAGTGGAGAGGAGAACATTCATGGGTTTCTCATGCCAATATTGCTTTCACTACAGGATATACGCCCCAGGAAAGAGAAAAGCTGGTAGATGTATATATGGAGAAATTTAAGAAAATATTCGGGAAATATCCGCAATCGGTAGGTTCGTGGTATATCGATTCGCATACATTGGCTTACATGTACGACAAATATAAAATAATAGCTTCGTGTAACTGTAAGGATCAGGTGGGTACCGACGGCTACACACTTTGGGGTGGATACTGGAATCAGGCATATTATCCTAGCAAACTAAATGCTTATATGCCTGCCCAAACGTCGGAGGGACAGATACCTGTGCCTATTTTCCGCATGCTGGGAAGCGACCCTATTTATCAATACGATACCGGACTGGGACACGACAGGCAGGGTGTCATATCTTTGGAACCTGTTTACCGCGAGTCGGGTATGGATAAGAAATGGGTGGAGTATTTTCTGGAATCGATTGTCAACCAGCCTTGTTTGGCTTTCAATTATGCACAGGCCGGACAGGAAAATTCTTTCACATGGAATGGCATGCAGAAAGGACTGGAAATGCAGTTCCCCATTTTTGATTCACTAAAGAAATTGCATAAAATCAAAATACAGACATTGGGCGAATCGGGCAGATGGTTTAAAGAGAAGTTTTCAACCACTCCGGCTACAGCAGTAACTACCATGACTGATATCCGTAATGAGGGTAGAAAAACAGTTTGGTTCAACAGCCGCTACTATCGTGCCAATCTTTTGTGGGAAGGAAAATCTTTCCGTTTCCGCGATATTCATCTTTTCGATGAGAAATTCGAATCTCCTTATCTGAATAAACCAGGAGAAGGAAACCAGTTCTTATATTATACGCTTCCGTTTGTCGACGGCTTCATGTGGAGTGTAAACGACGACCGGGCAGGACTGTACATAAAGAGTATAGATAAAGACGGAAATAAGAAGGAAGTATTGTTGAACGAGCCTGTAGTAACAGAAATAGCCAAAGATGTGCTGCAAGTGGAATGTAAGGATGATAACAAGAATGTTTTTAGAATTATATTCCATGAAGATGTGTTTGAGGTACACTGTGAAGCTGCTGAAAAAGAATTTCGCTGGGTACTTGAACTTAAAACTGCCGAAGGAAAAGAATTGCCATTCCACTTCATAGGCAACAATCGTATCGATGCTGAATTTATGAACTACAAATACAGTATTACATGCAAAGCAGGGATAGTAGAAAGGGGGATTGCTGCCAACTATGTCTTTCGTCTGATACCTGTAAATAATCAACTAGTTGTTGATTGTACAAATAAACGATGAAATGAATTACAGTGCATTCGCTTTTCTTGAATGCACTGTGCTTTTTAATTCTTTCCGAAAGATTTTGTAAAACAAATAAATATGAACAAAAATATTCTTTTGTCAAAGATTATATTCCTTTTTATAATTTTTGCTTTTACCAACTTCCTAAAAGCCTCAGAGCCTTTTATTGGCTCTAATAATGAACCTTTTCCGCTCAAAGGAAATAGATTTGTAACCCTTTGTATTATGATACGTACCACCCCTTGGGAAGTTTCGCGGGATGTAAAACTGCATCCACGTGACGAGGGAGACTGGCATACATTGGACGGAGTTCGCTCATTAAGAGAAGCCTTTGCCAAGAATAATCCGGATGGACGATTGACCTGGGGTTTTACGATGAATGCATTGGAAGACCAGCGTGAAAATTACAAGCAGATCCGTCAGTATATTGTAGAATGTCAGAAAAAATATGGTGACGAGGTATCTTACTTTCCGGGTTATTTTCCGGCAATGTATCTGCCTCGTGAGAGGGTAAACCGTGAAATGTCTGAAGCAATCCAACTCATATTCGATATGGTTGGGGATGGATATCGCCCCCAGTCAATTATCGGTGGATTTTTATCAGCCGATAACTTAAAATATCTTGCCGAAAAAGAAAAGATACATACGGCGCATGCCGTCATCTGGAGTCAGCATAATATAGACGGAGGAGGGGCTGACGGTTCTCCGTCATATCCATTCTATCCGTCAACAGAGCATTTCTGCAAGCCGGCACAAAGCAAAAATGATTTTATAGACTGCGTGAATCTTGATGGCTGGACAATGGATTTTCTATGTGCTCGTCGTAGTGGGCAAAGCGGACATGGTATTGAAGGGTATAATAGCCGGCGTGGGGTAGGCCCGATAGAGACATATAAAGGCTGGGGTCTCGACTTGGGACACCTGGAAGTTATGCATACACAATCCATTCATTTTGATAAAGGTTTTGAACTAAACGGATTTGGATGGGTGACTAATATCTGGGAAGCCCAAATGGTTCATGAGTTTGGAAAGGAATTTATATGCAAAGCAATGGAAATGTGGGTGAGCGGAACAAAAGAGCGCTGGCCGGATACTCATTTTGTAACTTTTGGAGAGTTTGGCAATATCTGGCGTGAACATAATAAGACGAATGATGACTGGAACTATAGATTCGAGGAAAGAGGGTCGGGGCTTGGCGATTCGTATAATAATCTGGAGATAAAATGGTTCATGAATAAAGAATTTCGATTGGCTTTGTTACGCGATTGGCATAGAATGACTCCATTTCATGTTATCGACTTTACTCGCTACGATATGGAAGCAAAAGAACCGTCTGATCCTACGCCTCTAAAACCCGTCAAAGACTGGAGTTTAATAAATGTGATGAATCAAAAAGGATTACGGCCTCAAGACAAACCTAAACTTTTGGAAGAACTAGACCAGAAAGATCAGGATTTGATAAGAAAGCATTATCCTGAATTATTTGATGATAAAAAGGATTTACAGTGAATAGCTTTTAGCCTTATGAATAAAGCTTTAAGAGTTTGTTCCTTATTCAGACTTACCTATATTTATGCTTAGTCCACAATTTTTTTGGATTGATTAGCAAAGAGATTTAAATAGAAACAACGGATACAGGTACGCCATAGCAGCGTACATTATTCTGCCTTTTTCCATTTGTTGGAATCTTACCGATTCCAACAGACAGGACATAACAAGTACAATATCTTAGAATCTCCCTATTATGTGAGTATTATTCTGATAACAAAGATATAATATTTTGAATCTATAAAGATGAGGTAAGTATAATTTTAAGGAGATTAGAAAGTAGTATTATATCCTAAATAATTGATCAAACTGTTATTATCAGTATTATTTAAGAAAAGATTGGCGCATCTAGTTATCGTGTGTGGTGTTCAAAAATATACAAACATTAATTGAACTCAACTAATCCTATTTCTCATGTATACTGACAAATGCGGATTAGAGTATTAATGATTTTCAGATTCTAGACCCCGAAAATCTTCGACTGTTTGCACCAATCTTTATATTTTAGTAAGTAGAACCCCATTCTTTCTTCTTGAGAACACGTTCTAAATCAATTTCTGTATCCCAATCCATAAACCATGTTTTATAATTAGAGATATTTGCTATCTCCTTTATCTCATCACCAGCTTTTGCATAATGAGCATCTCTTACTAACCTCTTTTTTATATCAATATGAATAAATGGACAATTAATAAAATCAAAAAACAAAAGAGTTAATTCCGATTTAGTAAAAGGGTCATTATCTTTATTAAACTTATGAATAACGGACTTCTCTAAGTTAGCTTTTAGTCTTGCATATAAAGGATTATCTGTAATATAGTATAATAATGTCACAATATGAAAATAATTCAATTTATCATAATCATGTTCAGACTTTAAGTTAAACAAATCTATAATTTTTTGTTCACTTAATAAATATATCTTATCTAATTTTTTGAGAGCAATTAATAAATTCAAAGTTTCGATATTGGTTTCATTTTTCTTAGACTTACGTTGAAATATAGTCATCACAAAGTCTGCTTCCCTGTGTATTTTTGAAAAAATATTATGTCTTACGTCTTCATTTTTACCATCCAAAAATTTACAAGTTAATACTATTAATTGAGCAAGTTTAAAAGTCGTACTTGAAGTAATGTTTAAGGAATATGCATAAAAACTTATATCTAATACTAATAATAAAATCTTTTCGATAATAGAAATTGGTTTTTCCAGTTTACTATCCTTAAATATTTTTACGATAAATTCTTTACAATAACGAACTATGTCTTTACTTAAAATATCGTATGTTAATCCATTTCGTTGTACAATGCATTGAAAATCTTTTATGAAAGATTGAGATACAGCATAAGGACTTCTAAAGTCTTTTAGTTGTTTTATTTTTTGTTTATTGCCTGCATCGTTTTCTACTTCATCAAGAACAATTATAGAGCTTCGGAGGCTATCCCATAGATACCTTAATTCTCTTTTGCTTACAGCTATATTAGAAATAAAAGGGGTTGTTCTTTTGGTTGTCTTGGATTCATTTATATATAATTTGAATTCCTTCAATTCCTTTTTGTATGTTTTTAAAATGAAATCTTGAATGTTTTCATCATTTGTAAATAAGAAATAGTCATCAACATAGCGTCGTATTTCATAATCCACGCCAAATTTAACACCTTCTTCATTCAATTTTACAAGTAGATTTAGATCTATTCTCTGCAAAATTATTTCAGCGAATATTCTAGAAATCTCTGGACCAACTACTATTCCATTTGTTTCATTGTAGTTAGCTTGTTGTATTATTTTATCAAAAGTATTTTCAAAAGATATCTTTTTAGCATTTCTTTTAGAACTTTCTTTATCTTTTACAGCCCATGTGACGGAATGAGTATATATATTGTAAAAGCATTTATTTATATCAAATTCCAACATTAAATTGAAACGCTGTTCTAAACGCTGATATTCATTTCTTTCATAAAATTTGTATATTAAATCTATGGGTTTATAGGTAAAGTATGATTTAAGTAACTTTGTTTCCTTGTCTAATATATCTGGTTCAACTTCTACTTCAGCATTTTTGTGTTCATCTTCTTCAAATACAAAATCTGGTGTATAACAAAATCTGGCAATTCTAGAAACCCTTCTTAAAGAGAACGGACTTTTTGAGCATAGATGAATAATTACAGAGTCGTATTTTTTATAAAAATCAACAAATGGAATCTGATTTATGGGATGAATAACACTTAAGGTTCTAGTATCTCCTAAAACAGATTTTCGAACTTCAAAGTTGAAGGGAATTCCATAATCAGAACTATTTTTTATAGATTTGATTTTACCTGCAAAGTAATCAAAGTTTCCAGATGAAACAATAGAATAAAACCCATCATTAGAAAACAACATAGGAACTTCATATGGTAAAAGTTCTGTAAGAAGAACTCTATTAATATCATCTTTGTTAATCTTAACCTTACTCATTTTACCAGCATTTTTTGATATTACTCATTTCTTCGAAAGTAAATGATATATATACTTTTTTTAAAAATCCATGTTTGAAAGAGTACTTTGATAATATATCCCTTTGGTGCGAAGATAAATTAGCATTAAGTTTTATACCTAAAGAGCCATTTCGACTATATAATAGTTTTCTATAAAATATATTCAATTCATCAAAAACTCTTAAATCTGTAATATGCGAATAATTATAATAAAGACCTGCTTTTAATTCATTCCCATCATTACTCTTTTTTACGCTAAAATTTCCAGTTAAAAATTTTATTCTTTTTTCTAATAAATCAAAATCTGCATTTTTTAGATAATCAAGAAATGAGTATATAATTCGGCTTTTTATCTTCTTTACTTTCTTTTCAGCAATAGAAAGAGATAAAGATTTATTCCTGCCATTCGTCGTTGTTGTAAATCTATATCCTAGATATTCTAAAGGGTATGAAGTTTTTATATCACTACCATTGTAAATAGCAGTTTTTTTCTCCTTCTTTTTTAAACCCTTTTCGAGATTAAAATTAATGTTTTTATTGATATCTTCTATAACACTTTTATCATTACTAAAAATTACAATATCATCCACAAAGCGAGCATAGTAATATACTCCAATTATTCGTTGAACCCATCGGTCAAATTTCCGCATATAAATTTCTGAAAGTGTAGCACTTATATTCAATCCTCTAGGTATTCCCGTTATTCCTTCTATTTTATCATTAGAGAATAATTTATCAATAAGGTACAATGAATGAAAAGATAACATAGAATCATTTTTTAGCTTTGATATTATCTTTTCCTTGTCAATACTTTCATAAAACTTTTCAATATCAGTTTTTAGAATCCACATTGGACCATTTTCCTCTAAAAGTGTCTTTACCTGTCTTATTATTATTCGCCTATTTGCCTGTTCATCCTTATATAATCTTTTGAGATTATCATTTAGTTTTCTTAATATTAATTTTTGAGGTAAATCTTCGGTCAAATAATAATCTCCAACTTTATTGATTTGAAATTCAAACGTTCCAGATATAATTTTTTCAAAATTCTCATCAATAAGCTTTAAAAGACCATCTTTTGTTAAATCATAGTCTTCCCACTCATCCTGTTTGCAAAGCCTCATTAATTGTTGACTAGAAAAGTTCTGATTCATAAATAAATTTTCTCTTTATGTGAAATGTAACCTTCCTTTAGCAAAATAATCTATCTATTATCTCATTTTAAATGAGAATAGTATAGCTGATTCGACAAATATAAATAAATATATTTTAGTATTTTTTTAGAATGCTTATTTTATTAATTGTTTTTTAGTGATTGGATGTCTTAGCAAGAAGTAAAGAATGGGTACAAGTCGCTCTTTATATATAATCTAACAAAAGAAAGACTAATAATGTGGGTGCTCACTTTATTGTACACCCATTACGTAATTATATTCTCACTGAAGGGATAATCAATATTCTATAAATCAAAATTACCTTTTTATTTATAGAATGTAAAACATGGTTTTGCTACTTATTTGCCTTTTCATGTCCTTGTTTACAGAATAGGGCAATTTTGTATCTGTATGTTTGAGAAATCTCTTTTTTTATAAAACGGAAACTATAACATAAACAAAAAGACCTAACTATAATTAGTCAGGTCTTTTTGTTTCGTCGGGATACCAGGATTCGAACCTGGGACCCCCTGCTCCCAAAGCAGGTGCGCTAACCGGACTGCGCTACATCCCGTCTTTTGCTTATTGCGGTGCAAAGGTATGACATTTTTTTATATTTCAAAATAAAAAATAAAAATTTACGCATAATTTATTTTAAAACTAAAAAACGAAGCTGGGAAAGGATTCTACATATTGTTGAAAAAAAACGATTGTTAAATCTTCTTCGACAAATATTTAATTCTTTTTTTTACTTATTTTTGCATTTTTAATAATAAATTCTAATAATATGGCAAAAAAGGTACTATTCACATTAATCGTATTAATGGCTTCATTCTATGCTTCGGCACAGAATCTTCAGTTACATTTTGATCCACGTCATGCCCTACATGGAGACAAAATTTCTGGAAAAAACTATTTTACTGCAACATTTGAGATGTTCAAACCTGACAAATGGGGGTCTACTTTCATGTTTGTCGATTTGGACTTTAACCAAAGCAGAGGAAATATAGGAACAATGTACCTTGAAATTGCCCGCGACCTGAAGTTGGGAAAAAGCCCGATTATGGCCCACTTAGAGTTTAATGGTGGTGTAGGTAAGGCAGAGAACTTTGGTTTTTCTATCGCAAATGCCTACTTAGCCGGAGCATCTTATGCTACAAATATTAAAGGCGTAAACCTTGGAACTTATTTAGTATATAAATACAATGCTTTCGAGAGAGTTAGTAACGATGTTCAGTGGACAGTAACATGGGGAGCTAATCTCTTTGATAATAAATTCACTGTATGTGGATTCCTTGATGTTTGGACTCAGGATAAAAACCCGGTTCATGGAGTAGACCGAGGTGGTAAAAAAATAATTCTGCTTACAGAGCCACAATTCTGGTATAATGTTAATTCAAACTTGTCCTTAGGTACAGAAATAGAGATAAGCAACAACTTTATTAACTCAGCTAATGGGTCTCGCTTAAATGAACCATATATAAATCCTACTATTGCTGCTAAGTGGAACTTTTGATCATTAATAGAATATGAAAAACTTACTAGAAAAAACATTTAAGCTTTCGGAAAATAATACGACTATACGCAAAGAGTTTCTTGCGGGTCTTATCACTTTCCTTACTATGTCTTATATCCTGATCGTAAACCCAAGTATATTGTCTACTACAGGGATGGATAAAGATGCATTGTTTACTGCTACAGCTTTGGCAACTATTTTCGCCACCCTTATGATGGCATTATATGCTAAACTGCCAATTGCACAAGCTCCCGGAATGGGGTTGAATGCATTCTTTGCTTTCACAATATGCGGTGTAATGGGATATTCTTGGCAATTTGCACTCACAGCAGTATTTATCGAAGGAATTATATTTATACTACTTACGTTCTTCAATGTTCGTGAACTAATAGTAAAAAGTATACCAAAAGTATTAAAAGACGCAATTCCTGTAGGTATCGGGCTGTTTATTACATTGATTGGGTTGAAAAACGCAGGAATCGTAGTGTCAAGTCCTGCTACATTGGTTGCATTAGGAGACTTTTCTCAACACAGTATATGGATTGCCTTTTTAGGACTATTTGTTACAGCTGTACTATTTGTAAGAAATGTAAATGGTTCTATTTTGATAGGGATCGTTGTAGCAACTATCTTTGGTCTTATTTTGGGAGATGTTAAATTACCCGAAGGAAATGTGATTGATACACCTCCATCTATTGCTCCTATCTTTGCTCAGTTTGAGTGGGATCATATTTTATCTATCAACATGGTTATCGTTGTATTCACCTTGTTGTTTGTAAACCTCTTCGATACAGTAGGAACATTGATCGGTGTGGTATCAAAAGCAGGACTTGCAGATGAAGACGGAAATTTCCCTCAAATGAAGAAAGCCCTGTTCTCTGATGCTCTAGGTACTACCGTGGGTTCTATACTTGGTACAAGTACAGTTACTGCATATGTAGAAAGTGCATCGGGTGTAGCATCGGGCGGTCGTACCGGACTCACCTCTGTAAGTACAGCGTTATTCTTCATCTTAGCTCTGTTTTTTGCACCATTATTCCTGATGGTTCCCGCTGCTGCAACTTCACCGGCTTTGATTATTGTTGGTTTGTTTATGATTTCGTCTGTTGCTAAGATCAATTTCAGCGACATGAGCGAAGGCTTGCCTGCATTCCTTACCATCGTGTTTATGCCTTTTACATACAGTATAGCAGAAGGTATTGTTTTCGGTATGTTGAGTTTTGCGTTTATCAAAGTTTTTTGCGGAAAATCAAAAGATGTATCTGTTACAGTGTACGTCATTGCAGTATTATTCCTTCTAAAATTAGTGTTGGATGCAATGCATGTTATAGGATAGTGTATATTTGTTAAAAAGCGAGGTTTCGCTTACAAAAAATAATATTTTCATGTAATCCCGGCAAGGTCTCTTGTCGGGATTATTATGTTTTATAACCATATTAAATTACTCTAAAATACTTTGTTATCCGGTTATTTTTTCATAATATTGAAATCGATTGATTGTAACAGATAGTCAGTCGATTTTTGCACTATACGAATATCATGAACATGTTAAATACTATTATCTAACCTTTTAAAATCGTTACAGTATGAGTGGAAAGTCTGTTTATGTCTTTGGCGGTACAGTTACCGAGGGAAACGCGAAAATGAAGGAGTTACTAGGAGGAAAAGGTGCTAATTTGGCAGAAATGAGTCTAATGGGAATACCTGTGCCTCCGGGATTTACAATCACTACAGAAGTGTGCAATTTATTTTACAAGGAAGGTAAAGAAAATGTTATTAAACTTCTTACAAATGAGGTGAAAGAAGCAATACATCATATCGAGCGTGTTGTGGGAGGACCAAAATTTGGTGATGATGAAAACCCTCTTCTCGTTTCGGTTCGCTCGGGAGCAAGAGCTTCCATGCCGGGGATGATGGATACAATCTTAAACCTAGGATTAAACGAAAAAGCCGTAGAAGCCATTGCGCGTAAGACACAGACTCCTCGCTTTGCTTGGGATTCATATCGTCGTTTCATACAAATGTACGGTGATGTGGTGATGGGTTTGAAACCTGTAGAAAAGGATGATGAAGATGTTTTTGAAGAAATTATAGATGAACTGAAAGAAAAGAAAGGTATAAAACAAGATTCAGAATTTGGAACAGAAGATTTGAAAGAACTTGTTGTACGTTTCAAAAAAATAATAAAAGAAAAAACCGGACAAGACTTTCCAACAGACCCATGGGTACAACTTTGGAATGCCATCATGGCTGTATTTGAAAGCTGGATGAACGAACGTGCTATCTTTTATCGCAAACTGAATAATATTCCTGCAGAGTGGGGTACTGCCGTTAACGTGCAGGCAATGGTATTCGGTAATATGAATGATAATTCCGGTTCGGGAGTAGCATTTACTCGTAATGCTGCTACAGGAGAAGCTCGGTTCAATGGTGAGTTCCTTATCAATGCACAAGGTGAAGATGTGGTTGCCGGTACACGTACTCCTCAGCAGATTACCTTACAAGGTTCTTATGACTGGGCAAGACAACAGGGCATCACTGAAGAAGAGAGAAAACAAAGAGGATTGTCTCTGGAGGAAGTAATGCCTGAAGCTTACAAGAGCCTGAATGAAATTCAGAAAAAGCTTGAATTGCATTATAAAGACATGCAAGACCTTGAGTTTACAATACAAGATAACAAGCTATGGTTGCTTCAGACACGTAGTGGAAAACGAACCGGTGCTGCTGCCGTAAAGATTGCCATGGATATGTTAAACGAAGGTTTGATATCCGAAGAAGAAGCTTTGTTGCGTGTTGAACCTCAGAAGATAGATGAATTACTACACCCAGTGTTCGAGCCGAAGGCGTTAAAAGCTGCTACAGTTATAGCTAAGGGGCTCCCTGCGTCTCCCGGTGCAGCTACAGGGCAAATCGTTTTCTTTGCCGATGATGCTGAATGGCAAACAAGCCATCATAAAAATAAAAAAGTTATCCTTGTCAGAATAGAAACTGCCGCTGAAGATCTAAAAGGTATGGCTGTTGCCGAAGGTATCCTTACGGCTCGCGGAGGGATGACTTCTCACGCTGCCGTTGTTGCTCGTGGCATGGGTAAATGTTGCGTGTCCGGTGTTTCTGACCTTCGTATCAATTACAAGAGGCGTTCTCTTATGATTGATGATCGTGAGTATCGTGAAGGTGATTGGATCTCTATCAATGGCTCTACAGGAGAAGTGTATGACGGTAAGGTAGGAACAAAAGATGCCGAATTAAGTGCAGATTTTGCCGAAATGATGAAACTTACAGATAAATATTCCCGTCTGAAAGTAAGAGCGAATGCCGATACTCCACACGATGCTTCTGTTGCTCACAACTTTGGAGCTGTAGGAATTGGTTTATGCCGTACAGAGCACATGTTCTTCGAAGGGGATAAGATCATTGCCATGCGTGAAATGATTTTGGCAGACAATGTAGAAGAACGTAAGAAAGCATTAAAAAAACTGCTTCCTCTTCAGCAAGAAGACTTTGAAGGTATATTCGCCGCTATGGAAGGACTTCCTGTAACAGTTCGTTTACTCGACCCACCATTGCATGAATTCTTGCCTCATGATATGAAGGGTTTGGAGGAAATGGTAGAGGCAATGCAAATTTCTGAAAGTAAGATAAAACAAAAGATTTCATCATTGCAAGAAATGAATCCAATGCTGGGACATCGTGGTTGCCGTCTTGCAAATACTTATCCTGAAATTACTGAAATGCAGACAAGAGCCATTCTGCAAGCTGCTCTGAAACTGAAGAAAAAAGGAATAAAAACTCATCCTGAAATCATGGTACCATTGACTACCTCTTTGAGTGAAATGAAATTCCAGGAAGATATCATTCGCAGTACTGCTGAAAAGGTATTTGCAGAAATAGGTGATAGAATCGATTTTGAGGTAGGAACAATGGTGGAAACGCCTCGTGCCGCTATCACAGCTGACAAGCTTGCCGAATCTGCTGAATTCTTCTCTTTGGGAACAAATGACCTTACTCAGATGACATTCGGGTTCTCTCGTGACGATGTGGGTAAATTCCTGCCTATTTACTTAGAGAAAGGTATTCTAAAAATAGATCCATTCCAGGCTATAGATAGGGAAGGTGTGGGACAACTTGTACAATCTGCTGTGACTAAAGGCCGTCAAACCCGTCCGGGCATGAAAGTCGGTATTTGTGGAGAACATGGCGGTGAACCATCTTCTATCGAATTCTGCCATTGCGTAGGATTGAACTATGTGAGTTGCTCTCCATACCGTGTTCCAATTGCACGTCTAGCGGCAGCACAGGCTGCTATTAACTTTAAAAGTTAATTAACAACTTCTGATATATATAATGGCTGTGAGGAAACATCACAGCCATTTTTTTATATATAAAAATCGTTGGGAATTAAAATTATATAGAAATCAAAAAGATCGAAAATTGCAATATTTTCAAATTAAAGGAAATCTCTTGTAACACTATGGCTTTTCATTTCGTGTAAATAGTATAAATAATTAAACAAAAAGAATGAAAGCTATATTATCCTTACTTTTACTTATTATCGTCAGCATCTCGGTAAGTGCGATAGATATAAAAGGGCGTATTGTAGATCTGAGAACAAAACAGCCTATTGAGTTTGCTACAACAGTATTGCTTAAAGTGGATTCCACATATATCACCGGATCTCAAACAGACACTACCGGTTTGTTCTTGATTGCGGGGCAGTTTCAAAAACAAGATTACATCCTCAAGGCCTCTTATATGGGCTATCGTACAACATTTATCAAGATTAATAATCTTACAACACATATCGATTTAGGTGATATAGAAATACAGGAAGATGCGAAAACTCTTGGTGAAGTTATTGTAACAGGAAATCGGATAATAAACAAAATAGATCGTCAAATACTTATGCCCGACTCTATGCAAGTAAAAACATCTGTGAGTGCATTCGACTTGCTTAGCAATATGGCAATACCCCGATTGAATATAGATGCTGTAAATAGAACTATAAAAATTAGCAACCAAGAAGTTCAACTTCGAATCAATGGGGTCAGGGCTTCTGTACAAGAAGTTGCAGCTTTAAGATCACAAGATATTCTTCGTGTCGAGTTTTTTGAAGATCCCGGAGTACGTTTTGGAAATGAGAATGTGGGTGCTGTATTAAATCTGATTGTTGACCGGCAGAAAAATTATGGAGGGTATGTGTTTGCAGACGGACGAAATTCTCCATATGTAGGGTTTGGAAATGATAATCTAACTTTCAAGACAAACTATAAAGCTTCAGAATTCGGACTCAATTATTTTATCAATTATAGAAGCTATGACAAACGGTGGTCTGATCAAACAGAGACACTGAATTTTCCGAACAATCCGATCACCAGAGAGCAGAAAGGTATTTATGCTCCTATGGATTATCAATATCAATACTTGAATCTATCATACAATCTTACTTCCCCTGATAAGTATGTGTTTAACGTGTTGTTTAAAAATCAGTTCTACAATTATAAAAATCAAAACGCACAAAATATATTATATTCCAATAGTCTAAATAAGACACTCTCCTCTTCAAGAAATAAAGGGAATGAATATACTCCTGTACTCGATATATACTTCAAACGAGAATTGAAGAATAAGCAATCACTTGCTGTGAATCTTGTGGGGACATACATTGGTTCCAATAGTGACCGTAGATACAAAGAAACTGAAGATGGCGAAGTGCTTTCCGATATTTTTAATAAAATAGACGGTAATAAATACTCTGTTATCGGTGAAGCCGTATATGAAAAGCAATTCGAAAATCTATCCTTCTCCTCGGGTATAAAACATACACAAGGTTTTGCTGATAATACATATGAAGGCGGAGCAAATACTATTACTAAAATGAAAAATGCGGAATCTTATTTGTATGCTCAGATACAGGGAAAAATAGCTAAAAAGTTAGGCTACACTATCGGTATAGGTGGAACTCGTCTGTTTTTCAAAGAAGGCAAGAAGGATGCTACCTATTATACCTTCCGCCCTTCCGTTCAACTTAGTTATCCATTAAATGATAATTTTTCGTTGAAATATTCATTTATAGTGAATACACGGACTCCTTCCTTGGGGCAACTAAGTGGTGTGGAACAACAAACCGATACTTATCAGATAAGTAGGGGAAATCCTAACCTAAAACCATATAATCTCTATAACAACAGATTGACTTTAAGTTACAATAAAGGAATATTTGATATAAGTACAGTTATCGGTTATATGTATTTTGATAAGCTTATAGTAGACGCATTTAGTATAGAAGGGGATAAGGTGATAAGCTTTTCGGATAATCATAAGGGAGAACATTACTTATTCTTAAATGGAGATGTTACTTTGAGGCTTATTAAAGATATATGGACTGTTACCGGGTGGTTTGGAGTGCATCGGGATATATTTAAGTCCAATTATGGTAATACACATGTACACAATTTTATGCATGGCGGAGCTCGTTCCAACCTTATATATAAAAACTGTTTATTGACAATGGGGATGTATACCAGATATAAAGAGTTGTGGGGCGAAACTATCTGGTATGGTGAAGACTGGAACTATATAGAAGCCGGATATAAGTACAAAGAAGCACAACTTTCGGTTGGGATGTCATATCCGTTTAAGGATTACTGGAGTGCAGGAAGTCGTAACGTGTCCAATATTAAGCCATCGACGTCATGGTCGTATATAAAAGAAAACGGGCACATGCTTTATTTGCGCTTTTCATGGAACGTATCGTTCGGTAGAAAGCATGAAGCAGGGAAAAAGAGCTTGGAGAACTCAGATTCAGACAAGGGAATATTATAAACGTTCTTAAAAATTCATAACACTATTAAGATCAATTTGGATTTGAAGCGTGTCGGCTCTTCTGATGGGATATCAGGAGAGCCGACTATTTATGTTGTACCGGTTAGTCTTACTGTTATAAAAAGGAAAAAACTAAACAAAAGCTCGTTCTATGTGTTCTATCAGTGATGCAAAATATTTATATATGTATAATTTATGAATAGAATGTAATATCTTTGCAAACTGGCAATAAGCATTCTGCTTACAACCAATAATTGACTTTAACAGCCTATAGCCTACCGCTATTCGCTAAAATAAAATTAATCATGCAAGAAACTCAAGATAAAATTTTAGAAGACGTTACCACCGGAGATTATAAATACGGTTTTGTAACGGATATTGAAACTGAGGTTATTCCGATCGGACTCAACGAAGATGTTGTACGTCTGATTTCAGCGAAAAAAAATGAGCCGGATTGGTTGCTCGAATACCGTCTTAAAGCATATCGTCATTGGCTTACAATGAAGACGCCGGAATGGGCGCATCTGGAAATTCCGGAGATTGACTATCAGAGCATCAGTTACTATGCAGCACCAAAGAAAAAAGACGGACCGAAAAGCCTTGATGAAGTAGACCCTGAGTTGTTGAAAACATTTGATAAACTCGGAGTTCCGCTTCATGAACGCGAAATATTAGCCGGTGTGCAAACTATGGCTGTGGATGCAGTTGTAGATAGTGTTTCCGTAAAAACTACATTTAAGGAAGTGTTGGCCGAAAAGGGTATTATATTCTGTGCTTTCAGTGAGGCTGTACAAGAACACCCCGAATTGGTCAAGAAATATCTTGGTTCTGTAGTTCCATATAGAGATAATTTCTTTGCTGCGCTTAACTCTGCCGTATTCAGTGACGGATCTTTTGTGTATATTCCTAAAGGTGTACGTTGCCCGATGGAGTTGTCTACATATTTCCGTATCAATGCAGCTAATACAGGGCAGTTTGAGCGAACTCTGATCGTTGCTGAGGATAATTCATACGTTAGCTACCTTGAGGGTTGTACGGCTCCTATGCGTGACGAAAATCAGTTGCACGCTGCTATTGTAGAAATCATAGCTCTCGACTACGCAGAAGTAAAATATTCTACTGTGCAAAACTGGTATCCGGGAGATAAAGATGGTAAGGGTGGAATTTATAACTTTGTTACTAAGCGTGGTATATGTAAAGGAAAAGGTTCTAAGATCTCTTGGACACAGGTAGAGACAGGTTCCGCTATTACATGGAAATACCCATCATGTATCCTTGCAGGAGATGATTCTATCGGTGAGTTTTACTCCGTTGCAGTAACCAACCATTATCAGCAGGCCGATACAGGTACCAAGATGATACACCTCGGCAAAAACACAAAGAGCCGTATCGTATCGAAAGGGATATCAGCAGGGCTTAGTCAAAATATATATAGAGGTTTGGTTAAAGTTTCACCAAAGGCAGAAGGTGCACGCAATCACTCGCAATGCGATAGCTTATTGCTCGGTGATAAGTGTGGTGCACATACATTCCCTTATTCAGATATAGCAAATCCGGGAGCTATCATTGAGCATGAAGCTACTACTTCTAAGATTAGTGAAGATCAAATTCTTTATTGTAATCAGCGCGGTATAGGAACTGAAGAAGCTGTAGGGCTTATCGTAAATGGCTATGCTAAAGAGGTAATGCAAAATCTTCCGATGGAATTTGCTGTTGAGGCTCAAAAGCTATTACAAATCAGTCTGGAGGGTAGTGTAGGATAAGAAAATCAGGATATTGATAATAATACAAGAAAAGACGGCTTAAGACCGTCTTTTTTATTTTGTATAACTCAAAACTTTTTCAGCTCTCTATATAATCTTTGTATTGGCAACCCCATTATATTAAAATACGATCCCGAGATATACTCTACAGCTACATATCCTATCCACTCTTGCACTCCATATGCTCCGGCTTTGTCGAAAGGCTTATAGTTGGAAACGTAATATTCAATTTCATCGTCATCAAGTTTAGAGAAGCGAACTTCGGACGATACACCAAAAGAGACTTGCTTGTCTTTAGTTGTGATGCATACCCCTGTGATTACCTGATGCGTTTTTCCGGAAAGATCGCGTAGCATTTGCTTCGCATCTGTTTCATCTGATGGCTTTCCATAAACTTTTCCATCGAGTAAGACGATTGTGTCTGCAGTTATAAGTAATGTATTCTCATCCAGTTGATCGAGGTAAGCATTAGCCTTTTCTTTCGCAATATAGATAGCGATATCCTCTCCTGCAAGGCTGTCCGGATATGACTCATCAATATCAGGTAAAGTTTTTATCTCATAGGGTATGTTTAGCCCACTCAGAAGTTCTTTTCTACGAGGCGAATTGGATGCTAGAATTATGTTATATCGTGAGAGGTTTAGCATTTACATGAAGTTATAATAATTTTCGAGTTCAAGAAGAAGAAGTTTTATATCTGTTCCATATGCATAGCCACCCAATTGTCCTCCTTCATTTACCACACGGTGGCAAGGTACTATAATGGCTAGATTATTTTTTCCGTTTGCAGCACCTACAGCTCTACATCCTTTGGGTGAACCGATAGCGATGGCTTCATCTTTATACGAAACAGTTTTGCCATAAGGGATTGTACTCAGATATTCCCATGCTTTTTGCTGAAACGGTGTACCGTTTTGTTTCAGGGGTAAGTCAAAAACTTTACGTTCTCCGGAGAAATATTCTTCCAACTGCTTTATTGCATTATTCAAAAGTGGTGAAGAGTCGGCTTTTTCCTCCCCTCCTTGGTGAATAATCCTTACCGATGAAATATAACCGTCAGTTTCTCTTATCTCGATTAATCCTACGGGAGATTGTAAAAAAGCCTTCATTTTTTCTTTTCTTCGGTTTAGGCCTGTCTTCGTATTTTGTCCAACTCCAGTTTATCATTTGTCGAAGTCTCTTCAAAAAACGTTTCGAAGGTTTATCTTTTAAGTAGGACTCAATATGTCTTTTTTTCTTTTCTTCTAATATCTCATCTACATTGATGAGGATTCCTGTTTCCTCTACATTGCCAAAAGTATCGTTTACTGCCGTTCCAAAGACCTTCATTTGAGGGGAAAGGCTCATGTAAGCATTTACAAGTGGAGGAATATTAAGATCTAATTTACGAACGGAAGTGTTTAATATTCGATAGTCAGACTTGAACGACTCTCCATCAAATAGCCTTCTCAGCTTGCTCTTTTCGGTCTCTATCGTTAAGGCTTGCTTTGGCCATACAAGCTTTTCGGGATCCGGGAAATATTTATTCAGAAAATACAGAATCATATCCCGTGCTTGTGTATTGTATGTGTCGTACATTGTTACCTTCCCAAAAAAATACTTCATGGAAGGGTCTGCCACAGATAGGGCACCTAATCCATCCCAAAGATTATCTAATGCGAAGATACCTCTCGAGCCGGCTAGTGTTGATTGATATTCGAGCGTAACAAACGAACGTCCAAGCTCGAATGTATAAGGGAGATATTCCTTAATAAACCTTTCGGAGAAATGGAACAAATGCGATGTTGCCAATATGGGTTCACCATTCTCATCGAAGCAAATATCAGGTCCGCATATAAAGCGATATCCACCGATTATCTCTCCTGCTTCCGGATTCCATACTATTAATTGCTTGTATGGATTGTCCATTTTGTCGTACTCGTCTATATCTACAGACTTCCCTGTTCCTCCGCCATAATACCGGAATGCTATCTCACGCAGACGGCCTATCTCCAGCATCACATTCGGCGAATTATGATGTGTGACAATATAGATTTCATTGTTAGCCTTATTTGTATACCTGAGAAATTTATCTTTCGTCAGTTCGGCTCTCAATAAATCCTTATTTATCGGTGCGATAACAGTTTCCATTTATTGCTTGTTTGTTTTTGCCAAATTATATGACTTTTCCTTTACATACTGCGCCCATTGCATAGCACTCTTTGAATTGTCAAAGAATGTATATGGTATAGGTTCACCAAATGTTATGGAAAAACTTTTATTTTTATTCTTAAACATTTCGTCAGGCAATAGGATCAACTCAATATTAAATTTTATGCCCAGACGCTTTCTTATATTTGCAAATCTATAAAAGAAATTTGAATTTTTGCCCTCAAAGTGTACAGGAACTACGTCCCTTCTTGATTCTACAGCTTTCAGAATAAAATTTTTCTGCCAATCCAAATCATGAATCTTGCCATTCTCTTGTCTGGAACATAAGCCCGCAGGGAAGGTAATGATTTGGTTGTCCGATTCATAGGCTTCATTTAGGCTTGTAGTCGCTTGTTTCGACTGACGTCCATATTTATTGACCGGAAGAAAAATAGGTTGCAGATTCTTAATAAAGTATAAAACATCGTTTACTACGTATTTTATTTTTTTATCGAATCGGTCTCCAATAACCGCAGATAAGCAGATGCCATCGAGCCCGCCTAAAGGGTGGTTTGATACAAATATATACTTTTTCCCGTCTTGAATATTTTCTAGCCCCGAGGTCTCTAATGTAAGATTGAAATATCCTACAACCGCTTGCATAAAATCCACTCCATACTTATCAGCATAGATCGTAAGTATTTCGTTCAGTTCATCTAAATGGATTTTTCGCTTGAGGTAGTTTATTGCAAAACGTGGTACCTTATTATAAATCTTGGGAGCTTTCTCGGCAAGTACTTTATCTAAATCTAGTATTTGAGGTTCGTGATTCATTCCGTATTATATACCTTTCTGATGCAAAAATAGTTGAATTTAATATATATCATACCGAAAAATGTATAAATAGTTATAACAAGAACATTTTAATAGATAAGAACTATTATATTTGCCCAAAATCATATAAAACTATTAATAATGAGACGTAAAATAACCCTTCCAATACTCGGCATAGTTCTTATGACTTTGACTGTTTTATTGGGAAACAATAGTGTGTTTGGGAATAACAACACTACGAATAATGATACTCCTATTGTAACGCTTACCTCTTCTAATTATGAAAAAGAGACCGGAACAGGATTAGTATTTGTTGACTTTTGGGCTCCGTGGTGTGGGCCATGTCGCCGAATGGCTCCTATTCTCGAAAGTGTAGCTAAAGAATACAAAGGATCGGCAAAGATCGGAAAGATAAATGTTGACAACTACAAGAAATTCTCAATAGATAAAGGGATTGAGGTATTGCCTACTATTGTTGTATACAAAGATGGAAAGGAGATTACTCGCTTGAGAGGTTTGGTATCTAAAGAAGACCTTGTGAAAATAATTGCAGAGCATACAAAAAAGTAAGCTATTATTATAAATAACAAAAATGGCAGATCAGATGATCTGCCATTTTTGTATCTTATATTTCAACTGTTATTTTGTTCCTTTCTCCAACTCTATTGTCTTAATTATATTCTCTCCGATTCCAATGCGGTAACCTTGCGAAGAATACAAAATACCTCCATTTGTAGAAATATATACTGTAAGCGGGAAGTTATTTGAGAATTCGATTTGCAAAGCTCCCGCAACTGTATTTAACAAAGTCCTGTTATGATCAGTCATCCATAATGATTGCTTAGGTAGACCTTTAAAGACAGAAGCATCAAACGCTTTACTTAGCTTGTCGTCAGGAATAGCAAACAAGATTCCTCCGCCCCATTCTTCAATAGCTTGTTGTACGGCCGGAAGGTCTTGCAGGATATGCTTAGTAGGTTCTTTGTCAGGATCAGCAAAGCAGATCATCAAACCTTTACCGTTCGTTAGTTCTTTGATTGACTTTTTACTGCCGTCTTGTAATGTAACAACTGTGTTCGGATCTACGATACCTTGTACCTGAATGCGGCCTTCTACTTTCGGTAATTCGATTTCGAATGTTTTCGCTTCATTGCCTTTTACTTCAAAGTAGCGTGTACTTATCGTTACAGAACCATCATTTCCACGACTACCTATCATCAAACGATAGTAGCCTGCATCCACTGTTATTTTAGCCGGTAGATCTTTTATACTGTTTTCATAATCGAGAGTAACAAAGTCACCATTGTCGTATCGGGCAATTGTGAAATGAGTATAATAACCCGGCTTCACAATATTATCCTTTGCATTTGTAAACTGAATTGTAGCCTTTGGCTGTTTTTCGGCTTGCTTATCAAAGAATACATCAGTCCATGCAGTTTCCCCCTTTAGATATTGAGGGCGTCCTGTTGCACGATCAATACGTGCAGGGATATCCATAGAGCGACAAAGAGCAACAAATAATATATCCCTTGATGGCTTATCTGAAACTTTCAATTCATATACGCCTTGTGGGGAGATCGGGCATTTGAAATAATTTTGTTCTTCATCAATTTTTATATTTTCACGAACAAAGTTTATTACTTCATTAATATCATTTCTCGATTTGTTTACAAAATCTTCCGTTAATGCTTTTTTGAAGAAGCTTCGCCACGGACGAATCAATTCTTGTGATATTCTTGGAGAATAGATACTGCCTACCAGAGGGCTGTCTTCAGCTAGTTTCTTTTGTGTCGCATCTTGTCCGATAGTAAGGTGATCTAAAAGGTATGCAGCCGGAGTATCTCGTAAATCTTTATCGGAAAGAGATAATAAGAATGCATTCAGATATGGATTATCTTTCTTAGCCTCCATAAAAGAGGATATTTCCTGCCAGTTTCCTTGCGATTTGGATAAAATATTCCAAGTCTTATCAGGGTTTAGCTTATTTTTTTCTGCAAATTTCTTAGCATCCGATTCGCTAATAAAGGTTGCCATATATGCATTTCGTATCGAGTCTTCGTGAGCCAGACGCTTTGCATTTTCTGCAATCTTTTCTGGTGCTAATTCTTTTATGGCTTGTTCTGCCGGAGCTTCCATTACAATGGTTTCATCTAAGTCTTTTCCCGGTTTATTATTTAATGTAACTGTCACTTCTGCCGATTCAGGAGTAGATTTAGCATATCCATATATATCGCCCTTATTTGCCCAAACAAATATGTCTCCCATTCCTGAGATTATAGAAGCTGTTCCATCGGTTTTAGAAGTACTTGTGGCAATAGGGTAAAACTCAGCATAATTGTACACTTTAAATTTTACGGTTGCACCTTCTACAGGTTTACCTGCTTCGTCTACTATTTTTACTTTTACATCGCGTGTATTTGTATAATTAGCAAGTAGATTGATAACCGAATAGAGGTCTGTTTGTACATTCTTTTCCTCAGGTCCATTGTACAATCCAAAAACATTGGTGTGTACCATCATGGCACGTTTTACCGGAGCAGAGAACCACGCTACATCCAATTCTGGTTCTGGTTCGCAAGCTCCTATATAATGCCATTTGCCATCTACCCATGCTTCTACCCACGCGTGATTGTCGTCGGTGTGTACCCAGCGTGGCGTGTAACACTGGCGGGCAGGAATACCTACAGCACGAAGTGCAGCGGTAGTGAAAGTCGATTCTTCACCACAGCGTCCCCAAGATGTTTTAGCTAAAGCCAGAGGGGCTGATGTGCGTCCGTCTGTTCCTCGGTAAGTTACTTTTTCGTGACACCAATGGTTTACTTCCAATACTGCTTTTTCCATTGTCAGCCCTTTTACTCTATCTTTGAGTTCATCGAAGAACACTTGTCGGGCAGTATCTAGGTTTTCGTTATTTACACGATAGACCAATACAAAATGTCGGAATATATCATCCGGTATTTTTTTACCCCAATCGAAGTAATCACGAGCTTTGAATGCTGCGTCTACCTGACCAAGGAAAAAATCCGCATCATAATCTGCCAGATCTGAAAGAGGCATATAAGCGTATAGGAATTCTAAAGCCTCACGTTGTTCCAGAGTGAGGTCTTGTTTATCTAAAACAGAAAACAATTGTTCACTACGTCCTGTCGCAAGGTCTTTGCGCTTCATAAACTGTTGGTGTACTTGTTCCCTATACTCTTTATCTTTAAGGAAATGCTTGTCTGCCGAACTGCATGCGCCTAAGATAAAAAGAAGAGATATCATTAATAGAGAACTGAAAATGATTTTTTTCATCTTTGGTGATATTTATAGGTTTAGTAAAAGACAAATACTGATAATACTTTGCATAGCTCAAAGTATTATGATACATATTAATCCCAATTAGGATCATAGCTGGAAGCTCGCCCGCGTTGCTCGTATTTCAAATCCTGAAGCATTGAAGAACTTGCACGTAACGATACATAATATGATTTGTATTGACCCACAGGGTTGAAACTTGCCGAAATAGACCAACAGTGTAGGTTGCGAGTAAGATTACAACTCATGTATGCTATTTTGCCGGCATCGAAGTCATAACTGGCATTGAAATTGAAACTCCAATTTTTGGTTGGTTGTATATTTCCGTTCAAGCTGAGGGCTTTAGTTAACGTACCTCTATATTCTGCATAATCGTTTCGAGCTGCTTGTTTAGGCAGTTTATTCGTATTATAATTCATTGAGAAGCTGATCCCCAAATTCCACTTGATCTCATTTTTTACATAACCATCTTCATCATATTGGTTATCATCTTTTTTTGCCTCCATCAAGCTTTTACGTTCTTTTTCTTCTCCGGGTGCGGCCAAATTATTCTCACTCTGTGTGGATTCATCTTCCTTCTTTTTAGAATCCTTATCCTTGTCATCGCCGCCTCCAAACCATTTTTTGAATGTATCCTGATTAATGGATGGCGATATGGAATATCCTGTACTTTTCAATCGTCCAAACCCTTTCCCGTTTGAAATACGAAGTTCATTCACACGTCTCAAACTGGTTACTTCCCCTGCATCGTTTGTCTCAGCTCTATAGAGATATGGATCGAATGCCGCATTCAAATTCACTGTGAATGATTTGCTGAATTTCAGGCGAAGTCCCATATTAATATCACTCCATTTGAATTCTTTGGCCATCATGTTGTGACTGAAATTAATCCCGAGATTATCAATCAAACTGATCTTCTTTATAGAGTCGTTGGAGTCTCTGTATTTCATTTCAAGATTGTTGTCGAAGCTGAAATTAATCATTCCTTGGGCTCCTTGGCTTGGTACACCAAACATACCTTGTTCATATGGAGAATATTTATTTCCTGTATCTCTCCAATTCCCTTCCGAATCATAGTAATATAACTTCTCATAAAATCCGAATTTTTGACTACTGAAATCGGGAGCATAACTTAGACTTATGCTAGGGGTGAACACATGGCGGATCTGAGTGTTCTTTGAAAATATAGGAGTGAACATCCCATACAGCTTGGTTTGAAAACCAAGAGAGAAATTGAAATCATAAACGCGGTTGAATGAATAGGTTGTATCTTCAACTACCATGCGGCGTTGATCAGCATCCCATCGCTTTTCTATTTTGCTTGTATACCATCGCTCGGTATAGTTGAAAGACGGAGTGATATTTAGGTAGTTTAACGCACTGAAAGTAGCAGACACAGGGATTGTATGTTTCATTGCATTATTCCAGTCTTTTTGCAAGTTAGACTGAAATAGCTTGTTTTCTTTTGTCGTAATACTATTTCTTAAATCTCCCGTATAACTCAATTGTATCTTCTCGTACCATTTTTCTGCGCCTACAGCATCTTTCCTTTTAAACGGAGCTATGCGGCTCATCGTAACTGTAACGTTAGGCAAGGTAAGAGATATTGTTGAGTCTTGTGTACGTTGGGCTGCACTAATATTGGCAGAGAAACTCCAAGGGGAATTAGGTATCTTTTGGGTTAGTGTTACATTTGAGCTTTTTGTATTATTCGTTCCCATAGGGGTGTAAGCTGTATTCAGGTCATTACGGTCGTAAGAACTGGTAGAGAATTGTACACTTGCCGATAACGTCCTAAACATATTTGACTTAGGGTCTTGGCTGTGTGTCCAGTTGATTTTTAGGTCTTTTGCCAAAGAGTAATCTATTCCCTTTTCTCCGAGTTTAGTCACAAGATATCCGACATCAAATCCCCCCGAATATTTATACCTTTTTCTGTATGATGAGCGGGCATTGATTCCCCATGAACCTTTAGTATATATTTCTCCGGTCACAGCTAAATCGATATTATCATTGATCGCAAAGTAATAACCTCCGTCTCTTAAGTTAAATCCTCGGGCGAGCTCATCTCCATAAGATGGCATAATAACTCCAGAAGAATACTTTTCAGAAAATGGGAAAAACCCAAACGGTAAACCGATAGGAAGAGGTAAATCTTCAATAACAAGGTATGCAGGACCTGTTACGACGTTCTTTTTAGGTCTCACCTTGGCTTTTGTCAGTGCCAAGTAAAAGTGAGGGTGTTCGTGATCGTCGCAAGTGGTATATTTTCCCTCTCTCATAAAAAACGAATTGTCGTCGTTCTTTTTTGCTCTGCTTGCTACAATGTATCCTTCTCCTTGAGTGGTAATCACATTTGTAATATAACCTTTCTTTGTTTTAAAGTTATATTTCATTGTTTTTGATTCGTAGTCTGTTCCTCCATCAGTAAATACTGGGAATCCAAATTCTTTTCCTACAGAATCGAGACCGTATGTGGCATAAACAAGGCTACTATCCATGTTCATCCAAATCTTTTCTCCTTTGAGTGAAATATCGGTGTATTTCACAACGCTTTCGCCATATAGATATCCCCAATTTCCTGCTGTAAGAACGATAGAGTCATTGGCTGTATAGTCTACTACAGCATCCAAAACGGCTTTCTTTTTCTTTATAGAGTCGGACGGAAGGGAGTCTCCACGCATCCGTATAGAATCATTCTGAGTCTTACGAACCGGGTCTCGGTTTAAACGAACCCGAGGTGATGCAGAGTCGGTAGGTAATGAGTCTTGAGGTCTGTCGAGGTGGGTTATACGTGACTCTATACGAGAAATTTGTGCACCCCAAAAAGGCACAGAAAAAAGAATAAGCAGAAACGTATACGTCAACAACTGAATTTTCCTCATGTAGAGACCTCTAACTATATAGTGTATTCGGATGCAAAGCTAATCAATTATATAAGAAAGCATAATATGAAAAATCAAAAAAAGTATAAATTTTCATCTTCCATCCTAAGAATCAAATTGAATTGATAGAAACTTTATCCTTAAATATTGTGATTAATTTTTTATCTTTGTTCTATTCTAAAACGAAGCTTTTCATGAAATATTTTCTGTTAACCCTATCACTTTTCCTTCTTGCACTGGGGGGATATTCTCAAAACTTTGAAGAATACTTTGAAAACAAAACGTTGCGTGTGGATTATATATTTACAGGTGACAATGTCTCTCAAACCGTTTCTCTCGAACAATTAAACCAATTGCCCCAATGGGCAGGGCGCCGTCACCATCTTGCAGAACTGGGAAGACAAGGAAATGGGCAAATCAAAATGACGGATCATAGAACCGGGAAATGTATTTATCTTGAATCCTTCAGTTCGTTATTTCAGGAATGGCTCACTATCCCGGAAGCTGCTACAGTAAGAAAAAGTTTCGAAAACACATTCTTATTACCATACCCAAAAGATAAGGTTGATATAGAGGTAAGTTTGCGAGAAAAAGACGGTTCGTACAAAACCGCTCTTAGGCATACTGTCACTCCTGACGATATCCTAATAAGGAAAAAAGGATTGAAAAACACCCCGGCTTATACCGTTATACATCAAGGGGGACCTGTAGATAAATGCGTCAATGTCGTTATCCTGGCAGAAGGTTACACGACTTCTGAAATGGAAAAATTCAGACAAAATGCAAAAACGGCATGCGAACAGATTTTAGCACATACCCCATTTAATCGTATGCAAGATAAGTTCAACTTTATTGCTGTAGAAACAGAATCGAAAGACTCCGGTGTAAGCGTGCCTCGTAAAGGCAAATGGAATGAAACGGCTTTTCATTCCCATTTCGATACCTTTTATTCTGATCGTTACCTGACTACTACCAATGTAAAGGATATACACGACCCAATTGCGGGGATACCTTATGCTCATATTATTATATTAGCGAATACTGATGTATATGGCGGTGGTGGTATTTTTAATGCCTATACATTGACCACGACGGGGCATGCAGACTTCAAGCCTGTTGTTGTTCATGAATTTGGTCATAGCTTTGGTGGATTGGCCGATGAATACTACTATGAAAATGATACGTTTAGCGATAGCTATCCTTTTGGTGTAGAGCCATGGGAACCAAATATAACAACGCTTGTCGATTTTAATTCGAAATGGAAAAGCTTATTGGTAAAAGACACTCCAATTCCTACAGATATAAAGTCGGCTGATAAATATCCAATAGGTGTCTTTGAAGGAGGAGGCTATTCGTCTAAAGGGATATATCGTCCTGCTGTTGACTGTAGAATGAAGACAAATACTTGTAAAGATTTTTGTCCTGCATGCCAAAAGGCACTTGAACAACTCATTAAATTTTATACCGAATAAAAAAAATATAGTTAAGGATTTTATTTATAAGGATAAAACAGCTATTTTTGTCGCTGCTAAATTTGAAATAAACAGAATAATATAAATATTTATAACAGATTAAAAATGTCTAAAAAGAAACAAGCTGAATTGCGTGAAGAAAAAGACTGGGAACGTATTGGAACAGCAGTTGCAGAATCAGAACGTTTCATTGAAAAATACCAAAAACAATTATTAATAGGTATTGGTGCTATAGTTGTGGTCGTTAGTGCATTTCTTGCATACAACTATTTTATTGTAGGGCCAAAAACTACCGAAGCTCAGGTGGCAATGTTCAGAGGTGAACAGTACTTCAGAGCCGGACAAGATTCATTAGCTGTTTTTGGAGATAAAAACGGATATGTAGGATTTGAGTCAATCATAAGTGACTATGGTTCTACTAAAGCCGGAAAACTGGCTAAACTATATGCCGGAATCTGTTATGCAAATATGGGTAACTACGAGAAAGGTCTTGAATACCTGAAAGACTATAGCGGTAGTGATAAAATAATATCGCAACTGGCGAATGGTGCAATCGGCGACTGCTTGGATAACCTGGGAAAATCAGATGAGGCTGTTTCTTATTATATCAAGGCTGCTAAAGGTGTAGATAATGCTTCTCAAAGCCCTATGTTATACAAAAAAGCAGGTCTTATATATCGTAATCAAGGAAATTACGATAAAGTAATTGAAGTGTTTTCAATTATAAAGAATCAATATATGAACTCACCTCTTGCTATTGAAGCAGATAAATATATTGATGAAGCTAATATACTGAAAGGACAGAAATAATAGATCTTATATATATTATACAAAAGAGTTCCGCTAGACAGCGGAACTCTTTTTGTTTATAGAAATATCATATCATTTGCATATTTTCTATTCAGACTATATTAAATCTTGTAGATAAAATGTTACTTGTTCTCTACCTCTTATTTAACATTTTCTTTTCTTGTAAATATAAATTAATAGATTTAAATCCAGTTGATTAAAAAATATATCACATTTATTTGTTTTTTTATTTTTTTTGCTAATTTTGGAAAAATTAAGAAATTCTACCAGGTATTGATTTCCACCATTAAAGTATGAGCCGAACATAATTTCTTATGTCTTCAAGAGGAAAATTCACAAATGTGTGTCCACACAGAGCCCATACTTATTCATACAAAACATACACTAAATAATTGTAATTGACAGGGGGGGTACTCCCATGTTCATTTTTGTAAATCCTTAAAGCTCTTCGTGAAGAAGTTGTGTGGGTTTGTTAATTCGAAGTAAGCAAGGAGCAGTTCTATTGATCTCTTCTTCTTACATCTATCATGAAGGCAAGACCTGCAAAGCCGTAAGAGCAGGGGTAAGTAAGTTGTATATGAACGAGAGTGAAAAAAAGATGTTTTTAGGCTTATATCAAATGGTGTTAGCTGATGCAGAAGTTCATCCACATGAATTAGAATTGCTTTATCAAATAGGCAAGGAAAAAGGAGGAATTTTGGAAGAAGAAATACAGAAAGCGATTTTTTCTCCAAATACATTTGTCTCGTTAGAAAGTTTAAGCGAAGATGAGAGAATAGAGTATCTATATAATTTATCTCGCATTGCTTGGGCTGATGGAAAGATAGAGGATAAGGAAAAGGAAACTTTGCAAGAGGCAAGTAAGCGACTTGGTTTTGCAATAGAAAATGCAGTAGAGATATCAGAATATCTTTTAGCGCAAGCGAAGGAGGAAAGATCATTTGACGAAGTATTACAGGCCATTAAAAAATCATAGATATGGGACTTAAGGATATTTTTACTATTCAAGATATTGAACCCCAACAAAGGTTTCAACAAGACGATACAGATGATTCTATTGCCGTCATTTCGGGAGCATCTTATGCTAGCAAAGGGACAAGAGATGCGGGTTATTGTGGAGGCTCTTCTCAGGCATTATTGCCCAGACTGCATGCGGTATATATGCAATTGATTCGTTATATCCAGCAAGATAAAATGAAACAAGATGAGAGAAAAAGTCAAATCAAACAAGAAATCAGTGGCCTTGAAGCGAAAAATGCAAATGTTGAAAATCAAATAAAAACAGAGCAAGATCGATTAATGCATGAGGAGAATAAAATTGGAAGAATTTTACAGGAAATTCATGATATAAAGGAAAATCCAAAAGTTGTTCTGGGAGATTCTTACGTAAAAATAAGCTTCTGGATTGGCTTAGTCATTATAGTATTTCTTACCATTTACTTGTTTGTGTTTTACAGCTCAGCGGCTTATTCAGCTTTTTTCAAAGACTTTACACCTGATGACACAAAGATAACTCAAGCTATCTTTGATGCGCAGGCCGTAGGTAAAGCTTGGGCAGACGGTTTTACTGAGTTGATTTTCATTTTAGCAATCCCTGCTGTGTTTTTAGGTTTGGGCTTTTTAATTCATAAATTCTCAGAAGAAAAAGGTATAAGTAAGTATTTTAAAATCTCGGGACTTGTTGTTGTCACGTTCTTTTTTGATTTTATTATAGCATATGCTATTGTTAAAGAAATATACAATATCATGATAGGGGGACTTTTTATGGATATGCCACCGATGACGATATCGAGAGCTTTTCATGAAGTTAATTTCTGGATAATAATCTTTGCGGGTTTTGTAGTTTATATTATTTGGGGGCTTGTGTTCAGCTTTACAATGAGTGAATACGAGAAAATGGACAAAGTTAGATATGCAATTAAAAATAAAGAACAAAAACTAGCATCTTCCAAGACTGAATGTAAGCAGTTGAGGGATAAAATTTCTATTCTTCAAAGAGAAAAGAATAATAATCAGGGAGAAATAGATAAATTGAAAATACAGTTGGAGTCATATGTGTTGTATTTCAATGATGTAAGAGAAGGGGTTAATAATTACTTCTCGGGATGGATTGTTTACATGCGCTCAACGAGTTCTTCAAAAGTTCAGATTGATGAATGTGAAAGGATTAAAGAAAAATTTTTACTTGAATTAAAAAATTCAGAATTTATTAGGACAAATTCAGTCTCTAGTAACTAATCAAAATAATCATGGATTTATGAAACATCTATTTATTATAACAATCTTAGCATTCTCAATGGTGGCTTGCGGAGGTAAAAATAATGTTAGTGATAGCAATAATGATACTAATCGTAATAATGCTGGGAATAGTAAAATATCGAAGAAACAAGGGCAATTGAATATCTCGATTTTATTGGACTTATCTGATAGAATTAGTCCCAAAATAAATGCGAATGCTCAAAAAAACGATATTGAAAATATTAAGACCATTACAGAATTCTTTAAATCTAATATGACAAGCTTGGGGGCTTATAATGCCAAAGGAAAAATTAGAATATTCTTCAGTCCTCCGCCTGTAAGTAGTGATATTAACTCAATGGTTAGTAAGCTTATTATTGATTGCTCTAAAATGGATAACAAAGGCAGAAAAGGTGTATATGATAATATAACAGAACTTTATTCGCAAAATTTAGAGAAGATATATCGGCAAACTGTTGCTACAAGTGCATGGGAGGGTAGTGATATTTGGCGTTTCTTTAAGAATGACGTAAAGGATTTTTGCATTCAAAAAGATCCCAACTATCGAAATATATTGATAATTTTCACTGATGGGTATTTGTATCATAGTCAGTCGGTGATAAATGATAAGAATCGCTTCAGTTATCTCACAAATACTAATTTGAAACAATATAGAAAGCAGGATTGGAAGCAAATGATTGAGCGAAACAATTTTGGGATAAAGACAGAGCGTAATGATTTGAATAATTTAGAGGTTCTTGTGTTAGAGATAAAAGCAGAGAGTCCGAACAATAAAGTTGATGAAGATATTATGTCATATCTTTGGAAAAAATGGTTCAAGGAAATGAGTGTATCTAATTACGAGGTCTACAGCTCAGATTTACCCGCAAATACAAAAACAAGAATCGAAAATTTTTTAAATCATAATTAAGAAGTAGCTTGTATGAAAAGTGATGCATCATACTGGCAGATCTCTCTTTAATTATTTAAATAATAATTATCTAACTAAAAGAGATCTTTGAAATAAAAGTAAAATAAGAGTGGTAATCAGAAACTAAAAAAGGTGACATAAAGAACATATTAAAACCTGTCACCTTTGTCACTTTTTGAATAAGGAAGAGAGCGCTAATACCGTATCACATATTGCAAAAAAAACGGGCTTTAAAACAAAGCCCGTTTATATTGATAGATGATATCTTAATATCTGTAATGTTCAGGTTTGTATGGACCTTCTACAGGAACCCCAAGATATTCGGCTTGCGCCTCAGTCAGCTTGGTCAACTTCACTCCAATTTGTTCAAGGTGTAGGCGTGCAACTTCTTCATCCAAATGTTTCGGCAAACGATAAACATTTACTTCATAGTCGCGAACCCATAACTCCAATTGAGCTAAAGTCTGGTTTGTGAATGAGTTACTCATCACGAATGAAGGGTGTCCGGTGGCACAACCTAAATTCACTAAACGACCTTCGGCCAAAAGGAATATAGAATGTTCATCAGGGAATGTATATTTATCTACCTGCGGCTTAATGTTTACATGCTTAATGCTAGGGTAGTTTACAAGCTTGTCCACCTGAATTTCATTGTCAAAGTGCCCTATGTTACATACTATAGCCTGATCTTTCATGCGAGACATGTGCTCTATTGTTATAATATCCTTGTTGCCTGTTGTTGTAACAAAAATATTACCTTCTTTCACGGCCTCTTCCATTGTTGTCACTTCAAAGCCTTCCATTGCTGCCTGCAAGGCGCATATCGGGTCTATCTCAGTTACAATGACACGAGCTCCGTACGAACGCATAGAGTGAGCGCAGCCCTTACCTACATCTCCATATCCTGCAACAACCACAACCTTACCGGCAATCATCACGTCGGTAGCTCTCTTGATGCCATCGGCTAATGATTCGCGACAACCATAAAGGTTATCAAACTTAGACTTGGTTACCGAGTCGTTTACATTAATAGCCGGAACAAGCAGTTCGCCTCGCTCCATCATTTGGTACAGCCTGTGTACTCCTGTTGTTGTCTCCTCGGATACTCCTTTCCAATCGGCAACTGTACGATGCCAGCGATTGTTGTCTTCTTTCAGAATGCGAGATAAGGTATCGAGTATTACTTGCTCTTCGTGGCTCGAAGCTTTTTTATTCAGGAAGTCTGCATTTTCTTCGGCTTTATATCCCCAGTGGATAAGCAGTGTAGCATCGCCACCATCGTCTACTATCAGGTTCGGGCCTTTCCCTTCAGGGAACGCTAACGCTTGCTCTGTGCACCACCAATATTCTTCAAGGGTTTCTCCTTTCCATGCAAATACGGGTATCCCGGCTGCTGCAATAGCTGCTGCTGCATGGTCTTGGGTAGAGAAAATATTACAACTAGCCCAACGTATATCGGCTCCTAATTCTTTCAGGGTTTCGATAAGTACAGCTGTTTGCACAGTCATGTGTAACGAACCCATGATACGAGCGCCTTTCAGCGGTTTTGTTGCTCCATATTTCTTGCGAAGTGCCATTAATCCCGGCATTTCATGCTCTGCTATTTCTATTTCTTTTCTCCCAAAGTCTGCCAGATTGATATCTGCTACAAGGTAAGGAAGATTTGGTAAAAGTTCTTTTGACATATATTTATTTGATTGTTATATATATTTTTCTCCGTATTTTAGCTTTACGTCAGCAACGAACTGTTTGATACGCTGTTCTTCCGACTTCTTGCAAATCAGTAGTACACCGTCTGCTTCAGCTACAATGTAGCCCTCCAAGCCTTGTATAACGCCTAATTTGCCGGCAGGCAATGTCACAACATTTTCTGCACTATCAAAAAATATAGTGTTGGCAATGAGCGAAGCATTGGCTTCATCATCTTTTTCGGATATTTCGTAGAGTGATCCCCAAGTTCCTAAATCAGACCAACCGAAATCTGCTGCCTGTACATATACATTTGTAGCTTTTTCCATTATGCCATAATCTATTGATATATTGGGGCAAAATGGGAAATTCTCATCAATGAAGGCTTTTTCCTTTTCTGTACCAAAGGCATCGATGCCGCGGTCGAAACGGGAAGTTATCTCAGGAAGGTATTCACGAAGTGCGCTTAAGATGGTTTTGTTATTCCAGATAAAGATACCTGAATTCCACAGGAACTCTCCGCTTTCGAAGAAGACCTTAGCCAGCTCCAAATTCGGTTTTTCGGTAAAGACCTTAACCTTATTTACTCCGTCCAGCTTTTCTTCACTCATTTGTATGTATCCATAACCTGTTTCGGGACGACTAGGCTTAATGCCGAGAGTCAACAACGTATTGTGCTTAGATACAAATTTGTAAGCGTTCTGAATAATAGAAAGAAATTCATCCTCTTTCAGAATCAAGTGATCGGAAGGAGCAACTACAATATTTGCTTCAGGATTAAAAGAGTTGATATGGTAAGTCGCAAAAGCAATACATGGAGCTGTATTGCGTCGCATTGGCTCTAACAATATCTGATTGGGTTTCAACTCAGGCAGTTCTTCTTGTACCATCTGAGCATATTCATTATTGGTGACTATAAATATGTTCTCAAGAGGAAGGATTCTTTTAAACCGGTCTACAGTCATCTGCAAAAGAGAACGTCCTGTTCCAAAGAAATCAAGGAACTGCTTTGGACGGGCTTCGCGGCTAAAGGGCCAAAAACGGCTGCCAATGCCACCACCCATGATCACGCAATAATTGTTCTTGTTATCCATGTTTGTTTTAAAAATTTATACAAAGTTATATCATACTAATATACAAACAAAACGATTAGGGACAATAGCGAAATAAAATTATACGATTCTTTTTCAAAAAAGTTATACCTGATCTTTTGATATATGAAAAATATGTGTACTTTTGCACCGCACTAGGCACAAGCCCAGATGGCGGAATTGGTAGACGCGCTGGTCTCAAACACCAGTGGATTCACTTCCATGCCGGTTCGATCCCGGCTCTGGGTACTAATACGCCAAAAGTCTAATTGATAATCAGTCAATTAGACTTTTTGTTTTAATTATTTGTTCCCAAATTGCTCCCGAAAGATTTTCTTAGCTATTCATTTAATCATAAAAAAGAAGTAATAAGGCCTGTCTCATTGTGAACTTACATTTGTATATGATTTATACGCAAGATTGATGAGAATGATATTGCTTAAATAAAGTATTCTTTAGTATAAAGAGGTCAATACTTAAAAAATTGAATTTCAACCATATATTCTTTGTTTTGTATGTACTGGACCCTTCAATCATATACTTCAACAAACATTTGTTCAAAATTAATAGTTGTTTTTCTAAACGCATTAATGAAAGCCATTCCCAAGGCTCCTGACTCGAATTGTGTGCCAATAGGTAGCTCACTCTCTACAGTCATATTCTCTATTTTGAATTGCTTATTTCCTATCTTTATCGAAAAAAAAGGCAAGTTATAATATTCTCTTAGACCAGCTCCTCCGAAGCCGCCACTCACCCGACTACTTTTTGTGCCATTACGCATTACAAATTCTTTATTTGAGCCAAGATAATGACCATTAAGATGAGCATAAGTATCTCCCGTATCGAATAGCATAACTAATCTATTATCGCCTGAATAGACTTTCAAAAAGAAAGCATCACCACCTAGAACTCGCATCATATTTCGCCCTGTAGCAGGCAAGGGTGTTTTGTTCACCGGAAAAACGATTTTCCTGTCTTCGGGAAATATCTGTACTTCGCCCGCATAGTCCATTATATCATTGCCCAGCACTGCGTTTACCTTAAATAGAGAATCGACTTCGGCATTGGGCGGAACAATAGTCGCTGTCACATTCCTAAAAGTCATATTACCTACCATTATGCTGTCGACAATACCCATTTGTCCATAACTTTTTCCTCCTGCTCCCGATATCAAAAGTGAATCCATCTTGATCCTTACCCCCAAGCGAGTAGCGTATTCCTGCGATAAGAACACTCCGCCACCGCATCCTGTGTCGAATATAAAACGTTCGCGGACGCCGTTTACCACAACGGGAGCGTACATGAGCGTCGAATGCCTGATTGTATCATCTTCGTTTTCTTTTATTTTGATGGTATCTATTTCGATAGGCACTACGCAATCGGCATCGGGACGGATAAGCCGTGGTTTGTCTTCGTCAAGCAAGGCTTGGTACATTTTTAGATTTTCTTTCGAGGCTACGAGAAATTCGGGTGGCGCGTGAGGTTCGATCTGATCTATAAATCCTTTCATACGTTCGTAAGCCTCCCTGTATTCGCCTTTTCGCAAGAGAATCCTGCATTGAAATATAAACATATTTCTCACATTTTCGAGTCCTATTTCGCCTTGGTAGTTTGCAATGAGGGAGTCTATCGATTCTATTGCACTGTCCGGTTGGTTGAATGCAGTGTATAAGACAGATTCTGCCAAGTTTTTTAAATAAGGTGTTTGAATCTTATCTTCTATTTTAGGATATATCTCCTCCAACAAAAAGAAATCAGATGTACTTAAACAATTTATAGCTTGTTCATCAGTTGTTTGCGAAAAGCAAACAGCGTGGATAGAGACAATGAGAAATGTTAATACCGTTTTTTTCATATCGTATATTTAAATTGATTCAAAATATAAAGCGTAGAATTGTTTTAATTATTTAAAACATCAATAGCTTGTATACCAATGATTACACATAATATTGTATAGGAGGTAAAGGACATAAACTAATTTTTAATTTAAATTAGGTATTTATATTTTATACTTTAAAAATAAAAAATAATCGAACATCTTCGATGTATAGTAAACTTAAACTATCTTTATAAATTGAACTTTTTTCAGATAGCAAAAAAACAACTATACTTCATGCTCTTTCTACATATCCTGTTTCAGAGTTTTTACTTCTATAATTAGATTTTCCTTTTCTTCTTTCAGCGTTTCGATCTCCTACTGTTTTCGTTTCACTTTAGAAGAGCCTATCATAGAACTGTACCATCCATAATAGTAGCACCGATATCAGCAGCCGTATTTTTAAGTTTCTCGGTTTTCAATTCACTTTTAGTTTTACTGAGAGCCTGTTCTGTTTGTTGCAATTCGGCTTCTTTCTGTTGTTTTTACTTTTCGACTTGTTCTCACTCTTACTCTGCCTCTCTCTCTTCGCAAACAGGGCTGTAAATAAGCCAATTATAAAATGAACGCCCAATTTTACACCCTAAACTGTAAAATTGAGTGTTTTAGTTTTGAGGAAGGATGATTCTCAATAAATTGTCGAAAGTTCAAGGATTATTAAAAACTTATCCCAGTTCCTAAGCATACTAATAGGTATATAGGCATAGCAAAACGAAAATTGAGCTGGTAGCCACCAAAAAACACATATCTATATTAATCTTCTAAAAATCAATATCTTCTTCTTGCATAACTCTATTTTCCAAATATTCAAGCAGTTTTTTATGGTTTTCTACGCCTGATTTAATCACATTATCAAGTGTTTTTTCAGGCATGAAGAACTGTTTTTTGATTTTTTCATCAAAATCGTTTTTCATTTCTCTGAAAAGTGGTACTTGTTGATATAATTGTGGGTGCAGTTCTATATCTGCAATTGACATCATAAAAATATCGTCTCTTGCTTCAAGTGGACGCATACTTGCACGAGGACTTAATGCATCAAATCCTGTTAATGGTTCATATAGTGCTGACATAACAGTATATACTAATGGCTCATGTCCCATTTTTAATAATAATAATCTGTCTTTATATAAATTCAGGTCGAATCTATTTTGTTCAATGGCTTTTGATATACATAAATAGCCAACACTTGCCATCATTTGTAAAGTATCAATATCATCAGATAGATTTTGATCGAGCATAAATAAAAATGCTTTACCAATGCTTGAAAAATCCTTTACTTCATTAAGTTGTCCGGGATTTGATTTTACAGAACGATAAATTTGTACCAAAAAACTTCTTGCACCACTTGAATTTTGTTTTTGATATTGTGCAATTGCTTGTTGAGATAATGATACTATTTCGGGTTCTTGCGCTATTTGTTGATTTTTTCCCTTATGATACTCAATATCCACATTTCTATCATGCATATGCAATACACATTTATCTATTTCACCAGATTTCAAAAAAACACTCAAACTATAATCAGCACCGTTAAAGTCTATCCAACCAAATGGTGACATCGCTTCGCATTGATAACCTCGCAACACTATTTTATCCTCTGATTGATTAATCATTTTCATCGGCTTTGGTGTCATTTGGATATTATTGCCCGACATAGGGTGATTGCCATCTAAATTGAATGTGGTAACAATATATCCTTCTCCTCCTTTTATGTTATACCCTTCACAACCATTGATGTTTTTTTCGATTTTAACAGCACGTTTGCAACCTTGTTGCAAATCTCGAACAGGAACTCCATTTTCATACCTTTGATGACTGTTCGATACGAAATATACATTACTTAAATCAATCGTCTCCCTTCTTCTTACATTTTGTATTTCTTCTGCTATTTTCTTCAAAGGATTTTCCACATCTGCAATTTCACCGTGTTTGTTTAAATTAAACTCCATCATAATCAATGGATTATTGCGATTGATGTAGATTCTTGACAATATGCCATTGCAATAAAATAGAGACATGTCTTTGTACTCAAAGCCTTCGCCACCGCCTAAGATATTATTACTCCAAAGTACCCTGTCATTCAACATAGATATTTCAGAGAAGCTGATTTGATCAGTAATATATTCTTCTATTTCGGAATTGTCAATACTCACTTCTACTTCTCCATTAAAAGGGCTAATTTCAGCATTAATCACGAATGTTGAATCTAAATCAACAATGCAGTTGCCCTGATGCCAAACTTTACAATTATCGGCAACAAAATGGAAAGATTTTCTTTCAATGTTACCTTGCATTTCTAACATATTGATTGGAAAGGTATCGTATGTTTTCATTTTTATGTTTTATCGAACAATTAATAGATACTTATTATTACCCACAAAAATACTAAATATTTGAGAAACAGCCTTATTTACCTCCTAATTCCTTTATCCTTTTCTGACCTTTGGATTATTCTAACTGACTGCCTTAACTCCTGATACTTCTGTCTAAACCAATCAAGGATATTTTTTCCATTAAGGGAGAGTTTCAGCTTGTCGGGATTATCTCGGTCTTTGAACAGTTGCAATTTAGCGTTTTTTACCTCAAAAGATTGGCTATATTCCGATGAATATAGTTTGCCCGTGACAGATAAATACTCGCCATTAAAAAGCTTTTTAGTACCATCTATGGTTAATCCAATCCCTTTACACAATTGAGTTATTCGCAAGCGTTCTTTTAGATTTGGAAATACTTCAAAAAATAAACTCAAGTCTTCTTGTGCCTTGTATGGCTCGTAATCACGTTTCAGCTCCTCCAAACGAGTTTCAATAGCAGTGGCTTCCTGCTCTTTTTGCTGAGTGTGTTCATGGAGATTCAGAAACTTTTCTCTGGCTTCGTCTTTGCGGTCATACATATCTCTAACTTTCTCATAGACATCTTGCTTCTCATCTTCAAGATATTTTATGTGTTCTTTTAGCTCTGCTTCTTTTTGACTTTTGAGTCTTTCAGCTTCTATCTCTCGTAGTCTAAGTTCCTCAATGCTCAATCGTTTAGCATCTTCTATGGCTAATAACAATCCAATATTTTCTTGCAAATTATTCGATTCCACTTTCTGATTACGATAAAATTCTGATGTGGTAATGTGCCTTGCTTCCGAACCTCTGATGCCACGTTCCAAGCCATATTTTGCCATTGCTTGAGCATAACTATCTTGATAATGAATCAATTTATCTTTGGTCATCACATCATCGGCACACAAACGAGGTCTGTCTGCTTTTTTCTTTTTGTATTGCTTTTTAGGAGCTTCTTGTTCTTTATTCGATTTTTTCTTTCTTCGTTCTCCCTGAACAATAGGAACTACCGATGCATGTATATGCGGAGCATCTTCATCCAGATGCAAAGTTGCTGCCACAATATTTTTCTCTCCGTATTCTTTTTTTAGCCAGTCCATACTATCCCGACACCATTCATCGAGTTTGCCTTCCGCTTGTATCCGCAACATATCTTCAGTACTTCCGGAGAGTATAACTCGGATAACCTGTACCTGATTCTTTCCAACCTTACGGCTCAATCCTGCATTTTCGATCCTGTACTTTATGGCCTCTGTCCTGTTGGTTACTCCTTCGGGGAATGGAATTAACTCTTTATTCAGATGTGTCCGTTTCGGATCGACATTCGGAGCTATTACTTTCCGTTCTATATGGTCT
>NZ_DAOKYH010000039.1:0-7180 GCF_035323175.1 Dysgonomonas sp. | reverse complement strand
TCGTGCATTGTTTATGATTGGAGAGAAAGGCGAAGCCCGGAAAATATTTGATCAGCTACTGACGTATTCTAATCATCTGGGATTATTTAGTGAGGATCTGGATTTCGAAACCAAGCGTATGATGGGGAATTTCCCTCAGGCGTATTCCCATCTGGCATTGATAAAGACTGCTTTACTATTCTCGGAGGAACGGAGATATATCAATTTTATTAAACCTTGAAAATTGACTCAGTAGAGTTTTTTATAAGTTATACAATAGAGGCACAGGTAATGAGAACCTGTGCCTTTGTTTTTTTATATCTTTTTCCCTACAAAGCGTATAACGGAAGCTTTTCCGTTATGTCCTATACCTTCTGCCAGTCTTATTTCTTTTTCTTCTAAAAGATCGATCTCCATCGAATCAAAGATAGAGAGAATTTCTTGCTTCGAATACATCATATCCACATATGGCGGACCTCCGGCTAATGGGTTTTGTTGCTGATGTTTTACATGTTCTTTACCGAATCCTTCAATAATAATATGCCCTCCGGTTTTCAACAAAGGCAATAACGACCTGTGATATTTCTCTTTTAATTGTTCCGGTAGGTGAACATAGGTAAGAGCAATTACATCATAGGAGTCGACAATATAATTTTCAGAGATATCTTCGAAATCAATCACTTTGAATGAAATATTCACGCTATTCTTTTGAGCCAAACGCAAGGCTTTTTCTTTAGCTTGCTGGCTTTGGTCGAAAGCATCTACATTCCAACCCCTTGTCGCTGCATATACACCATTTCGTCCCTCTCCATCAGCCGGAAGAAGAATTTTTCCTATTGGAAGCGTATCGATGATTTGCTTGAAAAATAGATTCGGAGCTTCTCCATAGCGGTATTCTTTCATATTATAACTTTCGTCCCATTTATTATTCATAGTCATTCATTTTTTGTTAATATGCACTGAAGAAATCCGGTTTTATCGTAAATCCTATTCTTACCTGATTTGTATATTTCTTGTAATTCAGCAACCCTTCTCCATAACCGGCATAATAATCCAAAGTTAAGTATTGATTTGAATTTTTCGATACTCTAAATGATAAAGATGTGTGTAAATTAGGGTTTATAAACTTATCCCGTGGGATTATATTAAGACTGAACCACCATAAATTTTTACTATCAATATAATTAACCGAAAAGATACCATAACCTTTATAACGTAACAAATCTTTATTATTACCTCCATCCACATAAGGTAGATACACTTGAGCTTTAGCCGATAAGCGCATATTATAGAAATATTTGGCTGACAGATTCAGATAGTTCCAACTACGAGAATCTTCTCCTGCTTTTCCATTCGATTCATGTTCCAGAGAAACCATTACCGCTCCTTTCAGTTTGTTGTTTTTGATAATGTAGCGTCCGACTCCTATTCCGGGATTGTAATTCGTATCGCGGAAAGGGCTCGATTTGTCATAAATATCCCAGAATGACTTTTGAGAATAAATAATGTACAAAAACGAATTGAATGGCAAGACGCTTCTGGTAACTCTGTGGCGAATACTAAACTGGAAGAATGCATCCGCTGTTTTACGGGTTACCGATTTGTTTAAAGGGATTCCCGTTACCATATAATTATCCTTATACACCGCAAAAGGAGCCTGCTTGTCTAGTACAGACCTTACAAGGTCTTCTGAAACTTCAATCGGTCTATGTTTCAATACATTTATTGACTGCATCTCATTCAGATAGTTATTCCGAAGTGAAATACTATCTACCTGTAAGATCGTATTTTCTTGTGAGTAGACCCTGGGTATGTGTATAATGAGGATAAACAATACGATTATTATATAAAATATTGTTTTCATATCTAAAAAAGAGAGCAAAAGACGATTTCAGAATTCGGTTTTGCTCTCTCAGAAACTTATTAATCAATTCGCCGTTTAACGTTCAATTTATCGAGCAAGATTTCCAACGGACAAAATTTAGTAAATGAAGACTGTATCAGATTCACTCCCACAAATGCAGGTAGTAACAACCATCCGATAGATACAAAATAAGCTAAGGATATACCTGTCAGTACCATTGTCCCAGCGACTATCCGGATAATATATTCACGTTTCATAATCAAATCAATTTAGAGAAGTTTTCTACATCAAGGACAAAGGCGTGTACAGGAAAAGGATTATTTGTTTCAATATTGCAACTATCAATTTCAGAGATAGCCTTATCAGCAATTTCTTTTGTCACAAAGCTGAAAAGCATTATAGAGTTTGTTTTAGCATTGCTCGCATTAGCCGCAAACCAGCCCAAATTTTCCTCTTTCTTTTTATAGCCAGTGATATTGGTCACACTGAATCGTTTCACTCCGGCATCTTGGAGTAGGCTTGCTACCTGCTCCTGATACTCTTTTATACTTAATACAACTAATAGCTTCATAATCATTTTACTTTCTTTTCAACATTTTATAATACAGTAGTGGTACTACAATCAATGTAAGTACGGTAGAGGTTATTGTTCCTCCCATCAGCGAGATTGCCAGACCTTGAAATATAGGATCGAACAGAATTACAATAGCCCCCAGAACTACACCTCCTGCTGTCAAAACTATAGGCGTTGTACGTACAGCCCCTGCTTCGATAACAGCCTGTTTCAACGGGATGCCGTCTTTGAGCCGTATGTCGATAAAGTCGATAAGTAATACCGAATTTCGCACCATGATTCCGGCAAGAGCTATAAACCCAATCATTGACGGAGCACTAAAGTAAGCTCCCATAATCCAATGCCCGAATATGATACCAATCAAGGATAACGGTATAGCTGCCAATTGTACCAAGGGTGTAATAAAGTTTTGAAACCAAGCCACAATCAGCACATAGATAATGATCAGTACAAATAGAAAAGCCAGCCCCAAATCACGGAATACCTCATATGTTATCTGCCATTCGCCATCCCACTTTAAGGAAAAGTTGTCTTCATATTTTGGTTGCTCACTATATTCTTCCGACAAAGTATATCCTTCGGGAAGTTTTACCTGCGATAATCTATCAGACACTTCCGTAATAGGATATATCGGACTTTCCAAACTTCCTGCAACTTCGGTTAATATATACACTACACGCTTCTGATCTTTGCGATGAATACTCTTTTCTTTTTCTCCTTTTGTAACCTTCACTAAATCGCCTACAGGAATAGCCATTCCTTGTTGACTCACCACTTTTAGGCTTAATACATCTTCAATAGTAGATTTCTCTTTTTCAGGCAATTGAAGGATAATACCAACTTGATTGACAGACGCAGGTTGATGCAACACACCCACGGACATACCCGACAAAGCCGCTCTCATATTCTGAACCACTTGCGCATTCGGAATGCCCAATTTCATCGCTTTGTCTTTATCCACCTCAAATTTATATTCGGTCTGAGCATCTTCTACCGACCAATCCACATCGACTACATTGTCAGTTTGCGCCAACAGATCTTTCACCTGTTTGGCTACAGCTATTTGTTGTTCATAGTCAGGGCCATATACTTCGGCTGCAATGGTAGACATGACAGGAGGACCCGGAGGAACTTCCACCACTTTTACATTGGCATTGTATTTTTTACCGATAGCTTGCAAATCGGCACGCACTGATGTAGCTATATCATGACTCTGTTCACTACGTTCTCCTTTATCAACAAGGTTGACTTGTATATCGGCCACATTATCACCCATGCGCATATCATAATGGCGAACCAACCCGTTAAAGCTGATAGGAGCGGATGTTCCCACATAAGTTTGATAATTCGTTACCTTATCATTCCGACTGATATACACAGCTAATTCTTTAGCTACGGCGGCAGTACGTTCCAATGTCGTTCCCTCCGGCATATCTATCACTACTTGAAATTCATTCTTATTGTCGAAAGGCAACATTTTTACCGGAACAGATTTTGTATAAAACAACACAAACGATCCCAGTAAAACGACAGTTAAGCCAATCATAAATGTCCAGCGGCGTTTTCTGCTTTCCAAAAACGGTGTTACTATTTTAGCATATAATTTGTATATTTTCGTTTCGTGCAAATCTGTTTCTTTTTCTTCACTTTCGTGTTCTTCTCCTTTTTTATCTTTATGTCTTAAGAATAAATAGCCGAAATATGGAGTCAATGTCAGAGCTACCAGTAAAGAGAAAATCATGGCTATGGATGCACCTATAGGCATCGGACTCATATATGGCCCCATCATTCCCGATACGAATGCCATGGGCAGTACGGCAGCGATAACAGTCAGCGTTGCCAAGATAGTCGGATTCCCTACCTCATTGATAGCATATAGCGCAGCTTGTAACGGTGGTAGTTTTTTCATCTTGAAGTGACGGTGCATATTTTCCGCAATCACAATGGAGTCATCCACAACAATACCTGTAACAAACACCAAAGCAAACAGTGTAATACGATTGAGTGTATATCCCAAGAAGTAATAAGCAAAAAGAGTCAGGGCAAACGTTACAGGCACGGAAAGAAATACTACCAATCCGCCACGCCAGCCCATTGCCAACATCACAAACAGGGTTACTACCACAATGGCAATAGACAAGTGAAAAAGCAATTCGGATACTTTATGTGATGCCGTTTCTCCGTAGTTACGGGTAACGTCAACATGTATATCATTAGTGATAACATCTTTTTTCAGATGCTCTACTTTGTTGATCACTACCTCTGCCAGCTTCATGGCGTCTGCACCTTTTTTCTTAGCAATGGAAATAGTTACGGCAGAATAGTCATCGGGCATATCCGCTTTTTTATCGCCCGACGCAGCACCATATCCAAACGAAACATATTGTTTAGGGACTTCGGGGCCGTCTTCTACTTCTGCGATTTGATACAGATAGACCGGTTGATTATCATTTGTTCCGACAATCAGATTTTTCACTTCTTCCACATTGGTAAAAAAATTGCCTGTTTGCACTGAATAAACCATATCGCCTGTTACGATATTTCCGCTTTGCATTTGGGCATTGTTCGCTTGTAGAGTTTGGGTTATAGCTCCAAAGTCTAGTTTACTCTGTGCCATTTTATCCTTATCGAGCATGACCTTTACCTGACGGCTCTGTCCTCCTACAACATTGACTTGTGCTACATCCGGTATTTTCTTTATTTCGTTGCCAACCACTTCTGCTACCTGACGTATCTGATAATCGCCCATCTTATCACTCCAAAGAGTGAAAGCTAATGCAGGAACATCGTCTATGGCTCGCGATTTCACCAAAGGCATAGTTGCGCCTTGTGGCATACGATCCATATTCTTCATCATCTCATTGTAGAGCTTAACCAACGAACGCTCGACATCTTCACCCACAAAGAATTGTACAGTAAGCATACCCATACCATTCATAGAGGTAGAATATACATGCTCTACCCCTTTGATATTCGAAATGATCTTTTCGATAGGTTGTATTACTCCCGATTCTACTTCCTGAGGTGTTGCCCCGGGATAACCAATCATAATATCCGCCATAGGGACTTCTATTTGAGGCTCTTCTTCGCGCGGAATGAAATATATGCTGAACAGTCCTAAGAGCATAAAGGCAAACATGAGCAGGATACTCAATTTTGACTTGATAAACGCTCCGGCTATTTTTCCTGAAATTCCGTTTTCCATAATTTTACTTATTTACAGATACTTTTACTCCGTTATATAATTTGCCTTCGGCTTTAGATACAATTCTGTCATTTTGGCTCAAGCCGGAAAGTACTTCTACCTGATTGCCGATTGTCTTACCTAAACGTATCCAGCGAAGATTAGCTTGATTCTGATCGTCTATTACATATACTCCTGTCAGTTGGTCACGATAAACAATTGAGTTTTTATCCAACATAATTTTAGAAGAGATATCCTCTCCTGTTTTATTCGGTATCAAAATATTGACATACATGCCGGAGCGGATATTAGTTTTATCTTTTGCGTCGATAGCTAACTTCATCGAATATTGTCCCCCTGTACGGAATGCCGACGGACTAAGCTCCGATACTTTTCCATCAATAGTTGTGCCTAATGATTTCAACTCTATTTTGGCAACATCTCCTATTTTGACATACGGTATATAGTTTTCGGGAATGGATGCTACGATTTGTAATTCGCCACTCTGCTCAATCGTCAGAATAGGCATTCCCGGGTTTGCCATACTGCCTTCGTCCAGCATTTTTTGTGTTACCACTCCCGAGAATGGTGCGCGTATATTGGTGTAGGAAAGCATTGCATTTATTTCGTTCATCTGCTGGCGAGCCATCTGCACTTTCGCATTCATCGATGTGTTTTGCAAAGACACATCTTCGAGTTCCTTGTCTGATACACTGTTTTGGCTGCGCAGTGTTTTGAAACGCTCATAATCACGCTGCGCATTCTTTGACGCGGCTTCAGCTTCGGTAATCATAGCCTGTACCTGTGCTTTTTTTGCCAGAATATCATCGCTGCTAATAGATACGAGGAGTTGCCCTGACGCTACTTTGTCGCCTGGTTTCACATATATTTTGGTTATATAACCCATCATACGAGTGCTGATATTGGCCGTTTGCTTGGCTGTGACCTCACCACTAAGATAAAAGCCTTCGTTAGATGACTGAGTTGGAGTGTAAACTTCGACTTTCACTATGGTTCTATCTTTATCCTCGGGCTTGTTGGATGAAGAGCAGGAATAGAAAGCCGAGATACCTACTATTACTAAAAATACATTTCTTAAAGTTTTCATATCTATTTATAGGTTTTGTTTATTATTTCGTCTTTGATAAAAAATTGAGGTATGCCTCTGTGATATTATATGACATGATGGACTGTGATAGCAGGAGTTTCTGTTGCGAAAGTTGCGCTTGAGCCATCAACAGGTCAGTGGTGCTGGCTAAACCTTCATGATGGCGATTGGTTAGAATACGTAAGGCTTCGTCGGCTTGCCCTACACTTGTATTTTGCTTGTTTATCTCTATTTGCAAATCGGTCAGATCTCGCTTAGTTTTATTTAGCTCCAGTTCTTCTTTTTTGATGTGCAGATTGAGCTCTTCTTGCATTTTATCACGTTGAAATTGTGCAGACTTCATCTTACTCCGATTCTGATTGCCGGAAAATATTGTCCAGCTTAGATTTATACCTACCAAATAAGAATCATTACGGAATTTGAAGGCTTTAGAATCATTCAGTCCATACGAACCGAAAGCATTGATACGTG
>NZ_DAOKYH010000017.1:0-72219 GCF_035323175.1 Dysgonomonas sp. | reverse complement strand
CCGAAATATACAATCACCTTAAACAAAACTACTTAATTGATGATTGTTTTTTCGACTATAAGAGCATCCATCAAAAAGAGCAATCCTAACCTTACTATATTATATATATGAAAATATTTTTGGAAAGAAACTCTTGCGGAGAATCACATAATAATTATAATTAATATCTTTGTTCCGCTAAATACTTATATAATATAACATGCATTATACATGAAAACATTTCTTTTTTCCAAGTTATCTATTATTACTCTTGCGGTCATCACTTTTGCATCTTGTCAGAATAAAGGCCCTCATTTTACAGTAGAGGGTAAGATTGCCAATGCCGACACCACAATGTTATATCTAGAAAGACGGTCTTTGAATGAAACAACAATAATAGACTCAGTAAAACTAGAGACAGATGGGAGTTTCAAATTTAAAGAGCCTGCATTAGGTTATCCTGAATTCTATTTACTAAGAATGGATAAGCAATCTATAAACTTAGCAATAGACTCTATAGAAACAATTACTGTACATGCTAGCAAACCTACATTTGCATCGGAATATACAATAGAGGGCTCTGAAGGCTCTGTGAAAATAAAAGATATTGTTTTTGCCCAAAACAAGCTTAGTCGGACTGTGTCTGATTTGAGAAAACAATTTGAAAGTAAAGAAATATCACAGGATCAATATGTCGCAGAAATTCAAAAAGCGCTGGATGAATATAAAACGAAAGCTAAAGATCTAATCTTATCTGACTCAAAAAGCTTAGCCAGCTATTTTGCTTTATTTCAAAAAGTAGATGGATATTTAATATTCGATCCTTATGATAAAAATGACTTGGTAGCTTTCAGAGCTGTTGCTACCGTTTGGGACCTATATAAATCAAAATCACCACGAGCAGAGCATTTAAAGACTTTTACGCTGACTACTTTGGCAGAGTTGAAACAAATGGCAAGTCAGGAAGAAACAATGAAAAAACTAGAGAATACCGAGGCTACAGATCACACTGTGTTTTATAATATAACGCTACCTGATATAAATAACAAGGAGGTAAGTTTATCTTCATTGAAAGGAAAAGTTGTTATACTCGATTTTACTGCATACCAAACAGATTTTTCTCCGGCGCACAATATACTTATCAATAATGTATATAGTAAGAATAAAGGAAATGTAGAAGTGTACCAAGTATCTTTTGACACGGATATACATGCATGGAAAAATGCAGCAACAAATTTACCTTGGATATGTGTAAGAGATAGCAAACTACTCAACTCTGAATGGCTTGCAAAATTCAACATTCAAGGCTTCCCTACTACATATTTATTAAACAAGAATGGAGAGATTGTAAAAAGAATTTTATCTACTGATAACCTAGCTTCAGAAGTTCAAAAATTATTATAAAAGTATTTCCAAATATTTGAAAATACGAAAAATATAGTATATCTTTGTTTTTGATAAAATGAAAAAGGAAAAGGAGTTCTGGCCTTTAACGGCAGGAATTCTTTTTCTTTTTGTCGCTTTAAAAACAATCAAAAATTTAAAAAACAGTAGGAATTAATTTAATTTTTAATTACCATGGCTATCACTTACATGACCGCGGAAGGTTACAAAAAGTTGAAAGAAGAAATCAACACTCTTGAAACTACGGAAAGGCCTGCTATATCGAAACAAATAGCAGAGGCTAGAGACAAGGGAGACTTATCTGAAAATGCTGAATACGATGCAGCCAAAGAGGCTCAGGGGCTACTTGAAGCTAAAATAGCCCAAATGAAAAATCTATTGGCAAATGCTCGTCTGATCAATGAAGATTCAATAGGAACAGACGTTGTGCAAATATTGAACAAGGTTACAATACGCAATACGAAAAATAACCAAAAGATGACATATACAATCGTTGCAGAGAGCGAGGCTAACTTGAAAGAAAACAAGATGGCTGTAAACACTCCTATCGCGCAAGGATTGATGGGTAAAAAAGTGGGAGATATAGCCGAAATAAAAGTTCCTTCGGGAATTATGAGTTTCGAAATTATGGATATATCATTATAAACTTATGCCTAGTATTTTCAGTAGAATTGTTAAGGGTGAGATACCATCATATAAGGTGGCTGAAGATGAGAGGTTCTTTGCATTTTTGGATATAAATCCGATGGCAAAAGGACATACACTTGTCATTCCTAAGCAGGAGGTAGATTACATATTCGATCTTGACGACGATATTTTAAAAGATATGGTCATTTTTGCAAAAAAAGTTGCAAAATCTATTGAGAAAGCCATTCCTTGCAAACGTGTAGGTATAATGGTTGTAGGCCTTGAAGTACCTCATGCTCATATACACTTGATTCCTATAAATAAAGAATCTGATATGAGCCTTTCAAATCCAAGAATAAAGATTGAGCAATTTGAATTTGAAGAAATTGCAAAAAAAATAAGAGAAAATATATAAGACTTATAACGAATATAATTCTGAAAAGGTGGGAGTACATACTTCCACCTTTTTTTATTTTAGTTCATATTGAAATAATTTTAAATAAATTTGTAAGACTTGAAAATTAAATTCAAGCCTTACAAATTTATTTTATTAAAGTTAAACATTATAATTATGCAAAACATAGATGAATATATAGCTTCATTTCCTGAGAATATTCAGGCATTGATGAATAAACTAAGAAAAACCATCAAAAAAGCTGCACCTGATGCAATCGAAAAAATCAGTTGGCAAATGCCCACATTTCATCAGAATGGAAATCTTATACACTTTGCAGGTCATAAAAAGCACATCGGTTTATATCCGGGTGCAGAAGCTATTATTGCCTTCGAAGAAGAACTCACACAATACAAAACATCAAAAGGAGCAATACAATTGCCATTGGATAAACCTTTACCATTGAATCTAGTTACGAAGATTGTGAAGTTCAATATAAAAAGGAATCTGAAAAAATAATATTGCTATATTTTTTCTACAAACTTATTCTTCCGTTCTACCGATACTAGCTTAAATAGTTTGTCGGAAGGTCTGATTTTCTCATTCACTTTAATAGAGAACTTCTCGCCTTTTACTGTCTCTTCTACAGGTTGAAGGTCTACTCTAATTTCTTCTACGATCTGTGTTACTGCTCCTGTAGTAGGCCCGGTAATAAGTATTTCATCACCAACCTTTAACGATTGTGTTTCCATCAAGAATTCGGCAACACCAAGATTTGAAAAATATTTAAGTCCTTTACCTATGTATATTTTTCGTTTCGTCGCTCCTGAGCCATAATTGCTAGACCACTCTCCCAGTTTCTGTCCAAGATAATAACCATCCCAGAATCCTCTATTAAAGACCGTAGCAAGGCGTTCGTCCCACGTTTCAATCTTTTCTTCAGTATATGTATCTTCACAATAGGCTTGCACCGCTTCTTTGTAGCATTCGACTACAGTACGCACATATTCGGGACCACGAGCACGCCCTTCTATTTTAAATACACGTACTCCTGCATCCATCATTTTGTTCATAAAATGAATGGTTTTCAAATCTTTTGGAGACATGATGTATTCGTTGTCAATTTCAAGTTCAATATCAGACTCCTTATCTTTTACAATATAGCTGCGGCGGCACAGTTGATTGCATGCCCCTCTATTTGCAGATAAATCTCTTTCATGCAAGCTCAGGTAACATTTGCCTGACACAGCCATACACAAAGCTCCATGAGAAAACATTTCGATACGGATAAGTTCCCCTTTAGGACCTCTTATATTTTGCTCTACAATATCTTTATAGATAGAAGCCACCTGATCGAGATTCAGCTCGCGTGCCAATACAACAACATCAGCAAATTGCCCGTAAAACTTTAAGGACTCTGTATTCGTAATATTTAATTGTGTAGATAAATGAACTTCAACACCTATGCTGCGCGCATACATCATCACAGCTACATCAGAAGCAATTACGGCTGAAAGCTCAGCCTCTTTTGCAGCATTTACAATCTGGTGCATCAACGAGATATCATTGTCGTAAATTATTGTATTCACCGTCAAATAGCTCTTTAGTCCATTTTCTTTACATATAGCGGCTATCTGCTTCAAGTCATCCATTGTAAAGTTATTAGAAGACTTGGCTCGCATATTCAGCCCTTCTATTCCAAAGTAAATAGAGTTTGCCCCACCCTGTATAGCCGCAGCCAAAGAGTCGTAAGAGCCAACTGGAGCCATTATCTCAAAATCTGATATCTTCTTATTCATTTCTTTCTTTTGTATGTTTTTTTAGTGCTTCAAAAAAGCTGTGCGCAAAATTACCGCTTTTAGATGAAAAGGACAAATAGAGATCAAGCTAAACCTTAAGCAAATAAAAAGTTAAAACAAAGAACAAAATTCTTTGAAGAATAAAAAATAATTTGTATTTTGTCGTGAATAACAAACATTTATATACGTCTTTTATAACGGTTCACTCTCATACAACTAAAAAATCTGTATAAGTATCTATTACAAATAAATTATTTCAATAAACAGATACTCTATTCTTTAATATTATGGCACGACTTTAATTATCCATTGAAACAGGATAACATATTTCGATAACTCTCAAAAGAGACGAAATGATATAAGTAGCTCTAAATTAATTAATAAAAAATAACACAACGTAACATTTGTTACGGAAATTATCATTTCTATATAATATCTTTGTTTAATAACAGTGTTCATTGGTAAATAAAATGAGAAAACTTCTAAATCTAATACCACGGAATTTTGTTGTTCCACTATTTGTTATAGCGGGAATCATAGCCGGACTTGGCGGATACACGGCCTATATGTCCCGGGCACATTCTTATCTGTCTGATGATCCCGAAGCTTGTATCAATTGCCATATTATGACTCCTTATTATCAAACATGGCAACACAGCGCACACCGAGAATGGGCCAATTGCAACGATTGCCATGTACCACATGATAATGTCATTAATAAATATGCATTCAAAGCTATGGATGGACTTTACCATGCTGCAGTATTTACATTAAATGCTGAACCACAGGTTATCCGTCCTCGAGATGCCAGTAAAAAAGTAATCATGGATAACTGCATTCGCTGCCATACTCAATTGAATACAGAATTTGTGAATACCGGTATGATAAACTACACACAAGTAAAAGAAGGTGAAGGAAAAGCGTGCTGGGATTGTCATCGGGAAGTTCCTCACACCGTCGTGAGTAATCTATCTTCTTCACCGAACGCGATTGTTCCGTTACCAAAGTCAGCAGTACCGGATTGGTTGAATAATATTATGAAAAATAAAAAATAAGATCCAATATGTTTAAGAAATTAGCAGAAGCAATCAGGCGAAAACCGATCATTGGATGGGGGATTTTGCGGTAGTAATGGTTTTGGTATTTATGCTTGGACTTTTAGCAGCATCTATTACAGAACGTAGAGCTGAAATAGCGACTCTGTATAATAATAAGAAGATAGAGATTACAGGAATTAATACCAATAGTGAAGAATGGGGTATCAATTACCCTCGTGAATACGATACTTGGAAAAAAACAAAAGAAATGGATTTCCGCAGTAAGCATTTAGGAAATATGCCTGAAGATGTACTCGAAAGCCGTCCCGAAATGGTTGTTCTTTGGGCTGGTTATGCATTTTCCAGAGACTATTCGGCTCCACGCGGACATATGTATACGATAGAAGATGTAACGCATACACTTCGTACCGGAACACCTGATCATGAACACAAAGATATGCAACCGGCTACTTGCTGGGCTTGTAAGAGCCCTGATGTACCACGAATGATGCATGAAGTAGGAATAGAGAATTTTTACAAAGCCTCATGGAGTCAGTTTGGCAGTGAGATTGTAAATCCTGTAGGTTGTGCCGATTGTCACGATCCTAAGACGATGAATCTGACTATCACTCGTCCGGCTTTGATAGAAGCCTTTGAGCGTCAAGGCAAAGATATTACAAAAGCAACTCCTCAAGAAATGCGTTCTCTGGTATGTGCCCAATGCCATGTAGAATATTTCTTTAAGGGTGACGGTAAATATCTGACCTTCCCTTGGGATGGAGGTATGACAGTAGAATCGATGGAAGAATATTATGACAATGCAAATTATACAGACTGGGTGCATCATCTGAGCAAAGCTCCAATGCTAAAAGCACAGCATCCTGACTATGAAATTTTCCTTTTAGGACCACACGCTCAACGTGGATTATCATGTGCCGACTGTCACATGCCATATATGTCCGAAGGAGGTATTAAATATTCTAACCATCAGGTAATGAGTCCGCTTAAAAATGTGTCATCAACATGTCAAACATGCCATAGAGATAGTGAAGAGAATCTGAAAAATTATGTTTATCAATATCAGGATAAGGCATTAGAGATTAGAAACAGAATAGAAGTAGAACTTGCTAAAGCCCATGTAATGGCTAAAACAGCATGGGACAATGGTGCAGATGAAGCTAAAATGAAGGAGTCTTTGAAATTGATTCGTCAGGCTCAATGGCGTTGGGATTTTGCAGTGGCCTCTCACGGTGCATCCTTCCATGCTCCTGTAGAAACTCAACGAATCCTTGCTCATAGTTTAGACCGTACGCTACAGGCACAACTGGAACTGCAAAAAGTATTATTCACTCTTGGAGTTGCAGACGTTAAAATGCCAGATATTTCTACAAAATCAAAAGCTCAGGAATATATCGGATTGGATATGAAAAAGCTTCGTGAGGACAAAGATAAGTGGATTAAAACAACACTTCCTACTTGGATAGAAAAAGCCAAATCAGAAGGAAAGCTGGCTATGAACTAATTTTTTCTTACCTCAAGGGCGTCTGCATTCATCTAATATCGCATTTGCAGGCGCTTTTTAAACTATAATCATTATGAGAAAGATTTTCATAATAGGGTTGCTATTACTCCCTCTCACATTATTAGGACAAGAGAATAATCAAGAAGACATATTTTCCATATCGGCGCAACTACGATCACGCGGAGAATATCGCAATGGGGCGTTGTTCCCCAGAAATGAAGGCGAACACCCCGCTACTTTCATAAACAACCGTGCTCGAATCTCAATGGACTTTCAACGTTCAAACCTGGAATTAAAATTATCAGGACAGCACGTTGGAGTTTGGGGGCAAGATCCTCAAGTAGAAAAGAATGGACGCTTCATGCTAAACGAAGCATGGGCTAAATTAAATTTTAACAATGGATTCTTTGCCCAATTAGGGAGACAAGCCTTATCTTATGACGATGAACGTATATTAGGTGGGCTCGATTGGAACGTTTCGGGACGCTATCATGATGTATTAAAGTTAGGATATGCGGATAAAATAAACACTTTGCATTTGATCCTGGCTTTAAACCAGAACGATGAAAAAATAAAAGGAGGAAGTTTTTATGAAGCCGGAGGACAGCCTTATAAAAATATGCAAACACTTTGGTATCACTATGGAAATAGAGAGACCCCATTCGGCATCTCATTACTTGCAATGAATCTGGGTATTCAGTACGGAAGCGAAGAAGATTCATCCAACAAGTATATGCAAACCTTTGGGACTTATTTGACTTATATAGCAAACGGTTGGGATATCAAAGGTTCTTTTTATTATCAAACAGGAAAAAACAAGTCAAATAAAGAAGTATCAGCCTTTATGGGAAGCCTTTTTGCAGGTTTCAAAATAGACTCTAAATGGTCATTAGGTGTGGGCAGTGACTATCTGAGTGGAAACAAGCAGGATGACACAAAGCAAAAAGCATTTGATCCGTTATATGGTACACACCATAAATTCTACGGAACAATGGATTACTTCTATGCTTCTTCATTTGCGAATGGTCTCAATCCGGGGTTATGGGACAATCAATTTGCCATTTTCTACAAGCCCTCGAAGAAAGTCGATCTATCTTTGAATTATCATTATTTCTTGACTGCAAATGAAATTGTTGTATCAAATGAAAAAATAGACAAAGGCTTAGGTTCTGAGTTTGACTTTCAGGTAAATTGGTCAATCATGCCTGATGTAAAACTTATGGCAGGCTATTCGTTCATGCTTGGAAGCAAGTCGATGGATGTAGTAAAAGGCGGATACCATAAAAGCTGGCAAGATTGGGGATGGGTATCTATAAATATAACACCTAAACTATTCTCGACAAAAAAATAATAGCTCTCTTCTATATAAACAGATGGAAAAAACAAATAATCGAAAAATGTGGCAACAGCCTTGGGGATATCCTGAAAGCATTGTTGCTACGTGCGGAATCCTTTTGGTCGGATTTCTGCTTCAACTCACAATTGGTAATTTTAATTTTTATTTATTGGCATTCCCTTCCAATCTTTTGGTAGGAGCTATTACACTGATTTTATGTATTCTTTCGCTTTTTGTGCGTAAGAGCCATTTCATACTATGGTTTAGTGGTATTCCCTCTTCAGTCTGTTTAATCTCAGCATTACTCATTCTTACGATCATCATGGGACTTACACCACAAATGACAAGCAATACGCATGACGTTCCGAAAAACATATTTTCACGTCTGGGTTTCGACAGTATGACAAGTTCATGGGCTTTCATACTCATTTACTTTATCACCCTATTATCACTTGGCTGTCTTATCGTTCGCCGTTTGTTTAATTTTCGCAAGAAGGACTACGCATTTTACTTGAACCATATCGGACTATGGATCACACTATTCGCAGCAGGACTGGGACATGCTGATATTGAACGTTATCTGATGCACGTACGTGAAGGAGAGATAGAGTGGAGAGTTTATGATGAAGATGAAAACGTAAAGGAATTACCGATTGCGATACAACTAAACGATTTTGATATGGAGGAATATCCACCCAAGCTAACTATTATAGATCGCAAAAGTGGAAAACCTCTACCAGAAGACAAGCCGGACTATTATCAGATAGATACAGAAATAACTGAAGGACATCTTAATGGATGGGAGATTGAATTGAAAGAATATATCCATCAGGCAGTACGCAATAGCGATAGTACCTATCGGGAAGTACCTATGCCCGGAGCAACTCCGGCTGCCAAAATACGGGCATTCAATGTATCTCAAGGTAAAGATACCACCGGATGGATATGTGGAGGAAATCAGGCACAACTTTATATGACCCTTCCCCTCGATGAACACCAGTGTGTGGTAATGAGCGTTCCTGACCCCAAACGATTTATGTCGGATATAGAAGCATACACACCTAACGGCACAATAAAAAAAGGAACAATAGAAGTAAATAAACCAATGCGTATCGGAAGTTGGACAATCTATCAATATGGATATGATAATCAGTCCGGACGCTTATCTTCATACAGTAGCATGGAACTTGTATACGACCCCTGGGTTATACCGGTATATATCGGATTTATTTTTATCGCTCTAGGTTCAATCGCTTTAATTTGGAATGGCAGATTGGTTAAGCATAGAAGTGAGAATGACAACAACAAAGAATAATAGTACTAAGATAAGAATATGAATTGGAATAATTTTATATGGTTTGCACTTCCTGCTGTGATACTCTGGTTTTCGGCCGGAATTATAGTGTATCGATCACAAAAGCGATTAGGTGATATATTAATGCTATGTGGTATAGCTGTATTTGCTGCATTTATCGCAGGCTTTTGGATACATATCGAACGTCCGCCAATGAGAACGATGGGTGAAACTCGCTTATGGTATTCTTTTTTTCTGTCTTCGGTCGGATACCTAGCTTATCGCAGATGGAAATATCCTTGGCTGTTATCTTTTTCTGCATTGGTAGCATCGGTTTTTGTGTTTATCAATTTATTTAAGCCCGAAATACATTCTAAAAATTTGATGCCTGCTCTTCAAAGCGAATGGTTTGTACCTCATGTCACATCTTATATTCTTTCTTACGCTATGTTTGGAGCTGCTACTATCGGAGCTTTTGTGCAATTACGAAAAGTACACCGTAATGGTTATTCTAATGAAAATATATTCAGTTTTATAGATAATATCGTTTATGTAGGATTTGGATTCCTTGTATTAGGAATGCTGATGGGTGCAGTATGGGCAAAAGAAGCATGGGGGCATTATTGGTCATGGGACCCTAAAGAAACATGGGCTTTTGTTACTTCCATGGCTTATCTCGGATATATACATATACGATTGTATGGTAAATATGATAAAGTTGCGCTTTGGGCGTTGCCTATCGCATTCATATTACTGATGATAACTTGGATTGGTGTAAATTACCTACCGGCCGCACAAGGGAGTGTACATGTATATTGACAATACAGAATTATATAGATAGAATAGAAAATTCTGTTCTCTATTATTATAGAGTAAGACAAAAGATATTCGGATATCAATTATCCTAATAATTCTTTTATTTCATTATAGTTTAGTATTTTACCTTTACCTCCTTCAAATTCTATGATTCCACTGGCAGCCATTTCTGAAATAGCTCTGGATAGGGAAGGACGTTCTACACCAAAATACTCGGCAAGAGATGCGATACTCTTTCCTAATTCAAAAGATCCGTTTTTATCGTGCTGCAAAATGTAATATGCTATTTTAGCTTTAATTCCTTTTTGCGAGAATATTTTGAGCCTTTCGGATAAGAATTGTACACGATCGGCATTGAAGGCCATGAATCCTCGCAAAAATCCGGGACATTTGGCCATTTGTTTCTCCACAGAATCTTTCGTGATAAATAAGATTTCGCTATCATCAAGAGCTATCACATCCACAGGGAAACGATTATTTTCCGCAAAAATAAAAGCAGCAGCCAAAGGATAAGGAGCTGAAATTTCTTCTACTGATAGAGTAAGCCCTGAATCGGAGACTATCTCTGTTTTTACTTTCCCTTTGGATAACATATATAACTGTGAAATAACATCACCCTGATAGGCGATGTATTCTCCTTTTTTATAATGCTTTACAGTATGATCTATCGTACACTTTAGTCGAGCAATCTCTTCCTGAGATTTTTCACGACACATTGTACAGAAAAAAAGTAAGTCAGAGTTCATAGTCTTGTAATTTTTTACAAAGTTACAAAAAATAATTCACAGTCGTAACAAATGTTACGATTTTAGTTTTACTACCATCGTATGTTTGCATAAGAAATAACAGGTTAGTCACAATAATCAGGAGTTAAATTTACTATATAACCAATTTATCAGAAATAAAGGAATAATCATTCTATAAAAAATAATTAACTAAAAAACTAAGGATATGAATATGTTTTGTTATCAGTGTCAGGAAACAGCTCACAATAGAGGCTGTACGGTAAAAGGTGTTTGTGGAAAAACTTCGGAGGTTGCTAATCTTCAAGATTTGTTAATGTTTCTTCTCAAAGGAATCTCATACAGTACTGTAGAATTACGTAAAGCAGGTGTAGAAATACCCGCTTATACAAATCGCTTTGTAATGGAGTCATTATTTATGACAATCACCAATGCAAACTTCGACAAAGAGCGTTTCGTAATACGTGTACGTGAAGCTATAAATCTACGAGACGAACTTTTACTCGAATTAAAAGCTAAAGGAGGCAACACTACACCCAACCTAGATTGTGACTGCATTACTTGGACTACCGAAAGCGTAAAAGAAATGGAAGTGAAGGCTGGAAATGTAGGAATCCTTGAAACTAAAAATGAAGATATACGCTCGTTGCGTGAACTTCTTATCTATGGAATCAAAGGGATGGCAGCTTACGCTGAACATGCGTCAAATCTGGGATATGAGGATGATGATATCCATGCTTTTATGCAAGAAGCTTTAGTTGCAACAACCCAAGAATTGAGCGGAGACGAGCTTACAGCTCTTGTGCTTAAGTGTGGTGAATATGGTGTAAAAACAATGGCTTTGCTTGATAAGGCTAATACTTCTACATACGGAAATCCTGAAATTACAAAAGTAAATATCGGAGTTCGCAATAATCCTGGTATTCTTATCTCTGGTCACGACTTGCGTGATATGCAAGACCTGTTAGAACAAACAGAAGGAACAGGCGTAGATGTCTACACACACAGCGAAATGCTTCCGGCGCATTACTACCCTGCATTTAAGAAATATAGCCATTTTGTAGGCAACTATGGTAGTGCTTGGTGGCGTCAGAACGAAGACTTTGAATCATTTAATGGTGTAATACTATTTACTACTAACTGTATTGTACCTCCACGTTCTACGTCAACCTACGCAGATAAAGTATATACTACGGGTGCATCAGGGTTTACCGGCTTTCAGCATATAGAAGACAGAAAAGACGGGCAGCCTAAAGATTTTTCAAAATTGATAGAGCATGCAAAACAATGCAAAGCCCCTACTGAAATAGAGTCGGGAGAAATTATCGGAGGATTTGCTCACGCACAGGTATTCGCACTTGCTGATAAGGTAGTTGACGCTGTAAAAACAGGAGCTATACGTAAGTTCTTTGTAATGGCAGGTTGCGATGGTCGTATGAAAGGACGTAACTATTATACTGAATTTGCAGAAAATCTACCTAAAGATACAGTTATCCTTACTGCCGGTTGTGCTAAGTATCGCTACAACAAATTGCCTCTGGGTGATATAGGTGGTATTCCTCGTGTTCTCGATGCCGGACAATGTAACGACAGTTACTCTCTCGCTTTGATTGCGCTGAAACTTAAAGAAGTTTTTGAACTAAATGACATTAATGAATTACCGATTGCATACAACATTGCATGGTACGAGCAAAAAGCTGTTATCGTTCTTCTTGCATTGTTATCACTCGGTGTAAAAAATATTCACTTAGGGCCAACACTCCCGGCATTCTTATCGCCTAACGTGGCTAAAGTGCTGGTTGATAATTTTGGTATTGGCTCTATTACCACACCTGACGAAGATATGAAGATGTTTCTTGCTTCATAATGTCAGCACATAATTACATAAAACATTAAAAATGGAAACAAATACATTCGCTAAAGCAACCGTATTCAATATTGCGGGGCAAATCGATTATTCCACAGGAGGAATAGTAAGCAAACAAATACTTAAAAACCGAGCAGGAAATGTTACATTATTTTCCTTCGACAAGGGACAAGGACTTAGCGAGCATACAGCACCTTTCGATGCGCTTGTACAAGTACTGGATGGTGAAGCTGAAATTCGCATAAATGGCGAACCTCACAGGGTAAAGGCAGGTGAGATTATTATAATGCCGGCCAACATAACTCATGCACTTCAAGCTGTAGAGTCTTTTAAGATGTTATTAACCATGATAAAAGAATAGGCGATGAGCGAGCTAATCAATAATTCCGAAAAAAGAAAAGAGTTACTTAAACATCTTATTCTTCAATTACATAACGGCGAAGCTCCCGAACAAGTGAAAAGCCGTCTGATAAATTTACTGCACTCGGTTCCATACAATGAGGTAGTAGAGGTAGAGCAGGAATTGATAGCTGAAGGTCTTCCCGAAGAAGATATATTGCGCCTATGTGATATACACACGGCTGTACTCGACGGTAGTATAGATACATCAACCGCCAAAGGTGTACCTGATGGACATCCTGTAGATACTTTTATCAAAGAAAACAGAGAACTAGAAAAGCGCATCGACCTGACTTATGGGATGTTCGATGTGTTGAAAAACTTGAAAGATAGTGACATTGCAGATTTTACGATGGGATTGCGAAGCCTCTTTAATCAACTATCGGATGTAGATAAACACTATTTGCGCAAAGAGTATCTACTGTTTCCATTTTTGGAGAAGGCAGGAATTACAGGTCCACCGAAGGTGATGTGGGGTAAACATGATGAAACCCGGGAATTATTGAAAGCCGCTCATGAAGCTCTCAAAAGCGAACTGACAAGAGAAGAGCTGGAAACAGTTTGCTCGTTGGTTTTGCAACCTGCCATCGATGCAATAGAAGGCATGATAATGAAAGAAGAACAAATTCTATTGCCGATGTGCCTGGATACACTCACTGACGAAAATTGGTATCAAATACATAAGGAAACAACGATATACGGTTTTTGCCTTTATGATCCAAGCGTAGAATGGAACCCCGAACTTGTAAAGCAAGAAGAAGCGATCTTTATGCCGGGTAATGCAATTAAGCTATCTTCAGGCAACTTCGACATAAAGGAGTTAGAAGCTCTATTTGTTACTCTTCCGGTAGATATCACATTTGTTGATAAAGATGATAAAGTAAAGTTCTTTTCTCATAGTCCTAATCGTGTATTTGAGAGAAATCGTTCTATTATCGGGCGTGATGTACGTATGTGCCATCCTCCCCACAGTGTTCATATCGTAGAACAAATCATTGATGACTTCAAGACCGGCAAAGAAAACAAAGCCGCATTTTGGATATCTAACTTCAAAGGACGCTTTGTGCATATAGATTATACCGCTCTCAGGGGACAGGACGGAGAATATTTAGGCGTGATAGAAATTACTCAGGATATAACCGACTTGCGAAAGCTGGAAGGAGATCAGAGGTTACTTTCTTATTCAAAATAAAGAGTCATGGATATTAATCTACATATAAAGGTTTCTGATTTGCTGGATGCATATCCTCATTTAGAGGGTACATTATTGGATCTTTCTCCTGCATTCTCTAAACTGCGGAATCCTATTTTGCGCCGTACTGTAGCAAAGGTTACGACATTACAGCAGGCTGCAAAAGTTGCGGGCATCTCCCCTATTCTACTTCTTGAAACACTGCGCCAAGCCGCCGGGTTGCCTATTGATAACAGTAATGAATCAATAGATATAGATAATGAACAGAAAGATAAGCCGGAATGGTTTGGCGAAATGAATATCACAATTCGGTTTGATGCTCGTCCTATTATAGAGTCTGGAGAAAACCCCATGCAAGAGATTATCCGGCTATCAAAGGAATTGCAAAACAATCAGATTATGGAATTAACTGCACCATTCAAGCCCGTACCAATCATGGATTTGCTAAAATCAAAAGGATTTGAAGTATGGTATAATAACGGTAAAGCTTATTTCATGAAACAAAATCATTGAGCCTTGTAAGATTATAAAAATTAAACATTTAACCAAATTGGCAAGGGGATGCATACTAAATGCATCCCTTTCTCATAAGAGAACCAGAATCTTTATAGTCGTGTAAGGAATCTATTTTAATGATAAAGCACTTCATCAAGAATAAAAACTTTGCCCGGTAATCTTTTGAAGAAAATAATGCAGCCAATGTCTTAAATTCGTATTTTTGCATGTAATTGATTTACCTACTTTCTAAAAAAATGATTCCTTTTCTATACAATGTAGCTCAAGCATACTATAAGGCCGATGGACAAAATATAAGTCGTTATACTTTTGTTTTTCCGAACCGTAGAGCCGGAGTCTTTTTCCAACATTACTTATCGCAGATAGCGGATAAGCCTATTTTTTCGCCCCAAATACTGACAATAGCAGACTTGTTCGAACAACTAAGTCCATATAAAAAAGCAGATCGCATTGAGATGCTTTTTATGTTGTTCAATATATACAAACAGGTAGGTAAGACCAACGAAACATTCGATGAATTTCTATATTGGGGAGAAATGCTGCTCAATGATTTTGACGACATCGATAAATATTTGGTTGATGCACACCAACTGTTCAGAAATATAAAAGACTTAAAAGATATTGACACCGGATTTTCATACTTAACCGAAACACAGATAGAAGTTATACGACGTTTCTGGTCAAACTTTTTACCTGTAGGAGAAAATGACAAAAAGAAAGACTTCCTCGAAATGTGGGAAGTACTCTTTCAGCTATACTCTTCTCTAAGAAACCAACTTGCAGAAAAAAATCAAGCCTATGAAGGAATGATTTTCAGAGATGTAATAGATTCTTTTTCAAAGAATCCGGATTATGAACTTCCATACGAAAAAATAATATTTATAGGCCTAAACGGGCATAGCAAATCCGAAGAGAAACTACTTAATTACCTCCATAAAAAAGGTATTGCCGATTTTTATTGGGATTACTCATCACCTTTAGTGCGCGATCCTCAGAACAAAGCATCTTTCTTTATGGATAAGAATAAGGTGCAATTTCCGTCTCAGCTCCCGTTACAACCGGAAGAATTAAGCCTTGATCAACCGACAGTGGAAGCTATTGGCATTCCGTCATCCATAGGACAAGCTAAATATGTGCATACAATCATCAAGTCTTTGTTGGCCGAAAATCAGATAGTATCATCCGATCAAGCTATGAATACAGCATTGGTGCTACCTGATGAAAATCTTCTATTGCCAACACTGTACTCCATACCCCAAGAGATAGACAAGATAAACATAACAATGGGGTATAGCCTGAACAATAGTTCTGTTTCGGGACTGATGGAACACATTTTTGAATTGCAAAAGAATGTAAGAAGATCCGAAAATAGCGCAGGCTTTTATTACAAACCGGTATTGGCTATACTCAATCACCGATATATAAGAAATATAGCCGGAGAGGAGGCAAAACAACTAAGACAAAATATACTTCAATACAATAAGATTATAGTATCGGTCAAGGAATTAGAAATTCATCCGTTATTTAGTCTCATATTCAAAACAATAGATAATTGGTACGATGCACCTGAGTATTTAAAAGATATATTATCAACACTAAGGAGATCTTTGTATAATCAGAAAGAAACAGAGAACGAAGAAGAGCAAATAAGTGCCCGTTCGGTAGACATTGAAGGCGAATTTATTGTGGAATACTACAAGACGATCAATAAAATGAACGATGCTTTGCAAAATGTATCCTTTGAAATTAAAATTGATACGTATTTCAAATTATTGAAAAAGTTGATAGTAAACATCAGCGTGCCTTTTACGGGAGAGCCTTTATCTGGATTACAAATTATGGGAGTGCTCGAAACTCGTGCTTTAGACTTCGACAATCTTATTATCCTATCGATGAATGAAGGTATCTTCCCTCTCAAACGTGCTACCAGTTCTTTTATACCATATAATCTTCGAAAAGGATTTGATTTACCGACTTACGAGCATCAGGACAGTATTTTTGCTTATCACTTTTATCGTTTGATAAACCGGGCTAAACGAATTTATCTTTTGTATGATACTCGCACCGAAGGCTTACAATCGGGCGAAGTGAGCCGCTATTTTAAACAGATAAAACATTTATATGCCAATTCATTCGATATAAGGGAAAAGCTCACTGTTTATAAAGTTTCTTCTACCGAGAGTCTTCCCATTTCAGTATCTAAAACTCCTGAGATACAGGAAAAGATGAATGTGTTTTTGCAAGGAGGAGACAAACAACTATCTGCCAGTGCTATCAATATGTATCTCAATTGTCCTCTACAGTTTTATTTCTCTGTAGTAGAAAACATGGCAGAAGAGGATGAGGTAGTGGAAACAATAGAGGCCAGTATGTTTGGAACAATTTTTCACTCAATAATGGAATGGTTGTACGAGCCATTTAAGGGAAAGATGATTACTGCGGACTTGTTACACAAGATCAGAAAGGATGAAAAGCTGCTGACAGAAAATATAGAACGATCTTTTGCTAAAAACTATTTCAAAACTGAGAAAATAAAAAAATTGACAGGGCAGAATTATCTGACCGGAGAAGTGCTTCGTAAATATATCAAACAAGTTTTAGTTACTGATGCGGGACTTACACCTTTTATCTATGTCGACTCAGAAGAAAGAATAAAAATGGAATATACTCTACCATCGGGGAAAGTTGTATCCTTAAAAGGATTTATCGACCGTGTAGATGAAGTTAAAAGCCGTACCCGTATTATAGATTACAAGACAGGAAAAGGAGTATTACGATATAAAGAAATGAAAGATCTTTTTGATAAAGGTCTTAAAGATCGCCCTAAAGCAGTGATGCAAGTATTTATGTATTCACATCTTTATATGCAAATGTATCCGAATAAAATAATAGAACCGGGGATATACTATCTCCGAAATCTATTCGATGCTAAATTTGAGCCGGGAGTAATTAATAAATCGGGACGCAACGATGACCATATAACAGACTTCTCAATGTATAGAGAAGAATTCAAAGAATACTTTGATACGTGCCTCGATGAAATATTCGACCCTGAGACATCATTTACGCAAACACCTACAGAAGAAGTTTGTAAGTGGTGTATATTCACAAACATTTGCAAGAAATAGGAAGTCCGCAAATTATCATTAACAGCTTCTGTAATTGAATAACGAGAGATGGAAAATTTATATTCTTCTCTCTTTTTATTTTTCACATGCGGATATTGGCTCTTTCACATTAAATGTTTTACCTTTGCAGTCCATTTCTAAGTAGTAAATTGTATGGATTGGTTTATGAAAACCATAATAGAATCACCATCGGTTCTATCAATTATAATTATATCTATAGTTTCTGCTGTTGGACTACAGCTAGGAAAACTAAAACTCCTCAATATCTCTCTTGGTATTACTTTTGTCTTCTTTGTTGGTATCGTTATTGGTCACTTCAATTTCGACCTGAACAAAGACATGCTCAACTTTGCTCAAAATTTTGGACTGATCCTTTTTGTATATGCATTGGGATTGCAAGTAGGTCCGGGATTCTTTTCATCTTTAAGGGCTGGAGGATTGCGTATGAATATGCTTGCCTTGGGAGTTGTATTTCTAGGACTAATCCTCACCGTTATATTCAGCTATGCAAGTGACATATCCCTTCCTAATATGGTAGGAATATTATGCGGTGCTACGACAAATACACCGGCTCTTGGTGCGGCTCAGCAGGCATTACAACAAATTAGCGGAAATCAAAGGGTAATAGCCGACATGGCCTTGGCTACAGCCATTGCCTATCCATTAGGGGTAGTGGGAGTTATTCTGGCTATAATATTTCTTAGAAAGTGCTTTGTACCAAACGATGAATTTGCGAAGCTATCAGAAAAGAAAGAAAATGAAATGCACGTAGGTGAATTCCATATAACCAATCCGGCTATAGAAGGAAAATCGATAGTTGATATAATGAAATTAACGGCTAAGCATTTCGTTATTTCACGTATCTGGCACGATGGTATAGTTACTATTCCTACTTCTGCAAGTATTCTCAGGCATAATGACCACTTGCTTATTATATCAAAAAAGAGCGATGTAGAACATATCAAAGTTCTATTTGGAGAACAAGAAAACGTTGACTGGAATAAAGAAGATATAGATTGGAACCACATAGACAATAGCCAATTAGTATCACGAAGAATCATTATCACCAATAGCAAAATAAACGGTGAGAAACTCGGAAGCCTGAAACTGCGCAATAATTATGGAATAAACATAACACGTATTAATCGTGCAGGTATAGACCTATTAGCATCATCGGATCTTATGCTACAAATTGGAGATAAGCTTACTGTAGTAGGAGAAAAAGCATCGATAGACAATGTTGCTAAGATACTAGGAGACGAAGAGAAACGACTCAACACACCAAATCTGATAGCGATATTTCTTGGAATTGCGCTAGGTCTTATACTAGGAGCGTTACCTATACCTTTTCCGGGAATGGATTTTCCAATCAGGTTAGGGATTGCCGGCGGTCCTATTATTGTAGGAATTTTGATGGGATCATTTGGCCCTCGATTTCATATTACTACTTATACAACGCAAAGTGCCAATTTACTGATGCGCCAGTTTGGTTTAACAGTATATCTGGCTTGTCTGGGTATCGGAGCAGGAGAACACTTTTTCGAAACAGTATTCCAAACCGAAGGATTGATATGGATTGGTTTTGGCTTTATACTCACAGTTGTGCCGGTACTTATTGTTGCTTTGATAGCCATGAAAGTATATAAGATCAATTTTGCCCGGAATGTAGGGATGCTATGTGGTAGTATGGCTAATCCGATGGCTTTAAGCTATGTAAATTCTACTATCGACGGCGATGAACCTGCCGTTGCTTATGCAACAGTGTATCCGGTATCCATGTTTGCTAGAATCGTTTTCACACAATTGTTACTGATGCTATTTTTCTGATATAACTATAATAACATCAGGTACCTTAACACTTTTGTACTATCATAACTTTTTGTATAATTTTGTCTTTATAAAAACACTTGTACTTGATCAACTTTACTTTTATGAAAAAAACATTATCCATTTCTTTAGTCTTAGCATTCTTAATTTTTAGCTTCACGGACTGTAAAGAAAAGGAAACTACAAAGCTTAGTGAATCAACAAATAAACAGGTAGCTAAGTCTAAATTTGCACGACTATATCCCGACTATAATCCTCAGCTGATAAAAGAGACTATACATGAGCTTATTCTAAAAGACTCGCTATTACTGCCATTTTATACCGAAGATGTATATAATCCTGTTTGGTCACATGATACATTAGACGTAGCGAGAATAAAGGACTTTGTTTCTGTTCTGAAAGAAAGTGATAAACATGGTTTATCATCAGAATATTTCTCTGCGAGTAGAATAGAAGCTCTTACAGACTCTATAGACGCAGGATTGTATAACCTTGACGATCTGTATAAAAAGATGGTTGATCTGGAGCTGACTTCTACTCGGTCTGCTGTGAAATACATCAAGGGGATGAAATACGGATTTGTCAACCCTAAAAAATTGTACAAAAAAGATTATGATATATCAGTATTAACCCCCGACTCTGCTTTCTACCAAGAGGTATATAAGGAGTTGAAAGAAGATCCGATATCTAGTGTCATTAATTCGGTTCCCACAGATCCGATTTATCTGAGACTTCAAAAAGAATACCAAAATCTGAAAGATAACAAAGAGCAAGGATTTAAAAAGATAACAAGTACAGAAACCTATAAGCTTGGAGATAAGAATAAACATATATCTGAAATTGCAAGAAGATTAGCTCTAACAGGAGAATATGTTATGGAAGAAGGCGACTCTATCGGAAATGATTCTTCAGATATGATCATGGATAAAAATCTGCTCGAGGCAATAAATGTATTTCGTAAAAAGAACTCCTACCCGGAAGAAAAAGAAGTTGGCAAGCTGACTATAGATGCACTAAACAGACCATTGGATTACTATCTGGAGAAACTACGAGCCAACATGGAACGTTATCGTTGGAAAATGACAAAAGCAAAACATAACAAGCATATCGAAGTAAATGTTGCATCGGCATATCTTATGGCCACGGAGCAAGATAGCCTTCCTCTGATCATGAAGGTTTGTGTTGGCACTGCTACTAATAAAACACCTTTATTACAAAGTGATATCAGCTACTTAAATCTGAATCCGATATGGAATATTCCAACAAGTATAGCACAGAAAGAAGTAGCAGTATTACAAAAAAAAGATCCTACATACATTAAGCGTCACAACATGAAACTCTATAGGAACGGCAAAGAAGTAGATATTACGACTATAAACTGGAAAGAAGTTGACCCTTCTAAGTTTTCATATACAATTCGTCAAAGTCCCGGAGAAAGTAATGCTCTCGGCTTAGTAAAATTCATGTTCAACAATGCATTTTCGGTATATCTACACGACACCCCATCTAAAGCGGCATTCGGAAGAAAAAACAGAGCCGTAAGTCATGGATGTGTCAGAGTAGAAAAGCCTTTCGATCTGGCTTTCTTTTGTATGTCGAGAACATCAGACGACATATACAAAGATCAATTATTTTATAGTATAGATAAACAACCTATGTCAAAAGCAGGAAAGAAGCTCGCACAAGAAAACAAGTTAAAAAAGCTCCCAGATATTCTTAATCCTAAAGACAAGATTTCTTTATTCATCGATTATTACACAGTCTATATGTATCCTGACGACGATATGCTATACTATGCTGATGATGTGTATGGATATGATAGTGCAATACTCAACGCACTAAAGCCGCAACATAGTAAAGTAAAAAAAGAGCAAAAGAATTAATACCCTGTATTGCTTCTATTCATAGCCGAATTCGATAAGTGCATCAGCTACAACGAAGTTGCTTCCTCCTATAAATATAAAATCACTTGGTGTAGCCCAATCTTTTGCTGCACGAATAGCTTCTTTCACTGTAGGATATGAATAGCCTGTAAGCCCTTTTTTGACAGCAAATTCTTGCAAGCTTCGTTCGTTCATCGATCGAGGTACAGACGCTTTAGTAAAGTAATAAATAGCCTTTTTAGGGAGTAAGGATAATACAGATGAAATATCTTTGTCATTTACCATACCCAGAATAATATGTAAGGTATCATAACGCTCGTTTACAAGCTGTTCTGATATATATTTCATTCCGGCTTCATTATGCCCTGTATCACATACAATTTTGGGATTATAGTCTTGTAATATTTGCCAGCGTCCCATTAGTCCGGTATATTCATTCACATAGGCAAAACTATTATATACAGCCTTCGATGGTATTACATAGCCCTGTTTTTGAAGTTCACGTATAGCACATAGTACTGTCGCCGTATTTTTTATCTGGGCATAACCCGAAAGTTCACCTTTGAGCTGCTGATAGTATTTTGTATCATACAACCACCCACTGGCAGTACGCAAGCTTGAGTGTATCAGTTTTTCATCTTCTGCAAAAATGATAGGCGCTCCTACCCTCTCTGCAGTATCTCCAAACACCTTACGGACATCACCTTCTGCCTCTCCAATAATAACGGGGATATCCTTCTTGATTATACCTGCTTTTTCAGCCGCAATTTTCTCTAGTGTATTGCCCAAAAATTGCATATGATCGAAGCTAATATTGGTAATTATACTCAACACCGGTGTTATAATATTAGTACTATCCAGTCTTCCTCCTAGTCCGACTTCTATTATTGCAACATCAACATTTGTATCGGCAAAATACTGAAAAGCCATCATCATCGTCAATTCAAAGAAAGAAGGCTGTATAGGCTCATAAGCCTCTCTGTGTTTTGTAACAAAATCCAAAACATATTGTTTCGATATCTTCTCTCCATTTACACGGATACGCTCTCTGAAGTCAACTAGATGCGGAGATGTATATAATCCAACCTTGTAACCAGACTGTTGCAACGTTGCGGCCAAAAGGTGAGACGTAGATCCTTTCCCATTTGTTCCTGCAATATGAATCGTCTTATATCGGGTATGAGGGTGTGAAAAATATTTATCAAGGGACAGACTGTTATCCAATCCTTCTTTATAGGCTGTACCTCCTACTTTTTGATAAACAGGTAATTGATTATATAAATATTCTAGTGTTTCTTCGTAATTCATTATAAACTATTCTTCTATCTTTTTCTTTATCCGTTGTAATACAATGGAAAATGACATACTTATCAAACCTCCAAATAACGTAATAAGCAAAAAAGATAATGTCGTCAATACTCCTTTTTGATACGATTCTAATATCGTTATATTTTCATCCAAATAATTGCCTAAAAGCTTCTTCTACTTTTCGTACTTGCACGATCTCAATGTTTACTTTCGAGGTAAATCCTTTCAGGTTATTTTGAGGAACAAGTATCTTAGAAAAGCCCAGCTTCTCTGCTTCCAATATTCTTTGTTCAATACGATTTACGGGACGTATTTCACCCGACAAGCCCACTTCTCCAGTCATACAAACATGCTTCTCTATGGAGATATCCAAGCTTGAAGACAATACAGCGCTAATTACTGACAAATCCATAGCAGGATCATTCACTCTAAGCCCTCCTGCGATATTAAGAAATACATCTTTTTGTATCAGCTTAAATCCTGCTCTTTTCTCTAATACCGCAAGTAACATATTCATCCGTCGCAGATCAAAACCTGTAGCCGAACGTTGAGGAGTCCCATAAGCAGCAGTACTTACCAAAGCCTGAGTTTCGATAAGAAAGGGACGTATTCCTTCTATAGCTGCGGCAATAGAAACACCGCTCAGCCCTTCGTGATTCTGAGTTAATAGCAATTCGGAGGGATTACTAACTTCACGAAGCCCATTTTGCCTCATTTCGTAAATACCTAGTTCGGCAGTACTCCCAAAACGGTTTTTTATGCTTCGCAAGATACGATACATATAATGCTGATCTCCTTCGAATTGCAGTACTGTATCTACAATATGCTCCAGCACTTTTGGTCCGGCAATACTTCCTTCTTTATTTATATGCCCGATAAGAACCACAGGGGTTCCTGTCTCTTTTGCAAACTTAAGGATTGAAGCCGAACATTCGCGGACTTGCGATACGCTACCCGGAGACGATTCTACTGATTCTGTGAATATTGTCTGTATAGAGTCTATGATAACAAAGTCCGGTTTTAGATTTTGTATATGAACAAATATCTGTTCGAGATTTGTCTCGCATACGATAAAACAGTTCTCACTATTGGAGTTTATACGATCGGCACGCAATTTCAATTGCCTGGCACTCTCTTCTCCCGAAACATATAGTGTTTTTATTTTTCTCAGTCCTAAGACTGTTTGTAAAACAAGTGTCGACTTTCCGATGCCGGGTTCACCACCAATCAGCACCAACGAACCGGGAACCAGTCCTCCTCCAAGCACACGGTTCAATTCTCCATCGTGCAAGTCTATACGAGGTTCTTCTCCCGTTTCTACTTCTTTCAATAATAATGGCTTCGCCTTAGATGTTTCAAATAAGTTGGAGTTCCCTCTCGATGAGCTATCTTTACTAACAATCTCTTCTACATAAGTATTCCACTCTCCACATACAGGACACTTCCCTAACCATTTAGGAGAGTCATTTCCACAGTTGTTACAAACATATACTGTTTTGGTTTTAGCCATTTTATTATTGGATCTTTCTTCTTTACTTCATTACTTTTATCGACTTCGTAGACCTTCCCGAAACATCCACAGAGACAATATATACTCCCGGACGCCATCCATATAACGTTTCTTCAAATATAGAAGAATCAAAACCTGTAGTTTTAGTATACAATATTCGTCCGTTTAAGTCTGCAATACTTACTTTCTTTAATATATCTTTAGCATATATGCGCAAGACATCACCTTTAAAATATATGAGGAATTCTGGTTGTTGATCAGGATTTGGCTCGTCAGTTCCAAGCGAACTCAACCCCTTCAATTTAGTAGCTCCTGTATTATTGGGATCCAAATATTTAGACATATGCTGATCTGCATCATAGTACTGATCCCAATGAAACCAAAATTTACCAAAAGAATCAGCTAACCCCTGATTTGAACAATTACTTTCTCCTCCTGATAATGTACCCACCACATAACCGTTTTGATTAAAGAGAGGAGCTCCCGAAGAACCACCCTCTGTAGCGCCTTTATAATAAGTCACACTCCATTGAGTACCATCTGGCTCGTCTTCAGAGTCCGGATCCCATTTACTCGAAGTAAGAGGTTTATTAAATAGAGTTATTTTTTTAACATCTCCCAGAGGGTGATGAATTACCGCTCCACCTGTTACACTCGCGCCATCATTTGTTCTATCCCAACCGTTGTAATAGACATCCCAGTTATCGGGAATTGACTCAGACAACCTAAGTAAAGCACCGTCAGAACCATCATCGATTGAATTAAGTACCAATGGTTTTGCACCTTTATGATATTTATAGTTGGGTCTGTTTTCTGTTTCACATTCGGGGGTCTCATAATCAAAAAAGAATTCAGTATTAGATATTATTGACGACGATAAGTATTCAAAACAATGATATGCTGTTAACACATAGGGAGTTTTATCTTCACTCGTGTTATTAATTAACGTACCCGAGCAAAGATAAGTACTACCTCCTCTTTTGACACGCAATTGCAACACTCCTTTTTTCTGATTCTTCCAAAAGCCACCTTCTGCACAATTTATATTTACCATACAAGAATTAGAGGCAGTATTAAAGCCACTGATTGGGTCGCCTTGTTCATCAACATATTTATACCCTACATCGGATATATGCAATCGTGGAGTTCCTAGATTTTGTGGTGCTACATATTCAAGTACAACATTATCTCCTTTCAGATTCTCGAGAGAGTAAGCTCCACCTTGTGGGTTATCTTCATGTTTGTATACAATAGCATTTTTCACATTGCTTTTTTCATATACATATAATTGAGCCCCTTCGGGTAAATAAAAATCATCGAATCCTATATAAAACCCTTTGGCATCAGGAATATCAAAAGACAACTTCCAAACATTTTCTTTTGTAGGCAATACCGACCATGTACCAACTGTGTCGGAAGCTATATCTAATGTATAAATCTTAGCCTCTTTGAGTGGAAGGCCTCTTCTTTTTACATTGTTTTTTACTACTAATAATTTTGTATTTTCTTTTTCAACAATGAGAGTCAATTTCGATTTATCTTTATTGAAACTATATTGCTTTTCTTGGGCAGAGAGTGAAATAATACAGGATAACAAAGTAATACCTGCTAAAAAACGAATCAGACTTAAGTTCATAATAATTTTATTAATTTCCGAACATACTCATTTACATCTTCACGAGTGACCAACACCTCAGTTTCATATATAATTTTCGCTTTTGAATAAAAAGGCTCTCTCTTTTCTAGAGTATCTGTTACAAACCGAAGTAGTTCCTCTTCATTTTTATCCTTTATCAAAGGACGTTTATCTTTACAATCATTCAATCGCGAAGCCAGCACATCAGCCGATGCTTTCAAATAAATGGTTGTACCTACTTGATTCATATACTCTATATTATCAAAAAAGCAAGGTGTGCCTCCACCTGTAGATATCACTACATCTTCGAACTCACCTACTTCTTTCAGAATGCTCTTTTCAATATTACGAAATTCACCTTCTCCAACATCTGAAAAAATCTGTCCTACTGTTTTTTGATAGCGAGCCTGTATGAAGTGGTCTAAATCAACGAATTCTAGATTAAGCTCTTTTGCAAGCTCTCTCCCTGCTGTTGTTTTTCCAGCACCCATATATCCTATCAGGAATATTCTTCTCATCTTAAACAATCAAATATACAAAAATATAAATAAAATAAATAAAGAGGCTTTTTTACAACACCGATTCTTTAGCAAATAAGTATTAATTGCTCCTTAATTCCAACTTTTATGACATTCTTTATATAATGGTACAAAAAGTGACAATCTGGAATATATCACAACACAATATAATCCAAACAATTACGTAGCAAAAGGTGACAAAGGTGACACTTTTTTATATAATTATTATTGTCACTTTTCTGCTATGCTTTTTACAAGTAACAAGCGATTAATGAATTTATATTGCAATCGCAACAGTACTTTATAATAGATATTTTAAGCAGAAAAATATAGTAACTATTTACAAATCAAACGCTAATTGTTAATAACAATTTAAAACCTTACCTTTGCAGCGGAAAAGAAGAAATAATATTGAAATATGACAAAAATAACAACCATACTGTTCGACTTTGATGGAGTGATAGCGAACACCGAGCCTCAATATGATATATACATTGATGCTTTAGGTGAAAAATATAATCTAGGTATCGAAAATTTTGCTTTGAAAGTAAAAGGAACCACTAGTCCGGACATACTAAAAAAATATTTTAGCCACTTACCCAAAGAAGAAGTAAAAACAGTAGAGAGAGAATTAGGCGAATTCGAATTGCAAATGGACTTTCCTTTGGTAGACGGTGTGATGGAGTTTATTGAATATCTGAAAAACAATAACTATAAAATAGGATTGGTAACCAGTTCGCAGGATTTCAAAATGAAACGTGCTTTGGATATATTAAATTTATCCAAAACATTCGATACCGAAGTTACAGCGGCGCGCATAATCAAAGGTAAACCTAATCCGGCATGCTATCTATTAGCTGCGGAAGACCTAAATGTATCTCCCTCAGAATGCGTTGTATTCGAAGATTCTTTTCATGGAATACGAGCAGGCAAAGATGCCGGAATGCGTGTTGTAGGTGTTTCCACTACAATTCCAGAAAATGAACTTCAAGGTAAAGCCGATTTTATAATTTCAGATTTTTCAGATATAAAACAAGTCATCGAATATATCAACTAAATATAGGATTACCGTTGAACTATATTTTGAGAGCCTTTGTGTAAGAATAACTTGAAGTCGGATTCAAAATTTAAGGTAAATATATCTTTACCCAACTCATTTTGTATCTCATCGATCGTCCAAAAACGTCCGTCGGCAAGTTCTTCTGTATTTAGTGTAAAGTCTCCATCGTATATAGCATAATAACAATAGCTTAATTCACGTTCCCGATCTGTCTCTATTATATATTTGGTTATATAGCGAGGTATAATATCCGATATATTTAACTCTTCGGAAGCCTCCCGCAATGCTGCATTTTCGGGTGTCTCGTTTAAATCTATATGCCCCGCTACGGAAGAGTCCCACCTGTTGGGCTGTACATCTTTTGTAGCAGAACGTTTCTGTAAATACAATTCACCTTTAGAGTTAAAGATGTGGAGATGAATTACAGGATGTAACAACTTTGATCCATCATGACAAACACTACGTGACGCTTGTCCAACTACAATACCTTGTTCATCTACTAGAGGAAATATTTCTTCTTGCATTAAAGTCTTTTTTATTATAAAGTCTTCTTGACTTCTAAATATAGAAATTATTTTGATTAGAATTAGCTTGTTTTCACTACCAATTTTTTGTACAGAATCTTCCGCTTTACTATTTGACTATATAAATAAGGTTGAATATAAGTCCGAATTTGATAAAGTATTTATATATAAAAAGTTTAAGGATAAAGTAAAAGAGTATATTAAGTCTTATTCATCCGATAGGTAAGAGCTTTGGACGGACACATATCTATCTGTTCTATTAGTTCCTCAGTGGTAGCATTTTCAGGTTTTACCCATGGCCTTTCTTTAGGATGATAAACATTTGGCAGCATTTTAACACAAATACCCGCATGCTTACATATTTCAGGTTTCCATATTACGGTCACTTCCCCGTTTGTGTATTCTATTACTTTTTCCATTTTATAGAAATATTTTTTAATTGATTCTTTTTTTAAGATATGTTACGTTATACATTTATCCCCTTCATAAGAATACGCCTCCAGTCTGGATGTTTTTGTATATATCCCGCAACAAAAGGACATAATGGTACTAATTGAAGTTTTTGCATCTCAATATCCTGCAACACTTTTTCTACCAACTGACTGCCTATGCCCTGACCTCCAAGTTCGGAAGGTACTTCGGTATGTGTCAGATAAATCTCATTGTTGACCGATTTCATATATTTTATTTTGGGAATGTATTTTCCTACATGAAATTCATACTGGCTTTCATCTGTATTATTTATCAATTCATATTCCTTTGTTTCCATATTTCATTTCTACTATAAGTTTTGTTTCTTATTTATAAAACATATTTCTAGCACTCTTGTTCTCAATTTTTGTCATTCAACATTTGGATTCATCATTTCATAAATACTGATTGCCACAAATACGAACACAGACAAGGCATTAATTATTAACAGATTCAGGTATGGAGAAAACGGAATTATCAGCAATAAAGCTATTATGCCCACAATATGCGATTTTGCTATAATATGGCAAGTAAGCCATTTATAGGCCATATTGCTCATAAGATAAATGACTGGTCCCACTATTATGACAAAGATTGCAGCTAAAGAAATATAGCCAAGAGGATGATTGACAGTCAGTTCATCTCCAACAGCACTCATTATCAGTGCACCTACCAGTACCACATGCACAGCATGGTATTTCAGCCCTAACATTCCGGGGTCGTCCACTTTCTGGATTTTTTCAGCACCTACTTCGCTGCTCGTATCAAAATAGACCCACCACATAGCCAGACTGCTGACAGCAGACAAAAGGGCTGCTGCCACAACAGATAGTGTCCAAACTTCTAATTCGCTCAACGATGCACCTGTCATCAATATGGTTTCTCCAAAAGCAATAATTACAAAAAGCTGACATCTTTCTGTCAGATGATGTCCTTCAATTGTCCATTCTTTGCTCGAATCGGAACGACCGAGAATAGGAAGATAAAAACCATGCATAGGAGCTATATAGTCTGACAGAACAGCGATAGTCCATAATATCAATCGAATGAAATCTTCTTCCAAAGCTCCTACGATCCAGAATACGGCTGAGATAAAAAACCATATCAATATACGAGTATAGTTCTTTGTCAGATGATGCTTCTTGCCAAGCATGAAAAGGATAATACCCGAACGTCCGATTTGAGTAACAACATAACACAAGGCAAATATGAGCCCTCTATCTCCGAATGCATCTGGTATCGCCGCAGCAATGATAAGCCCTATCAACATTAAGATAAACAGAAAAATACGGATTTTTCGTGTATTAGGATCAAACCAATTAGTCATCCATGTAGTATGCTGCCAAGCCATCCACATGGCAAACCAGATTACTGCACTTTGTAAAAATCCAAGCCATGTAAGATGATGCAGGAGATAATGAGATATCTGGGTGACGGCAAATACATAGATAAGGTCAAAAAGAAGTTCGGAGAAAGAAACAGATGCGATACCATTCCCTCTACTGCGCAACAATGACTGTGAAAATGACATATTATAATAAATTGAAAGATATTTTAGTAGCAATAAAGATTATAAAGAAAACTAAAAAGCCAAGATGACTTCTATTCCAACAAAGATAAAATTTACATGTAAGTATGCGCTTAATTTCTTCTCATTTTTTCACACAATTCTCCCCTAAAAGAGAGTTATATATAGTATTGTATGATTGCAAAAATTAGAACTGTATTTCTTATTTCGATATTACCTCTATTTTATTAACTTTGCAGCTTAAATATATTCATATAATAATGAGTGACCAACGATACAACCAGCGTGGCGTTTCAGCATCGAAAGAAGATGTACATAATGCTATAAAAAACATCGATAAAGGAATATTCCCTAAGGCTTTTTGTAAAATAATCCCCGATATATTAGGTGGCGATGCCGAATATTGCAATATCATGCATGCCGACGGAGCAGGGACAAAATCTTCGTTAGCCTATATGTATTGGAAAGAAACCGGCGACTTGTCGGTTTGGAAAGGTATTGCACAAGATGCATTGATAATGAATATAGACGACCTGCTGTGTGTAGGTGCTACTGATAATATTTTATTGTCGTCTACTATAGGACGTAATAAAATGCTGATTCCGGGTGAAGTAATCTCTGCCATTATACAGGGAACAAATGATCTTTGTGAAGAATTATCGTCACTAGGAGTAAATATATATCCTACCGGTGGAGAAACTGCCGATGTAGGCGACCTCGTACGTACAATAATAGTGGACAGTACGGTTACCTGCCGCATGAAAAAATCGGATGTAATTTCTAACGATAATATACAGGATGGAGATGTGATTGTCGGCCTATCTTCATACGGACAAGCCACATACGAAAAAGAGTATAATGGCGGTATGGGTAGCAACGGATTAACATCTGCCCGCCATGATGTGTTTGCGAACTATTTGGCAACCAAGTATCCGGAAAGTTATGATTCGTCTATTCCTAGCAATCTGGTTTATTCAGGTAATATGAAGTTAACGGATATGATCGAAGGATTAGGAATTGATGCCGGTAAACTGGTTCTATCTCCTACTCGTACTTATGCTCCTGTTATAAAACAGATACTGGATAAATTACGCCCGGTAATACATGGTATGGTACACTGTTCGGGAGGAGCACAAACAAAGGTTCTCCACTTTGTAGATAAAGTGAAGATAACAAAGAACAACTTGTTCCCTGTGCCGCCTTTATTTAAATTGATACAGGAACAATCGGGAACCGACTGGAAAGAAATGTACAAAGTATTCAATATGGGGCATCGTATGGAAATATACTTACCTTCGGAATATGCCGAGGCTGTAATTGATATATCAAAATCTTTCGGCATCGATGCTCAGATCGTTGGATATGTTGAGAAGTCGGAGAAGACAGAACTGCTTATTGATAGTGAATTTGGCCGATTTGAATATTAATTAGGAATAGTTACTGTATTTGATTATCAAATTTAACTTTAGTTAATTAAATTCTATTTGATTTGCTACTATATTTGTATCCAAACGAAAATATTAATATTCACTTAATAGCGTACAAAGTATGAAAAAAATGATCATGTCGGCAATTATGTGTTTAGCCTTAATTGCATCAACAAGTGTAATGGCTCAAGACAAAGCACCTAAAAAAGATTGTCCTAAATCTAAAACAGAATGTACTAAAGACGGAGAAAAGAAAGCATGCTGTAAAGACAAAGCTGCTGCCGACAAAAAAGCTTGTACAAAAGACGGAGAGAAAAAAGCTTGTTGCAAAGACAAAGCTGCTACAGATAAGAAAAAGTAATTAAAACTTAAGGTAAAAATAAGAGCTATCATTGATTGATAGCTCTTTCTTTTTATATGTGACTTTCACAAAAATAGCTAAGATTTGTATTTCGTTTCAAATATTACTTTTAGTTCATCATCAGTCAAACTATCACCAACTTCATCAAAGGTCAAACGGAAGTTACAGCCCTGTTTCCACTCAGAACATCCGTAAGCCGTTTTCCCTTTCAATATTTTACCGACTTTGCACAACGGACAAGATAGAGGCTCGCTATTTTTAGATTCGGTTTTCTTTTCTTTCTTAGGCTTTGGTGTCGTTTTTTTATCACTAGCCTTCTTGTCCTTAGTCGGTTTCTTTGTCGATTTAGCCTCTTCTTTTACGGCTTCTTGTATTGTAATAGTCGTTCCCCAATCATTTTTCACATTGGCTACAATCTCTATTAGCATTTGCTTGAGCTCGTCAATGAACTGACGAGGATCATACTCGTTTCGTTCTATCTGGCGCAACTTTTTTTCCCAGATTCCGGTTAGTTCGGCTGATTTTAGCAGCTCTTCTTTGATTGTACCAATAAGCTCAACCCCTGTTTGAGTAGCATACAGATTCTTTCGTTCCTTGCGGATATAATTCCGTTTAAACAAAGTTTCTATTATTGCTGCCCGTGTAGAAGGACGACCTATACCATTCTCTTTTAAGGCATCACGCAACTCGTCATCATCCACAAGCTTCCCTGCGGTTTCCATAGCACGCAACAAAGTTGCTTCGGTATAATATTTAGGTGGCTGAGTCCATTTTTCGTTCAAGGCAGGGATATGAGGCCCCGATTCTCCTTTTTCAAAAGCAGGTAGTATGTTATCATCAGCATCCTCTTCTTTTTCATCCTGACTTTCTGCTTGCTTTTCAAATACTACTCGCCAGCCGGGTTCCAGAATTTGTTTGCCCGTTACTTTAAATTCTATTTTATTTACTTCACCCAGAACGGTCGTTGTTGCTATTTTACAATTTGGATAAAAAGCTGAAATAAAACGCCTTGTTATAAGATCATAAACCTTTTGTTCGTTACCTGCTATCGCATTGGCCCTTACACCTGTAGGTATAATAGCGTGGTGATCGGTAACTTTACTATTATCAAAAACCTTTTTTGACTTTGGAATCTTTGCTGCTGCCAATAAAGGTTTCACAAGCTCTTCATAGCCACTTATTCCACGGAGGATGGCAGGAATTTTAGGATAAATATCATCACTAAGGAATGTAGTATCAACACGAGGATATGTCACCAGTTTCTTTTCATACAAAGACTGTATCGTCTTTAATGTATCTTCTGCCGAGAATGCATACTTTTTATTGCATTCCACCTGTAGAGCAGTAAGGTCAAACAAGCGTGGAGGTGCCTCCTCGCCTTTCTTTACTGATACATCTGTTACTTCAAAATCAGCTTGCTTTATTTCTTCAAGAAACTTCTCACCTTCTTCTTTTACCAGAAACCGTCCTTTAGTTGCAGAGAACGTCGTTTCTCTATAAACTGTTTTTAGCTCCCAGTAGGGCTCAGGCTTAAAGTTCTCAATCTCGAGCTGACGGTTGACAATTAGTGCCAATGTAGGTGTTTGCACTCGTCCGATAGACAGTACCGATCTATTTTGCCCATACTTTACAGTATATAACCGAGTAGCATTCATACCTAACAGCCAATCGCCTATTGCTCTGGACAATCCGGCTTCATAAAGCTTATCGAAGACCTGCTCTTCTTTAAGATTATTAAACCCTTCGCGTATCGAATCTTCGGTTAATGATGATATCCACAGACGTTTTACTGGAACTTTGCATTGAGCTTTTTGCAATACCCAACGTTGAATTAGTTCTCCTTCCTGTCCGGCATCTCCACAGTTTATAACCTCAGCAGCTTGAGAAATCAAGGTTTCAATAACTGAAAACTGCTTCTTAACACCATCATTATCAATAACCTTTATACCAAAACGAGGTGGAATCATCGGCAATACGAATAGAGACCATTTTTTCCACTCCTGGGTATATTCGTGAGGCTCTTTGAGTGTACAGAAGTGTCCGAAGGTCCATGTTACCTGATAGCCATTGCCCTCAAAATAGCCGTCTTTACGAGCATTCGCACCTAAAATACTTGCTATCTCTCTTGCAACACTTGGTTTTTCTGCAATACAAACCTTCATTTATTGTCAACTCCTTTTATAGATATTATAATATTTAATAGATCAGCTATACTTTGCAACAGAGATCAAGCTCTAATAACTTTCGTTCTCATTCGGAAAATCAGAAGTCTTTACATCCTTGATATAATTCTGAACAGCTTCAGTCATTACAGAATGTAAATCTGCATAACGACGTAAGAATTTAGGCGAGAAATTTTTATTTATTCCAAGCATATCATGTACTACCAAAACTTGTCCGTCGGCATGAGGTCCCGCCCCTATACCTATAGTAGGAATTGATAGTTTTGATGTAACTTCTTTTGTCAGTTCAGCAGGAATTTTTTCTAATACGACACCAAAACAACCTACTTCCTGAAGTTTAAGAGCATCCTTTAGTAGTTTATCTGCTTCCGACTGGTCTTTTGCTCTCACATTATAAGTTCCATATTTATTTATAGATTGTGGCATAAGCCCTAAGTGCCCCATTACTGGAATACCGGCATCGATTATCTTCTTGATATCCGAGATAACTTCTTCGCCACCTTCTACCTTAATAGCATCAGCTCCGGTTTCTTTCATCATGCGGATAGCATATTCGAGAGACTTTAATGGGTTACCTGACACTGTACCAAATGGCATATCAACAACAACGAGTGATCGTTTAACTGCATTCATGACAGAACGCCCATGATAAATCATTTGTTCCAGAGTCATCGGAAGAGTAGTAACATTACCAACCATTACATTAGAGGCGGAGTCACCAACCAAGATAACATCCATTCCCGCCTGATCGATAATAGATGCCATTGAAAAATCGTACGCTGTAAGCATTGAAATTTTTTCGCCACGTTGTTTCATTTCTATCAGGCGGCGAGTAGTGACCTTGCGGTTATCTTCTGTGTATGTGGACATAATCTCCTTTTTATGGTTAAAAATTATGGATTTAAAGACACAAAGATATGATTAAAGTATCAATTTAAGGGTTAATCTTACCGTGATATAATTTCTCTTTGTTAAAACAATGCAATTCCAGAGTCATATTAAGAAAGGAGAATATACGCTGCATTCTCTTCTATTTTATGCACTTATATGCTTATTGATATCCCCCAATATTTAGCATAAAAAAGCCGAATGTTTTTCACATCCGGCCTTTTCTCATTTTGAAAATTTCTGTTATTATTAGTAAGTAGTGTTTTGAGGATCAAAGTTTGTCCATCCTTGCAACCAGTTATCATTGCTAGAGTCACTGGCAAAAGCACCTGAATAGGTTACTTTTGTGAAGAATGAATCTGACAACGAAGCGTTTGAGAAAGAAGCCAATCCAATTACAGGGCTACCTGAAACAGGACCGTAGTTCGGATTACTTGCTTTACTGTTTGGTTGTTTCAATTTCAGGTCTGAAATACTAGTCAAAACCTTATTATTGTTAGCTGTTAGTTTAAAGAATGTACTTGAGAATGATGCTTTTGTTTCGTCTGTTATAGATGTTCCATTGGTTGACAATTGGTCTGTCCATGTAGGCGATTGTTTGTTGATATCAGCACCAAGAACGTTCATTCCGGCAAAAACATTGTTCTGTAGTTTAAGTGTGCCGTCTTCAGCCCATTTTTGAGTTGTTCCTTTCTGATTGTCTAATATTAAACCTACCGGATAGCCTGTTGCAACAGAGTTGAAAAGATTCAAACGAGAGTTGCGACGAATTTGTATTGCAGCTTGGAATACACCTAATCTTGATCCATTATTAGGATTTAGCCCATTACCTGTAATGTACTGAGTTGTATTAGCAAAATCTGTAGCTTGTCCGATTGGACCTATTAGAGTCACATTACTAAATACAGCTTTTGTATATGGTTCGTCGGTTGTACCATTCGCATTGTTGTCTGATTCGAAACCATTAGATAAAGATTGGTCTGCAATCTGAGGGTTTCTAACACCTAAAAGGAATTGAAGATTACCTGAGTAACCATTATCTGTATCGAAATCATCGTCCCATCCGTGATATGCTACAAGATATTTAGCATTTACAGTCCCGCCAAACCATTCAAAAGAGTCATCATTAGAATAAGATACTTGTACGTGATCTATTTGTGTGCCACGACCTACAGATCCCATTGTCAAACCATTAATTTCCTGGTCTGTTGCAAAAGGAAATCCGGCATATTCAATTCTCACATAGCTGACTACACCAGAGTTGTCATTATCGTCATTACCACCATGTTTGGCATTTACTCCACCTTCTATTTGCATTCCATCTACGATATCGATATTATTTTTTGCTCTACCGCAAAGTATAATACCTCCCCAATCTCCCGGCTTACGGCTTCCTGCCGCCTGATTAGAAGTAAATACGATAGGAGCAGAAGCTGTTCCTTTGGCTATTAGCTTTCCGCCTCTTTTTGCTATAATTGCTGCTTTTGTATTTTTATCACCTTTGATAATAGTACCCGGCTCGATAGTCAGTGTAGCACCATCTTCGATATATACCCAACCTTTCAATACATAAGTACCTTTTGCAAGTGTATGGCTCTCTTTTATGCTAAATTCCTGTTCACCATTACCTATTTCAGTACCATTGTTAAATAGGATCTGTTCTTTAGACGGATCTACTGTTGGATCATCATTGCCATTATCAGAACAAGCTGATAGAATAGCGATAGATGCAACTAAAAATAATTTTCCAAATAAATTTAATGTCTTCATATTCATATTATTAAAATGTATTACTTTCTGATTTATAATTTGTTTTCTAAAAAGAGTATCTAGCTGTTAATGATATATTTTGTCCGGTCTTAAATTCTTTTGTTATTTGTTCTCTTTCTTGTGTATTACCATCAGCATCTATGAACTTAGGAAATTGAGCATACTTTACTTTTGCGGCAAGTATATCTTTTACTGCTGCATTCAGTTCAAAATGCTTCCCGAATTTTTTAGTTATAATAAAGTCTACTACGCTTCTTGGCATCTCATACATATCGGGAATATCATTGTTTACAGAGCCACCAGAAGTAGTAGATACACGGCCAATACCAACTATTCGTTTCCCAATTATATTATAGAGTGCTGTCACATTAATTCCCAATTTTTCGTTCTGATAGAATATACCTGTATTTACCAGATAAGGAGATTGACCTTGCATAGGACGGTCGTAGTTGGCACTACTTCTTTCTTTAAACTTTACCTCGCTTTTTATCAGAGACCCGTTGAAGGTCAAAGAGAAGTTATTAAGCCCTATAAAGTCTAAACTTTTCTTTATGTCTACTTCAATACCATAGTTGTTAGCCTTATCCGCATTTTTGAAAGTATAGATATATGTTCCACCTCCATCGAGATAAGTCCATTCTATCGGATTCGTAAAGTTTTTGTAAAATAGAGCCACCGAGAAAATTTCTGAGTTGGAAGGATAAAACTCGTATCTTAAATCAAAATTATTGACATATGCAGGCTTTAAGTCAGGATTACCCGAAACAAAACTGAACAAATCGAAATCATAGTATGACGATGATGATATTTCTCTAAATTCTTGTCTGTTTGTAGATCGCCCATAAGCCAATCTTACTAAATGATCGTTAGATAAATTGTAAGAAGCATTCAAAGAAGGAAATATATCCGTATAGTTATAATCTGATGTTTTTGACTTATCTCCCGATATTGTTGTATAGCTCTTCAATGACATTTTGTTGTGCTCTAAACGAACTCCGGTATAAATATTCAATTTATTCAGTGGAATATTGAAGCCGATATAGCTTGCAGCCTGCGTATTTGTTCCCGAATAATCATTTAATCGATCGGTATCATCATAAACATACAGCTTGGTTGCTCCATAGTTTTGAGGAATCAGCATTTGAGTATAAACATCTTTATATCCAAAGTCTTCATCCAGATTCTCAGGTATCCAGCGATACTTAAAATAGCGTGTATTATAATTCCGATCTCTATATTCTCCATATACACCTGCTTTTATAGATGGTTTAAATCCATTCTCAAAGGAGAAATCATGTGTATAATTGGCAGAAAAGGAATAATTATATTCGTTTAGTTTGTTATAGTCGCGTGTTATATCATTTTGATCGATTTGGTATTCCATATAGTGTGCATCACCCGGATAACCATTTTGCTCCCAGTTAATAATACGTCTGTCCGGCTGATTTCTATTGCTGTAAGAAAAACCCAATACCCAATCTAATTTATCTTTCTCCGTCAAAGTGTGCTTCCCTGCAAATTGGGCTGAATAAGCAAGACGACTGCTATAGATATATTCTGCTTTTCGTTGCCCGTAGAAGCCACTTGTATTCTGATATCCTTCGCGCTCGGTATATCTGTTTTTACCTATTTGATTCAATATATTTCTAAATTCGAAGTGATGCTTATCATTGGGCATGTATATCAGATTAGCCAAAGCCCCTACCCTTGCATCATTGTTGTACTGATTGTCTTTATACTTAAATGTAAAGTATGGTTTATCATTGTCCGAATCGTAGACTCCATATCGGGAGTTTTCCATATCGGTAAAAGTCTTACTTGTATTGCTATAATTCAGAGCAGCTATAAGTCCCCACATACTGTTGTTGGCTCCGGCGTATTTTCGGTTGATAACAAAACCTAAACGTTGATCGGGTAATGGTTTCTTGTTTTTTACAAGCCAATCGTTATTGAATCCGTTTTGGGTAAGATCTGTTACTTGCTGAGAATTATCATTATCTATACGTCCGGATGAAAATGCACTCGAAAGACTTCTCATACCATTATCAAATCCGAGAAAGTCTGTTGCACTACCTTTACTGTATTTAAAATCTTTGAATTGAGTTTGCGTATTTATACCGGCTCCGTAACTGACCTGGATAGAATTTTCGTTTGGGATTCCCTTTGTCTCTACTTTAATAAAACCTCCCGAAAAGTCAGCAGGCAGCTCTGGTTGCGGAGATTTTACAATCATAATATTTTCTATCTGTGAGCTTGGCAATATATCGAATGAGAAAGATCGGCTATCTGCTTCCGAGCTAGGTATAGCACTATTATTTACCCATACATTGTTATATCGTTGAGAAAGACCTCTGGCAACAACAAACTTATCATCTATAATCGATATGCCGGGAATACGTCTTATCACCTCCGATGCATCGCGATCCTGACTTTTTGCAATTTGCTGTGAGGATACTCCACTGACTACTGCGTTCGATTTCCGTATAGAACTCAGTAAAGACACTTCAGAATTTATACGTCCCAAAGCTACAACGTATACTTCGCCTAATGTATGCGATGCTTCTATCATGGGAATATCTACTACAGTGGGCTCTCCTTTTTTGATCTCTACATCTGTAATTTCTAATGGTTGATATGAGATGTAAGAAGTTACGAGGGTATATTTCCCCGGAGTAAGCTTCAATTCATATTTTCCATCTTCATCAGAAATAGCACCTATTGTTGTGTTCTTAACAGAAATGGTAACTCCCGGTAGAGATTCTTTTGTTTTTGCATCTATAATACTTCCGGTCAGAATGGTCTGAGCAGAAAGTGTAGTTATTGATAATAGAGCAAATACAAGCAACATTGATTTTAGTAAGTTGCGGTTCTTCTTTTTCACTGAATAGTCAATTTTAAACATATATTTATTTGATATTTTACATTGCAAATCACTTACATTTTTGTTACAAGAGAACTACACCCTCAATAAGTTTAATTCAAGAAAACGTTTCGTTTTAGTTACGGTACACCAATATCTGGACTAGCCAACAGATCAAACCTAAATATGATGTATTTGTCGATAAAACAGACTTATTCATCGATTACCATTGTGTAGCGAAATACACAAATATACTTTTGAGTAAAAAGAAAGATAAAATGAAGAAAATATTATTGACAGTAACTCTTATTATAGCATGCGGTAGCCTTGCTGCACAAGGCTCTATGGGAGGTATGGGAGGAGGAAGACCTCCCGGAGGAGGCAAAGGACGAGGGGAAGGCCATGCACCTATGCATCAAGGTAATTCTCGAGACGAGAGCTTTTTTATTATGGGTATACCTGACATTCCGAACCTAACCCTTGAACAACGAGAGAAATTGAGTAAAACCATTTCGGATGAACGGAAGGATATCTTCAAATTGATGCAAGAGAAACAAGAGCTAAAAATGAGATCAGAGAATCCCGGAATAGCGAATAAAGAAAGATTAAAACTTACAGAAAAAATAAGTAAAACAGACGAGAAGATTAAGACTAAACAAGAGAAATACGACCAAAAGTACAAGTCTATACTTACAACCGAACAATACCACATATTTGCTGAAAAGAAACAAAGCGTGGAGTTTCGCGAACCACCCAGAAGGAGACTCGAAGAGAAAGGAGATCAACGTCCTTCAGCAATGCCAAACGAAGGTACAGCTCCCGATGAATCACCAGATGGAATGTTTTGAAAACATTAAGATACAATTTAAAGATGAGCATTTATTTTACTAAAAATTTGTTAGGTTTAGTAATGGCAGTAACCGGACTCTTCATTCCGGTTGCTGCTTTCTCTCAAAAAAAATGGACATTAAGAGAGTGCATAGACTATGCCAGACAAGAAAACATCCAAGTAAAGAAGTCCATTATCACTACAGAAAGTTACAATGTAGATATTTCGCAATCGAAGGCTGCATTGTTTCCGAGTTTAAGCGGGAGTATTTCGCAGAGATACACAAATTCTCAGTCACCGGATGGTGCCGGGAATTATCATTATGAAGGATTGTTCAATGGGCAATATACATTAAATGCAAACTGGACAGTATACAATGGTGGAAAAAATAAGAACAATATTAAACAAGCTCAACTAAAAAAAGAAGCTCAAAACCTAAATACAGAAAATATCCGTAATCAGACTGAGATATCTATTACACAGGCTTATTTACAAATTTTATATAGTAGAGAGTCGATAAAAAACAACGAGAATATTCTAGCATCGGATGAAGAGCAATTGAAACAGAGCAAAGAGTTTCTTGATGCAGGAAGTATTACACACAGTGAATATGCTCAGGTGGAAGCTCAATATAGTTCCGACAAATACAATCTTGTACAAGCACAAAGCTCTTACGAAAGTTATAAGTTACAACTGAAACAATTGCTCGAATTAGATTATGATGAAGAGATAGACATTGTATTTCCTGAGATAAATGACGAAGATATACTATTATTTATCCCTTCAAAATACGAAGTTTACAGAAGAGCTCTAAATATAATGCCCGAAGTAGCAAATAGCAAATTAAATATCCAGTTGGCTAATCTCAGTAAATCATCTGCAAAGGCAGGCTATCTACCTACTGTTTCTGTTACAGGAAGTATGGGCACCGGTAATATATTTAATAATTCACCCTCCTTTGCAACACAAATAGGACGAAATTTCAATCAGTCTATAGGGCTTACGCTTAGTGTGCCTATTTTCGATAATAAACAAAACAAGTCAAACGTAAAAAAGGCAGAGCTCGACATACAGACAGCTCAACTAGACTTGATAGATACAGAAAAAACATTATTAAAGACGATAGAAACCTTATACCAAGATGCAGTATCGGGGCAAAGCAAGTATAGAGCAGCTAAGGATCAAGTAAAATCTTCGGAATTGAGTTATCAGCTCGTACTAGAGCAATATTCATTAGGAATGCGCAATACAGTAGAACTCACTACCGAAAAAAATAATTATGCCAATGCTTTACAGTCTTTACTGCAAGCCAAATATACAGCATTGCTAAGTTTGAAATTACTAAATTTCTATCAAGGACAAGAATTAACGCTTTAATAAGATAATGATGAAAAGAAAATCCAAGAAATATCTGATAATAGGAGCTATAGTACTCACTTTATGCTGTATAGCTTTTCTTATATTCCCACAAGGGAAAAAGACAATAACTACATTAACAACAGCTAAGGTAGACAAAGGGAACCTTTCTATAGCCATCACAGCGACAGGAACAATAGAACCCATTACCCTGGTAGAAGTAGGTACACAGGTTTCGGGTGTAATATCTAAAATATATGTGGATTACAATTCGGAGGTCAAGGCCGGACAAGTACTTGCCGAACTGGATAAACGCTTACTCGCATCTGAACTGGAAAATGCTAATGCAGCACTTCAATCGAGACAAGTGGATCTGGATCTTCAAAAGAAAAATTATGAGAGGCAAAAAAGCCTTTGGGAAAAACAAGCGATCAGCAAGGTTGATTGGGAAAATGCCGAATCGACATACAAAACCGCTCAACTGGCTGTAACATCGTCCAAAGCAGCCGTATTAAAGGCTCAAACCAATCTTGGCTATGCAACTATTACTTCAACAATAGACGGAGTAGTTGTTTCCCGTGCTGTAGAACAAGGACAAACGGTAGCTGCATCATTCAGCACTCCGACTCTTTTCACCATCGCAAACGACCTGACCAAGATGCGCGTAATAGCCAATGTAGATGAAGCAGATATAGGCGGAGTAAAAGAGGGACAACGAGTATCTTTTACTGTGGATGCTTTTCCCGAAGACGAATTCCAAGGGAAAGTAGTGCAGGTAAGACTGGAAGCAACAACTACATCCAACGTAGTTACATATCAAGTTGTAATAGATGCACCCAACCCTGACCTCAAATTAAAACCAGGGCTGACAGCAAACGTAAACATCTATACAATGGAAGAAAAAGACTTACTATTGATTCCTTCAAAAGCTTTACGTTTCAACCCTGCACCCGAAGTAATGAAAGATATAGAAGGGTTAAAAGTATCAGAACAAAGAGGTCCTGTTGATTCTAATAATGATAAAACTCAGAAAATAGTATGGGTAAAGGAAGGAGATAAGCTATTACCCAAACATATTGCTATTGGTAAAACCGACGGCATACATACAGCTATAATAGAAGGACTGCATGTAGGAGAGGAAGTTGTAACCGGAGTATCACAAAAGACAAATGGTGATAAACCCGAAGGACAAACCAATGGCAATGGAGAATCTAGCCCTTTTATGCCAAAACGCCCCGAAGACAATAAGAAAAAATAACGTAATGACTAAAGAAATTATAAGAGTTGAAAACCTCAAGCGAAACTATATTGTTGGTGATGAAACGGTTCATGCTTTGAGGGGAATAGACTTTAGTATATCCGAAGGCGAATTTGTCACAATCATGGGTACAAGCGGCTCGGGTAAATCTACTTTATTGAATATACTGGGCTGTTTGGATACACCGTCCGATGGTGAATATTATTTGGATGGGATTTCTGTACGCAAAATGGGTAAAAATGAAAGAGCAACCCTCCGTAATCGTAAGATAGGATTTATATTTCAGTCTTACAATTTACTGGCAAAAACAACAGCTGTTGAAAACGTTGAGCTGCCATTGATGTACAATCCGGATATATCGGCAAAAGATCGTCACCAGAGAGCCATAAAGGCTTTGCAAGATGTAGGACTGGGAGACCGACTGAATCATAAATCGAATCAAATGTCGGGAGGGCAAATGCAACGGGTAGCCATTGCCAGAGCATTAGTGAACGAGCCTGTTATCATATTAGCAGACGAAGCAACAGGGAATTTGGACACTCGTACTTCGTTCGAAATATTATCACTGATGCAGCGGTTACACTCCGAAGGACGTACTATTATATTCGTTACACACAACCCCGAAATATCGGCATTTAGCAGTCGTAATATTGTTATACGAGACGGACGTATCAAGGAAGATACAAGGAACATAAATATTCAATCGGCAAAAGAATTTCTCGCTAAATTACCGATAGAAAACTGATATATTAAAATGAATTTCATCAATCTCTTTAAAATAGCATTACGAGCCCTTAGCGGTAATAAGTTTAGGGGATTCCTTACTATGCTTGGTATAATTATCGGTGTAGCTGCCGTTATTACGATGCTTGCAATAGGTCAAGGATCTAAAAAAAGTATACAGGATCAGATTTCCACAATGGGCTCTAATATGATAAATATACGTCCCGGAACCGGACAATTTGGTGGTGTGCGTCAAAGCTCTTCCAGTATGCAAACATTAAAGATGGAAGATTATCAGGCAATAGTAGATCAGGCAGAATTCATTTCTGCAGCATCGCCGGAAGTTCAATCTTCGGGGCAAGTGATTTTTGGAGCAAATAATGCTCCAACATCTATCTATGGAGTAAATCCTTCTTTTCTTGATATCCGCAAATATACAATAGCACAAGGAGAGATGTTTACCGATGCCGATGTGAAGACGTCTGCAAAAGTATGCGTGATCGGACAAACTGTAGTTGATAACCTATTCACGAATGGAGAAGATCCTGTAGGGCAAACAATACGTTTCAATAAAATTCCATTCAAAGTCATCGGCGTATTAACATCAAAAGGGGATAATACAATGGGAATGGATCAGGATGACCTGATGATATCACCTTATACTACTGTACAAAAGCGTATATTGGCAATAACTTATATACAATCCATATCGGTTTCGGCGGTTAGCGAAGATGCTACAGATCAAGCCATTTCGAGTATAGAAAATATAATGCGGCAACAACATAAAATAACAGGAAATCAGGAAGATGACTTCAATGTACGATCGCAAAAGGAACTAATAACTATGATGAGTTCTACAACAGACATGATGACTATCTTGCTGGCATGTATTGCCGGAATATCTCTTTTTGTTGGTGGCATCGGTATTATGAACATCATGTATGTATCGGTAACAGAGCGCACAAGGGAAATAGGTTTGCGAATGTCTATCGGAGCCAAGGGATTTGATATATTGATGCAATTCCTTATAGAATCTATACTATTGAGCGTTACAGGAGGCGTTATAGGCGTGATCATTGGTATTGGCAGTGCATATATTGTGAAAAATATTTTAGCATGGCCTATAGATATTCAAGTTTATACTATAGCTTTGTCTTTTATAGTATGTACCGCTACCGGAATATTTTTTGGGTGGTATCCGGCAAAAAAAGCATCGACCCTCGACCCTATAGACGCACTCAGATACGAATAACGATGAAAAACTTTATAAGAATATTTCCACATGTACTTATCTGGACAATTGTTTTAATTGTTCCTACTTATCTGATGTCAAGAGAAGGGGTATTTGATATCAAGCCTTTCTACAATTATTGTATACGTGTTGCGCTACTAGCGATACTGTTCTACCTCAATTATTTATATTTGATAGAGAAATTTTTATTCAATCGTAAGATTATTACCTATATAAGTATAAATATTGTGCTTGTTATCATTATTGTTGCATTACAAACAGTAATATCAGACCTGCTCGCTTTTTCCATACCTGTCAATATGCAGGAACATCCAAGAGAATTTCCACGAATGGAAGAACATCGAAGAGGTGGTCCCGGAGGCCCTCCTTTGATGAAATTTATTATAGACTATATGTCTATTTTCTTTCTTATTGGTCTTAGTGTTGCCATAAAAATGACAGCCCGTTGGTATAAAGATTCTATCACCTTCGAGAAAGTAAAAAGCGTACAATTAGAAGCGGATTTGCGAAATCTTAGAAGTCAGCTGAATCCTCATTTTCTATTCAACACATTAAATAACATATACTCGCTTATTGCCATAGATCAAAACAGAGCTCAGAATGCAGTACATCGCTTGAGCAACTTGCTGAGATATGTTATGTATGATAATGATCAGAAATTTGTACCATTGGATAAAGAACTGGAATTCACAAAAAACTATATCGATTTGATGCGACTTCGTCTTAGTTCTACGGTAAAGCTCAATGTTGAAATAAATAGCGCAGGAAGCAAAGATCTGATTGCATCCCTGATGTTTATTACACTTATTGAGAATGCTTTTAAACACGGAATAAACAATGGAGATAATAGCTTCATTAATATAAGTATCTTGGTTGATCCGGGAAAAGGTATTTTATGCACTGTAGAAAACAGCTTGATTGAAAAAGCTGAAAATATGGAAACTCATAATTCAGGAATCGGACTTGTAAATCTTACAAAGAGGTTGGAGTTGTTATATCCCGACAGATATGAATTCATCGCAGAAAAACGCTCTGATCGCTTCTTTACATTATTGAGGATAGATTTCAAAAAAACAGAAATAACAGCATGACTCTCAAATGTATAATAATAGACGATGAACCCTTGGCTATCGATTTACTAAAATCATACGTCTTAAAAACATCTTATCTGGAACTAGTTGGAACATTTAATAGCGCACTATCTGCTATCAGCACAATAAATGAGAGACAGATAGATCTACTATTTCTTGATATCAATATGCCTCAGATCAATGGACTTGAGTTTTCAAAAACAATACATGCATCTACACGTATTATTTTCACTACAGCATATGATCAATATGCGGTTGAAGGCTTCCGTGTAAACGCTTTGGATTATTTACTCAAACCAATCAACTACACAGATTTCTTACAGGCAACAAACAAAGCACTAGAATGGTTTAAACTGGCAAATATATCCCATTCAACAACAAGTATATTTATCAAATCGGGTTACAGAATGGAAAAAATAGATTTTGATAATATTCTGTATATAGAGAACCAGAAAGATTATGTGAAGTTCCATCTCGAAAATCAAAAAGAACCAATTAGCTCTTTAATGAGTATGCAATCGCTTGAAGAAAAACTTCCAAGTAATTTATTTATGAGAGTACATCGTTCTTTTATTGTCAATCTGAAAAAAATAAAAACAATAGAACGAAATTGTATCGTTTTCGGGAAAGAATATATTCCTGTCTCCGAATCATATAAAAGCAAATTCATGGATTTTCTTAACAAACATTTTTTTTAAATCCCCTCTCCATCCACGATTTTTATCGTGACAAATAATCACCCTCCATTATACTCTAGCAATCAATAAGATCATCGCTAATCTTATTGATTGCATATCCAAACCTAAGCATTTGCAAAATATTTTTTAACAAAAAAGATATTGCATTTTTAAATTTTATCATGATCTTTGCAACGTGAACGATCGTTCACGTCTTTTATTTTTAACTCAAATAATGAAATATAGTAGAGAATATATATTAAGGAGAGCCTTTGATGTTTTCATGAATAAAGGCTATGATAGTGCTTCAATATCTGTCTTACAAGAAGAATTACAGATGTCTAGGGGTGCGTTGTATCGCTATTTTAAAAATAAAGAAGAGCTTTTTAACGCTGTTATTGATGAATATTTCTTTAAGATATTCGATAAGTTGCAGCACAATATGGATAAGCATACATACTCTTTAGAAAAATTTATAGAAGTAATGCATAGGCGGCAAAAAATATTTGTTAATGCTTTTACCAGAGCAGGGGTTACTCATACTATTTTCTTAAATTATACAGCTCTTGTAATACAGGCCGGTAAGCATTATCCCAATTTCTTGGAACGCTTCAAAATAATAAACAATCGATCTTTGGAGTCATGGAAAGATGCTATGCGAAATAGTATAAAAGCTGGTGAAATTAAGGATGATATAGACATCGATATCTTAGCTATCTTGTTTAATAATACAAGTGTGAAAGAAACCTCTGACAGGGATTGTAACGATTCTTCATTCGCTATTAATGTAATGCAGGATATGAATCGGAGGATGGAAGTAATGCGTTATTTATATAGCCTAATAAAAGTATAGCGTTGATGAACAATGAAATGTGAATGAATGTTCATTATAAAAACAGCAACATAGAAAAAAATATCAAGACAACGCTCAGAAAAGAGAATTCATTTATATACTCATCATCATTAGACAATTTATAATACTAATTACCTCATGTTAAGAAGCTATATATTTATAATATTTATTATTTCATCAGTTACACTACTTGCTCAAAATGATACAGATTTAATGTATTTAGGCAACGATAGCATACGTCAGCAGTACGACAGTGCAATGAAAGACCCTCACATTTTTCGTCCAAGGCATTTAGAAATATCTGAGAGGGATGCTATAAAAATGGCAGACCGGATGCCTGCATTCGCTGTATATAGAGACACCTATTTTGTTACGGGGGTACCACTGGATGAGAAAATTTCAGAAAACTCTGCTGATGTAACTTTCCAGCTAAGTATAAGACAACGACTGACTAGAAGTATCTTACCTTTCAAATCATTTTTGTATTTAACTTATACACAAAAATCATTTTGGAACATATATGCTCAATCAAGTCCATTCAGGGATACAAACTATAATCCGGGTGTAGGGCTTGGAAAGTATATATTGTATAAAGACAGAGTAGTTGGTGCCGCCTTCGTACAATTGAAACATGAATCCAACGGGCGAGATGAGGAAGAATCCAGAAGTTGGAACTATTTAAGTTTATCTATGAAATATTATTTCAACGCCCGATTCAATATTTCTGGGGAAGTTTGGATTCCATATGTAGACGGGGGGAACAATAAAGATTTGCTAGATTATAGAGGACTCGGCTTTGTATCGGTCAACTACACAAGTGATAAACATCGCTGGTGGCTTTCAGCAGATATAAATCCGCGGAAAGGATGGGGTAATGTAAATACAACTCTCACCGCTGCATTTAAAATGTCAGACAGGTCAAACCAGTATTTATTTGCTCGTTTCTACCAAGGGTACGGAGAGAGTCTCCTCGGCTACAATCAATACACGATGAATATAAGAGTAGGTATTTGTATAAAACCTAATTTCTATAATTTCTTTTAAGAATGTTTGAATTAAAAAAATTTCGTTTCAAGACATGGCATTTCGTTCTACTATTCATCCTTTTTTTTATTCTGGTAAAGATTATCGGACTAATATCTATAAACGGGAACTCATACTCTATTGAAAATGAGATTGCGCAAATAGAAGAAATATATGATTTGTCTGAAATAGAAAATTCGACTGAGATTGTGTCTATTATTTTTTACAAAGAAGACTCGAATATTTGTGGTAAAATGATGCATAATATAAATCAGCTAACAAACAAAAACAGTAAGTTTTACAGATCGGAAGTAAACAAGAACTCCGAATTATATAAAAAATATAATATATCCGGGATTCCCTGTACTTTGATACTTAAAAATGGAGAAGAAATAAGTCGCATTATGGGTTTAGTTCCAACCTCCAATCTGGAAATTATCTATAGTAGGATTGCTAAATAGTTGTAGGTAATATAAAACAACACACTAATATGTTTATTAACTCAATAGGATGTTATGTCCCGAAAACAAGGATTCCAAACGATTATTTCACCGAAATAAACGGATTAACAAGCGATTGGATAAGTCAACGTACAGGAATCTTAACTCGTTCAAGAGCTTCGCAGGAAGAAACGATAGACTATATGTCTAGCAAAGCCATAGAATCGGCATTACCGGATCTTCCCTACAAAATAGAAGATATAGATCTGATTATTTTTGCATCATATACGCCTAGCGATACAATTGTTACAACAGGGCACTATGTACAGCGCAAATACAATATATCAAATGCAAAAGTATTCTTTGTATCATCAGCATGTTCATCGGGACTCAATGCGATAGAAGTCATATATTCTTTCTTCGCATCGCAGATAGCCGAAAAAGCATTGCTTATCTGTGCCGATCGGAACTCAACATATTCGGATGATACAGATTGCGTATCAGGACATTTGTGGGGAGACGGAGCTACGGCTTACTTTTTTTCAACCGAGTCCTATTCAGAAAAAGATCCTCAGATTATAGATATCACAACACAAGGATTAGGTCATATAGGATTAGCTTCGAGAGCAGTGTATCTTGATCCGAAAGGAGATGGTTTGAAAATGCCACATGGCAAGGATGTTTTTATGCAGGCTTGCACATATATGGCGCAAAACACGAAGGATATAGTCGAAATCAACGGATATTCGTTAGATGATCTAACCTTTTTTATAGGACATCAGGCTAATATGAGAATATTAAAGAATGTTGCGAAACAACTAGCAATATCCGAAGAAAAGGTATTAACGAATATTCAAGAGTTAGGCAACACCGGCTCAACAGGTGCCCTATTGGTATTGGCACAAAATATAAAAAAAATCGCACGGGGAGATCTGATATGCATTTCGGTCTTCGGCGGGGGATATTCTGCAGGCTCATGCCTGATCAAGATTCCCTAAATATAAAATTAAAGAAATATTATTATGGTTTATCAACGTACTTTAAAAAACAGTTTTTCCTTACAAGGGAAAGGATTGCATACAGGACTAAATATACATATCACATTCAACCCCGCACCTGAAAATTTTGGATATAAGATCAGACGTGTAGATATACCGGGAAAACCGATAATAAATGCTTTGGCAGAGAACGTTACGGCAACACAAAGAGGAACTGTAGTATCAGCCAATGGTGTTAATGTGAGCACCGTAGAACATGCTATGGCTGCATTATACGCATGCGAAATAGACAATTGCCTGATAGATGTAGATGGACCTGAATTCCCGATATTAGATGGAAGCTCTATTTTGTATGTAAGCAAAATAAAAGAAGTCGGTACAGAAATACAGAATACAGCAAGAGAATATATTTCAATAAAACGCAAAAAAATTAAGGTTGTAGATAAAGCCACCGGATCGTCAATGATACTAATTCCGGATGAGTCTTTTAGTATAGAATCACATATATCCTTCAACTCTACATTCCTAAAAAGGCAAGATGCAACAATGCATGACCTATCTGAGTTTCCAAAAGATTTTGCTTCTGCACGAACATTTGTGTTTGTAAAAGAAATTGAATCTCTACTCAATAATAACTTAGTGAAAGGTGGAGATTTGGATAATGCTATTGTTATATACGATAAGCCAATAGAGCAAGAAAAGTTCGATCTATTAGCTGACATGCTGGGAGCAAAAAGAAAAGATTCTACAAAGCTAGGATATATCATGAACAAGCCTTTGCTTTATCCAAATGAACCGGCTAGACATAAATTGTTAGACATTGTAGGTGATTTAGCCTTAGTCGGTCGTTTTATAAAGGGAAAAGTTATAGCTAATTGTCCGGGACATAAAATAAACAATATGTTTGCCAGAGCTATTAGGGAAGCGGTATTTCCAAGTGTACAAGAAGAATCCGTTATACTGCCTGAAACAAGTCATGCGGGTCTATATTCTTTAGCTTAATCAATAATGAAAGATATATTACAATTTATATTGCATAACAAAATTGTACTGATAGGTATGTTGATCGGTTTCATAGCCTCATATATCTATTGGTACTATTTTGCATGTTATTGGGGAACATATCCCCTTTCAGCTGAATCTTGGGTAAATTGTGGTTTTGGTACAATATTAGGAGGCTTAGTTGTCACGTTAATCAATTAAAATTAGTATATTTACATATAAGATATGCTTTATTTAACCAAACTAAAACTATTCGCCATGCTAAAAAAAGATATTCGTATAAACGCCACAGCTATCTGGCAGTATCTGTCAGAAAGAGGCAAAATGTCGGTTCAGGAAATTGAAGAATTAACACATTACAAAAATTCGTTGATACTTCTTGCATTAGGTTGGCTCTCGAAGGAAAACAAAGTACGTTTTTCAGTCAAAAATGAAAACCTATACGTTGAACTAAGTAGTACTCCTACTGAAATATACTACTAGGAAGTGACTCTATTCGGGAACTATATCATATTCTCAGAAGGAAATATGATAAATTATCTCAGAAGATTTTAGCGTTAAAAAGCATTAATTTACAAAACTAAAAACTTCTGCCACAAAATCATTGTGTAACTTTATCATCGTTTCTTTTAGAATAATTTATGAATATTAAGAATCTATCACTATTTATCTTGTGTATGCTAAGTATTACTTCATGCATAAAAGATGAGCCGCTAAATATGGAGGCGGACATTATAGATATGAAAGTTGAAGATGGAGTATTTATCACTCGCGCTATAACAGAGCATACTGTTCAGCTTTTCGTTTCTGACAATGCTGATTACTCACACCTTACACCAATAATTGAAGTTACTGCGGGTGCTACGATCGAACCAAAATCGGGAACTTCTCAAGATTTTTCGAATGGAAAAAATGTTATGTATACAGTAACTTCCGAAGATGGGAAGTATACAAAAACATATACTGTAACAGTAACCTCCAAGATTAGTCTCAAAAATACGTTCGAAGAATGGACAACAGCGGGTACAGAAAAAGCACCGTATCCGATTTTAAGTGATCTATTATGGAGTAATGCAAACTCGGGACTATCTATTTTGGTAGGCACCGGATCATTAAAGTTGGATCATTATCCTACCGATAAAACGACCGACTGTGTTAAGGGAAAATATGCTGCGATACTACGCACAATAAAAGGCACAAAGGTTTTTGGAATAGACTACCCTATTTTTTCGGGATCACTTTTTAGAGGAGCTTTTTCCGCGAATATGTCTAACCCTCTAAAGTCACTAATATTGGGACAGGCTCATCCGAAAGAAAATGGTAAACCAATCATGTTCAATGGCTACTACAAATATACCCCGGGCGATATTTTTACAGGTAAAGATGGAAAAGTTATAGCAAACAGAACAGATTCGCTGTCGATGTATGCTACAATATTTAAAGTAAGTAAAGGAGCTCCTGCAAACGAAGAATTTCTTGATGGGGAATCAATTCTTACATCGCCTAGAGTTGTAGGAACAGCCAAATGGTCTCATACTGACGAAAGTATAGTGGAAACGCCAGCTAACAATGGGTTTATACATTTTTCTATACCATTCAGATATAAAGAAGAACTCGATTTTACGAAGAATGATTATCGTCTTACCATTGTTTTAGCATCAAGCAAAGATGGAAACGAATATCAGGGAGCTGTAGGCAGTACTCTTATTGCTGATGATCTTGAACTAGTATCTGATCCTATAAAATAAGAATATATCTGATGAGATTAAAATATAACATCATCCTAGTACTTGCAACAGTATTAATGATAAGTAATAATATTTCAGCGCAGAATTCTGATAACAAAATATTTGATCTGAGCTTTATCCTAGGGTTTAATATGGGAGCAACTGCTCCTGTGCCTATTCCGGCTGAAGTAAGAGAGATTAATAGTTACAACCCAAAATTCAACCCTCAATTAGGATTCAATCTAGTCTATAAACTCAACGAACGATGGGGTGTAGGTACAGGACTAAGTCTCGATTGGAAAGGGATGCGAGTTTCCGATCACGTGAAGTACATGTACACAAGTGTTACTCTGACCGAAGGGAGCGAAAAGCTTACAGGTTACTTTGTAGGAAAGAATGTAACAAATGTAGATATGACTTATCTTACCATACCAATATATGGCACATACCGATTCAATGACAAATGGCAAGTGAAACTGGGCGTATATGCAGCAAAAACCCTTTCATCCACATTTGACGGATATGTAAATGATGGATACATCAGAATAGACTCTCCGGTAGGTCAGAAACAAGAAATAAGCGGAGAGGGTGCAACATTCGACTTTGGAGACGATTCCCGTGATTATGATTTTGGACTATTAGCAGGAAGTGAATATCGCTTAAATAACCGTATCGGGTTTTATGGCAGTTTTACTTGGGGGCTTCTTCCTTATTTTTATTCGGGATCAAATCCTATTAAATTCACGTTCTACAATATATACGGTACACTAGGTATCACCTATCGATTCAGCAAATAACTATAATAGCTTTTTTTTGAACTATGAGTAAACATAAAATCAGGATCAACAAGACTTGCCAAAATTGTGGAGCTTTTGTTGAACAGCACTACTGTCCTAAATGTGGACAAGAAAACAGCGAAAGCAGGCAATCTTTCCATCATGTATTTACTCATTTTGTCTTCGATTTTTTGCATTACGACAGTTCTTTTTGGAGAACAGCAAAATATCTGTTTCTTTCTCCCGGTAAACTCTCATTGGAGTATATGAATGGAAAACGAAAATCGTATGTGAACCCTTTTACTCTTTATATATTCATCAGTTTCATTGCCTTTTTTATCCCCCCTCTCCTTCCTGAAGTATCAGCACCTAACAAAGAAAAAATACAAAAAGAGATCAGCGAAAATGTAAATAGTGACTCTTTAGATACGATTATAGCAAAACTGGACGTAAATAAAAAAAATCTCATTAATGAGGCTAAAATACCTGAAAAAGTCAGCAAGATAGAAGATAAAATTAATATATCAGGAGTAGATGAAAAGACAGGGAATAATACAAAACAATTTATAGCAGGTATATTAGAAAATGTAAAAGATAAAGAAAAAGGAGAAAAAGCTATCGAGTTTTTCATTCACAATATTCCCAAAGTTCTCTTTATATATATGCCTCTCTTTGCCTTTTGGCTATGGTTGTTCCATAATAAAAAGAAAAAATATTATTTCGACAGTGCTGTATTTACATTACATTTCTTTTCTACGACCTTACTAACGATAACTATAGCAACGACTCTAAGCTGTCTGTTCGATTGGTTAAACTTAAATGCCACATTCTATTTTCTTTTATATTCTTTTGCTACGCTATACGTAATATTCTATTTTTTCAGAGGAAACAGGGTATTTTTTGAAGAAAACAGATTCGTATCGAATTTAAAATCTTTTGTTCTGATAGGAATAAATAGCTTCTTTATCTTCCTTACTTTTACATTTTATGTTGTATTTGTAGTGTATATGATATATACTTAAAGTAGGTGTTTTTTATATCCTTCGATAGCTTTAGTAACCAAATTCTGCGTTTTCTTACTTGATGCGTAAAAGAATTCGGTATCAAGAGTTTCATTCTTTTTTGATGACTTTTTCCAAGTACCGATAACTTTGCCGTCAAGGCTGATAGCAGGTCTGAATATTCCCGGACTTGTTATTATTTTATGGTGATGGTCTATATGCAGACTTTCTTTTCTATCCTTATAGCTAACTGTAAATTCATCAAAAGCAGGTAAAAGATTGATCAAATTATCACTGCTGACTAGTTTAGAGTCTCTGTGAAAAATATATGTCTGATCAGTTATTGTTTCATGAATAAAATCATTACCTATCAGAGCTATTCCTTGTCTGGCTTCTGCTGTAGTCAGTCCCGACCACCAAATAAAATCTTTTAAAGTAGCAGGGCCATGGCTCCTGAAATATTTGAACGCTAATTTATAGAGGCATTCATCTTTATCGAACTGATTGGTCATTTTGGGAACTTTTTCTTGCAACAAAGCATACGTCTGTTTTTTGCCTTTCATCTCGCCATTGCATACAACGCCATCCAACTCGGCATGCATCATTATATGATTAACGGTTCTATTATCAGCATCTATACCTGCTCTATTTATTACATCTTTCAGCTCTTGGCGTGTTAATGAATTTCCCTGAAGTGCCTTTTCTATAATTGAATTTGTACGGGCTATAAATGCTTCGGTAAGTCCCAGATCCTTATCATAAGATCGCATTGCAGTTTTCACTCTGGGAACACTCAAATATAGCATCCAGTATATATCGTCCTTCGATACGAAATGCCACGTAGGACGTAAGATATGGAGGCGCAAAATATCACCTTTGTCCAAAGCCGCTTCAATCTTCTGATCGGTAATCTGGGGTATACGTATACCGATGCCCCATTTCGCCATATTATAGTCTTGTGCCTGAATAGCTCCCATCCACGAAACCAACTCGTATGCCTCGCCCAGGAATGAACCATCAAGTTGATGGTTTGATAGACGTAAGGATAGAATCTCTTCTGCTTTCATGGCAATTCAGATAAAAATTAAAATGCTTTAAGGCTTAAATCAATATTTGGAGCAGAATATATAATTGCTCCCGAAGAAATATAATCAACTCCGGTCTTAGCTATATCATGCACCATATCTTCTGTAATACCCCCCGAGGCTTCAACCTTTACTCTTCCGTTTATTAGTTTTACAGCAGCACTCATTTCATATAAAGACATATTATCGAGCATAATAACGTCCACTGCACCTGTAGCCAAAGCTTCTTCTACTTCTTTCAGGTTGCGTGTTTCTACCTCTATTCGGAGATTTTTATTGTTCTCTTTCAAGTATTTCAGTGTGGCCTCTACAGCATTGGTTATTCCTCCGGCATAATCGTTATGATTGTCTTTTAGCATAATCATATCAAAAAGGCCGAAACGATGATTTTGACCACCGCCGATATACACAGCCCACTTCTCACACATACGGAACATTGGAGCCGTTTTTCGGGTATCCAGAATACGTGTATTTGTATCTGCCAGCAACTCTACCATCCGATGCGTATATGTAGCTATTCCGCTCATACGCTGCATACAATTTAGGACTAAGCGTTCCATTGTGAGAATCGACCGAGCCGCACCTGATACGATAAATGCGATCTCGCCTTCTTTTACTTGATCCCCGTCATTTTTGAGAATTTCTATTTTCAGATTTTTATCATAATAATGAAATATCTCGCGAGCCAGATCAACTCCGGCTAAGATACAGTCATGTTTTATGATCAAATGTGCTCTTTGTTGAAGATCAGCAGGCACACTGGCCAATGTAGAGTGATCTCCGTCGCCAATATCTTCTTTGATGGCCTCATCAATAAAATGATATAATCTACTATCAGTTACGTATGAAGGTCTATTCATGAATATCTAAATCTTTATTATAAAATGTACCTCTATTCTCGGTTTGTTCTATACTTTGGGTTATAATCAGATAAGCCACACTAGCCAGATTTCTTAATTCTGAAAGTTGCGGCGATAATATCGAAAATTTATATATTTCTTTTACAGACTTGTATATTTCTTCTTCTTTCTGCTTTGCCATTTTGAGACGGGCATTGCTGCGCACAATGCCAACAAGATCACTCATCAATGTCTGTAATTCTTTTCGAAGATAATTTAGCAAAACCATTTCTTCGTTCACTCGCATCCCCTCCTGATTCCATTCCGGAATTTTTAGAAGATGATCATAATTAAAATTATCTTCATGCAAGCGTTCTATTGTTTTCATAGCTGCACGATGTGCAAAAACGAGAGCTTCAAGTAAAGAATTGGAAGCCAAACGATTTGCACCGTGAAGTCCGGTATTCGAACATTCACCGACAGCAAACATATTCTTTATAGTACTTTGTCCAAATGAATCGACATCGATTCCTCCGCATAGATAATGGCTCGCCGGTACTACAGGAATCAAATCCATGAACATATCCAGCCCTTCATCTTTAGATTGCTTATAGATATTTGGAAAATGTTCGAGAAACTTTCGTTGATCTAAGTGTCGGCAATCCAGACAAACATAATCGTCTCCACGCAGCTTCATTTCATTATCAATGGCTCGTGCTACAATATCCCGTGATGCCAGTTCTTCTCTATCATCGTATTTATGCATAAATGGCTCTCCTGAGGCAGTACGCAATTTAGCACCAAAGCCTCTTACAGCCTCCGATATTAAAGGTAGTTGACCAGTCGTATTACTATAGAATGCAGTCGGGTGAAACTGTATAAATTGCATATTGCTGATTCTGGCTTTTGCACGATGAGCCAAGCCAATACCGTCACCTGTAGCTATAGTCGGATTTGTCGTATTTTTGTATACATGCCCACATCCTCCGGTAGCCATTAGTGTAATTTTTGCCGTCATTTTAATGATCCGGCTGGCTTTCATATCCAACACGTATGCTCCATAGCAGTGGAGGTTATATTTATCAAATTCGGATTGAGGTACTTGATGCTCAGTAAGTAAATCGATAACATAATGATGGTTGAGCAAAGTAACATTCTCGAGTCGCTCTACAGCTTGCAACAATGCTCTTTCTATTTCTGCTCCGGTTATATCCTTATGGTGCACTACCCTGTTTTCGGTATGTCCGCCTTCACGTCCCAGATCATAACTTTGAAACTCATCTTTATCGAAATTAGCACCCCACTCCACCATTTCGCGGATACGCTCAGGCCCTTCTTTCACTACGATCTCTACCACTTCACGTTTACACAATCCGTCTCCCGCTCGTAATGTATCCTCAATATGCTTATCAAAGCTATCTTTTTCGAAATTGGTTACAACAGCAACCCCTCCTTGTGCATACTTGGTACTCGACTCTTCATCGTCTGATTTTGTGATAATTGTTATCCTAGTATCGGGTCTCTGTTGTGCTATTTTTAAAGCATACGACAGGCCGGATATTCCTGAACCTATCACCAAAACATCAGTATATATCATTCTTTGTTATGAATTATAAATTACGGATTACAAACACACAACACTATGTGCTCACAATTCATAAATCATCACTTTTTGTTATTTGTTTATTTAATAGCCTTAGACAATTCCAACATTCTATTTATAGGCTTCAATGCTTTTAGTCGGATTTCTTCATCCATCAATATCTCCGGCTGCTCATACTTCATACACAAATACAATTTCTCCATTGTATTTAATTTCATAAAATGACATTCGCTACAATTGCATTTATCATCAATCGTCAGTGCAGGAATTAGAGTTTTGTGTGGTGCACGTTTTCTCATTTCGTGTAAGATACCTTCTTCTGTAGCCACAATAAATTCCTGACTGCTATCATTCACCACATAGTTGAGCAAGTTGGCTGTAGAGCCAATATAATGAGCTACCTGTAAAACCGGTTTTTGAGCTTCGGGGTGAGCTATAAGTTTAGCCTTCGGATGTTCTAACATCTGCTGCGCAATCCGTTCCAGAGAGAATGCTTCATGCACAATACAAGCGCCATCCCAAAGTATCATATTTCGTCCAGTCACTTGATTGATATATCTGCCCAGATTCTTATCAGGAGCAAATATAATTTCTTGATCTTCCGGCAAAGAGTTTATGATGTGCTCGGCATTGGATGACGTAACAATTATATCACTCTCAGCCTTAACTGTAGAGTCACAATTGATATAACTCACAACAATGGCATTCGGATATTTCTTCTTCATTTCACGAATCCCCTCCCCTGACGCTGAGTCGGCCAAAGAACAACCGGCTAATAAGTCAGGAAGAACTACCTTTTTGGTCGGATTCAAAATTTTAGCCGTTTCGGCCATAAAATGCACTCCGCAGAATACAATCAGATCTGCATTTGTTTTTTCGGCTGCACGTGCCAGTTGTAAACTGTCTCCCAAAAAATCGGCTATATCTTGAATATCGCCTGTCTGATAATAATGCGCAAGAATGATAGCATTCTTTTCTTTTCGCATTTTATTAATCTCTTCTACCAAATTTATACCTTTCGGTATTTCCATATTCAGATATCCTTTTATAGGGAGTGCGGCAACTGCTTTTTCTAACATAGTCATATAATAGTCCAGATAAAATAAAACGACAAATAGTTATTTGCAGGGCAAAAATACTTATAAAAAGTGACTTAACCGATATTGATTATAAGAAAAAAGGGATTTGGAAACATCCAAACCCCTACTTGCTATTATATCTTTAGTTTACGACAAAGCAGCTATAGCAGAACCTATAAGATTTGCATTGTCCATTTGAGCCACATGTACATGAACATCTCCATGATTAAACTCTGTAAGAAGTTTTTGTAACTCAGACATTACCATATCTTTATAGTTTTTGCCTTTTCGGTATTCACTCCAGAATAAGCTACCTTCTGCTACCAATCTTATTTTCTTGATAGATGGATCATGTGATACAAGCACCAAAACCAATCCGGCGATAGATGCAGCAACTAATTTCGCTGATCTTTCGTATATCGAACGAGCAATCTCTACATATCTTTTCTTATGAATATCAGGATAATTCATAATATTAGTCAGCTTCTGAGCATCAAATCTTTGTTCGAATTCATCGCACGGGAAAACCGATTTAAGGATTTCTCCCAAATACATACCCGATACAGCTTTTTCGAAACGTTGAGCACCCTTTGCATCAGAGCAAGCGTCTACCTTATCATCGATAGCTGTGAGATGAGGAGGGTTAAAGTTACCTGACTCTAAATTTACAGGAATCAGCCCACTCAGTTTGTAATCAGGATTTAGTTTCTTTATTTTATCAGCGTTGATAAAAGTAGCCATATTTGTACCTGTTCCAACAATCAGCCCGATATAAGCGTCATAACTAGAATCAGTAAGTCCGGCAAATAAGCTTGCGACTGTATCGTTGATTACTTTTACACCATTGAATTTAACATCATTACGTTGATTCAGATAATCTACCAATGGTTGTCCTACGGGTTTTCCTACCATTTCTTTGATGTCAACACCTTTTGTCCATCTAAGAAGCTTGGCATCTCCATTTTGCAGAGATTCAGCCGGATAAGAAAAACAATATCCTATTGGAGTTTCTTGGTCACGCTTTATTTCTCCTATCGGATCGGCTTGTTCTTTAAACAAATCTTCTTCTGTAAAACCAGGAGTTTTCATAAGAGACAAATCCTTCTTCCATCCATTTTCAGGATGAATTGTTGGTTTACCATCAACGAAGTCAACTACAGCAACCCGATAGTTAGTTCCTCCTAAATCTAAAACAGTAGCCTTACCATTCACACTGGTTGTTTTAGGTATAATATAAGTAGGAATACACTGTATTTCGGCATTCTCTTTACTCAGACCAACCTCTACCTTGTGTTGGAGCGACTGGGCTATTTCTTTTAGTTGTTTCGACTTAAGATGAAAAATATCTTTCTTCATAAGGTATCTTTATGTTTAGGTTATTTTTTAAACTCTACAAATATAACTATCTCATTTGAATATTGAGCCATTGCAGAGGCAATGAATCTGAATAAATAACTATTTTTAGGACATTCTAAGACATCACTTTTTAAGGACATTTATAATCCTGTAACACTTCTATTTTAAATATTATATTTGCAAAATAGATCGACACAAAACTTAAAAAACATTCTCAATAAACGATGAGACAAAAGAAAATGGAGAGAAGAATAAGTCTTGTTTAATTTTTGTTTAGTAATGCAAACAAAAATTAAAATACATCCAATAAATTAAACCTTTCCATCTATTTTAAATCGTATTCTTGGAAACCTGTATTATAAGCCCAAAATAGAATATTTACTATGAACAAAAAAACAAAAATAGGACTTCTGATTGTTATTCTTTTATTTATTGCCGGAATGGCTTTTTACCCAAAGATCAAAGGTCTTTTAACAACGAATGCCGATCCGTCACCAACTCCACCAGGAAATAAAGGGACAAGCAATCGTACGATACTGAATGTTAATGCCCAGATCTTAAAATACGGTAATCTGGATAATACCATCAGAGTGAAAGGTGTATTGATCCCTGATGAGGAAGTCGACCTATCATTCGAAACATCAGGTATGATAACAGAAATACATTTTAAAGAGGGTTCGAATGTAAAAAAAGGACAGCTTTTAGCCAAAGTGAATGATAAACCGCTACAAGCTGAGTTGAAGAAATTACAAACACAAATACCTCTTGCCGAAGACAGAGTTTACCGTCAAAAGGCATTATTGGCAAAAGACGCAGTAAGTCAAGAAGCTTACGAGTCTGTCAATACAGAGTTGGAAAAATTGAAGGCTGATATTGAACTGGTAAAAACAAGAATAACCCAGACTGAGCTACGTGCTCCATTCGATGGTATCATAGGTTTGAGACAAGTGAGTGAAGGAACATATGCTTCACCTTCTATAATAATATCTCGGCTAACCAAAATAACTCCATTAAAAATAGAGTTTTCGGTAAATGAATCAGAAGTAAATAATGTAAAGCCCGGAACACCTCTCACCTTTACATTCGATAATGATTTAAACAAATACCAAGCTACAGTTTATGCCGTAGAGTCTAACCTCGATAGACAAACGCTCACTCTAAAAGCCAGAGCTTTGTATGCCAATCCCGGAGGAAGATTAAAACCGGGTCTCTCTACTAATGTTGAGATAAAATTACAGGAGATAAAGAATACTTTAGTCATCCCTAGTTTATCTACGATAGCAGAAATGGGACGTGATATTGCATACGTATATAAGAACGGCGTAGCCCACCAGATAGTACTAAAGAAAGGTATGCGTACAGCTTCATCCGTTCAGGTATTAAACGGATTAAATGTTGACGATACTCTTTTAGTAACCGGTGTCATGCAATTGCGTGACGGTTTGCCTGTTATTATCGATAATTTTATAGAAAACAATCAGTAAAACAATTTATATAATAGCTTCGGATATTTAAGATCGTAGATTTCTAAACATCCAAAACCTCTAAAAGATGACTATATCTGAATTAAGTATAAAGCGCCCGGTATTAGCCACTGTATTTGTATTGATTATATTCCTTTTAGGATTGATCGGATATACATATTTAGGGGTGCGCGAATATCCCAACATAGATAACCCCATTATTTCGGTAGACGTGAGTTATCCCGGGGCTAATGCCGAAATTATAGAGAATCAGATCACAGAACCACTAGAGCAAAATATAAATGGAATACCGGGCATCAGGTCTTTGACAAGTAGCAGTAGTCAGGGTTCATGCCGTATAACAGTGGAATTTGAATTATCTGTAGACCTCGAAACAGCAGCAAATGATGTGCGGGATAAAGTCTCACGGGCACAACGTTATCTGCCTCGCGACTGCGACCCTCCTACTGTATCGAAGGCTGATGCCGATGCCAACCCGATTATACAAATAAGTATACAAAGCGAAAAGCGTTCTTTGCTCGAGCTAAGTGAAATAGCCGAGTTGACAGTAAAAGAGCGTTTACAAACCATACCCAATGTAAGTGCTGTAGAGATCTGGGGACAAAACCGCTATTCGATGCGACTATGGCTCGATCCTGTAAAAATGGCATCGTATGGCATTACTCCTATGGATGTAAAAAGTGCCGTAGATAAAGAAAATGTGGAATTGCCTTCCGGCAGCATAGAAGGCGATAACCTAGAGCTTTCTATACGAACATTGGGACTGATGCAGACTCCCGAAGAATTCAACAATATGATTATCAAAGAAGACAATTATAATGTTGTAAGGTTTAGAGACGTAGGTACAGCGGAGCTGGGTACAGAAAACTATAAGAGCATTATGCGTCGAAATGGTGTTCCTGCTGTAAGTACTGTTATTATTCCACAACCGGGAGCCAATCAGATTGAAATTTCTGATGAAGCGATGGTTCGTCTCGAACAACTAAAGAAAGACTTACCGGAAGATGTCAAAATTGATGTTGCCTTCGACAATACTAAATTTATAAGGGCTTCGATAGCAGAAGTGGAAGAAACGGTATATATAGCTTTTGCATTGGTCGTTATCATAATATTCCTTTTCCTTCGCGACTGGCGTGTGACGTTGGTTCCTTGCGTTGTTATTCCCGTATCACTCGTAGGAGCTTTCTTTGTGATGTATGTTGCAGGATTCTCTATCAATGTCTTATCCATGTTGGCCGTAGTTCTGGCTGTGGGATTGGTAGTCGATGATGCTATTGTGGTCACAGAGAACATCTATCTGAAAATTGAGGGAGGTATGACTCCCAAGCAAGCAGGGATAGAGGGTTCTAAAGAAATATTCTTCGCCGTTATCTCAACAACAGTCTCTGTGGTTGCAGTATTTTTCCCTATTGTGTTTCTTGAAGGGATGACAGGACGTTTGTTCCGTGAATTTAGTATTGTTATTGCCGGAGCTGTCCTTATTTCAGCATTTGTAGCTCTTACGTTTACACCGATGCTTGCAACCAAGTTATTGAAGAAGAAAGATCAGGCGGGATGGTTTTACCGTAAAACAGATCCTTTCTTTCAATGGTTGACCAAAGCTTACGACAATGGTTTGCAACATTTCCTTAAACATAAGATAATAATATGGCCTATCATAATCCTTACACTCGCAGGAATAGGTTATTTAGTCAGTGCGATCCCTTCCGAAATGGCTCCATTGGAAGACCGCTCACAGATAACAATAAGAACCAGCGGACCCGAAGGCTCTACTTATGAATTTAATCGAAATTATACAGAAAAGATTGGAGTGATAGCTGATTCCGTTGCACCCGAACGTCTCATTAATACAATGCGAGCCTGGACGGGAGGCGGGATGATAAACCTCATGTTGCCCAATATTAAAGATAGAGAAAGAAGCCAAATGGAGATTGCCAACGAACTGACAAAGGCTGTAAGAAAAGAAACAGAGGCACGGGCATTTGTGCAACAACAGTCTACCTTCGGTGGAAGACGATCGAGTATGCCTATACAATATGTATTGCAAGCTACCAACCTTGAAAAGTTAGAGGAATTCATCCCTCAATTTATGAGAAAAGTACAAGAGAGCCCAATGTTTCAAATGGCCGATGTAAACCTCAAATTCACGAAACCTGAAACCCGTATTATCATAGACAGAGATAAAGCCGCCATACTAAGAGTAAGTACCAGAGATATAGGACAAACGTTGCAGTATGCACTAAGTGGGCAACGTATGGGCTATTTTTATATGAATGGGAAACAATATCAGATATTAGGGGAAATTAATCGCCAACAAAGGAATACTCCTCTCGACCTGAAATCTATTTATCTTAAAAACTTAGGAGGGAATATGATTCAGATGGATAATCTTGTGCGCTTAGAAGAAAGTGTCGCCCCTCCTCAGCTATACAGGTATAACAGATTTAAGTCTGCAACAGTATCCGCAGGATTATCTCCGGGAGTAACAATCGGCGCCGGGTTGGAAGAAATGGATCGCATAGCGAAAGAAACCCTTGATGATACATTTCGAACAGCATTGGCGGGAGATTCGAAGGATTTTAGCGAAAGCTCTTCCAGTTTGATGTTTGCATTTATACTTGCTATATTACTGATCTTTTTGATCCTTGCCGCACAGTTCGAAAGTTTCAAAGACCCGTTTGTTATTATGCTTACAGTACCCCTTGCAATTGCCGGAGCTCTTTTGTTTATGTATATCAAAGATATAACGATGAATATATTCAGCCAGATAGGAATTATTATGCTTATCGGGCTGGTCGCTAAAAATGGTATTCTTATTGTGGAGTTTGCAAATCAGCGTCAAGAAGCAGGAATGAGTAAACTTGAAGCCATACAGGGAGCTGCAGTACAACGTTTGCGACCAATCCTTATGACGAGCTTCTCTACGGTGTTGGGATTGTTACCCTTAATATTTGCCAGTGCCGAAGGAGCCAATGGACGTATGGCTATGGGGGTGGCTGTAATTGGAGGAATGATGATTTCTACTCTATTAACGATATTCATTGTACCCGCTATGTATTTATATATATCTACCGACAGAAGTAAGAAGAAAGATAGGATTTAGTAAATATGAATTTATCTATAATATAACAACTATATACCATAACAAAAGGTAACAAATAAAAAAGAGATAAAGGCTGTTACTTTTGTCACCTTTTGACTAAGAAGAATTTTGATGATGAAAAAATATATATTAATTATCATTCTAGCAATAGCTGCACCAAGCATATGTAATTCTCAGGTTGTATTCGATTTGAGAAGATGTATCGAAACGGGATTGCAAAAGAACTATGATATTCGTATTATGCGTAATAATCAGGAAATATCGGACAACAATCTCACAGTGGGAAATGCAGGATACCTTCCGTCTGTAGATCTCACAACGGGTTATTCGGGTTCGGTAAACAATACAACACAGAATTTGACAAATGGAGAGAAAAATAAGAATAACGGCATTCACAACCAATTATTGAATGCAGGCGTCAACTTGAATTGGACTATTTTTGATGGTTTCAATATCCAAACGAATCATCAACGCTTAAAAGAGCTCCAAAAGATGGGGGAACTGAATACCCGCTTAACGATAGAAAACTTCGTATCGGGGTTAACTTCAGAATATTACAATTACATCCAGCAGAATATCCGATTAAAAAACTTGAAATCAGCCGTTAAGTTATCTAAAGAAAGATTACGCATAGTTGAAGCTAGATACGAAATTGGAGCAGGCTCTCGGCTCGATCTTCAACAAGCGAAGGTAGATTTTAACAGTGACAGCTCTCGCTTGATTAAACAATATGAAGTATTATATACATCTCGCATATCACTTAACCAAATGATGGCTGCAGACAATATCGAGCAACTCATTGTAACCACGGACTCTATAATTGAATTCAATCAGTTTATAAATAAAGAAGATGTTTGGCAAAAAACGCTATCTTCGAATACTTTCCTTTTGTTATCAAATAAAAATAAGAATCTTAGTTTGCTTGATTTAAAAACAGTTCAGAGTGAGAACTATCCGTATTTGAAACTTAATGCAGGCTATGGTTATACAAAAAACATTTACAATACGGGGACTATAGATAATCAAAACAATTTGGGCTTAACCTATGGATTAACTCTAGGTTTCAACCTGTTTGATGGCTTCAATAGAAAAAGAAAACAAAAGAATGCCCGTATAGAAGTTGAAAATAAAGAACTCCAATACGAGCAAACTATACTCTCTCTAAAAGCCGATTTTTCGAATATGTGGATGGCTTATAGAAATAATATAGATCTGACAAATCTTGAAAAAGAAAATGTACAGACAGCAAAAGAAAACCATGAAATAGCCATCGAACGATACAAACTTGGAGACCTGTCAGGTATAGAATTACGAGAGGCACAAAACAGTCTATTAGAAGCCGAAGAAAGACTTGTTCAAGCTGAATATAATACAAAATTATGTGAAATATCCCTTATGCAAATTAGTGGGCAAGTAATTTCATATTCGGAGTAAATAAAATGAGCATCTGTCGTATTCTGTTGTCTGTTTTGTAAAAATAAATACAGGTATTTCTTTTATACCCAAATTTGAGAATTGCTAGTGGTATCTATATTATTTTGATCAAGTTGTTCAAATTCTGAATTATTGCTAATAAACTCCGGTACAAGGACTTTCATCTGTCGTACGAGTTTGTATTTATCATTTGTCTGGGCGACTAAAATTAACTGCTCTATTTGAGGTAAGATATCCTGAAAATGGTATTCCCTTACTTTAGCCATCATAATCTTTTTGTGTGAAGTCTGTTCTGTTATTTCAGAGTCATTCAATAACTCTTCATACAGCTTCTCTCCGGGCCTTAATCCTGAAAATTGAATTTCGATATCTCTTTCCGGAACTAAACCGGCCAACTCTATCATTTTTTTTGCTAAATCATAGATCCTCACAGGCTGTCCCATATCAAACACATAAATATAACCGGACTTACCGATGACAGAAGCTTCCAAAACCAAACGGCATGCCTCCGGAATGGTCATAAAATAACGAGTGATCTCTGGATCTGTTACAGTTATCGGACCACCCTTCTCTATCTGCCTTCTGAATAATGGAATAACAGAGCCATTACTTCCTAATACATTACCAAAGCGTGTTGTCACAAATTTAGTATGAGACTTATTTTTCTTCTGATCAGCAGCACAAGACTGAACGTATATTTCTGCGATGCGTTTAGTTGCCCCCATAATATTTGTAGGGTTTACAGCCTTGTCTGTTGAAACCATAATAAACATCTCAACATCATACTCAATTGCTAAATCGACTAATACCTTTGTACCTAATACGTTGGTAATTATAGCTTCACATGGATATCTTTCCATCATAGGGACATGCTTATAAGCAGCGGCATGATAAACGATATTAGGTTTATATTTATCAAACACAAAATTGATAATTGTATGATTGCGAACATCTCCGATAATGGTAGTATAGTTTAAGCAAGGATACAACTTCTTTAATTCAATATCCAAATCATTCAATGGCGTTTCAGCCTGATCGAGGCAAATAATAGAAGCAGGAGAAAATTGAGCTAGCTGTTTGACGATTTCACTTCCAATTGAACCTGCAGCACCTGTCACCAAAATATTTTTACCTTGAACATTCTCAGCTATAACATTCAAGCTGATATTTATTTCGGGACGTCCAAGCAAATCTTCAATCTGAACAGGACGAATACTTCGACTAATATCAGACAGTTGAGATAAACTGTCTATATTCATTTGTTTACTTATATAGATGCGAATATTTAAGCTTAATAGTTTTTCAACATAATTAGCCTCATTCTTTAGTTCATCTTCTTTGGTAAACAATATATCTTTTATTTTGTATTTTACGAAATCTTCGGGCTTCTGAATAGTAAGAACCGGTACGTTTGTGAGTTTCTTTAACTTTGAATCAGGCTCTGTTGTAAGAAAGCCTATAATCCTGAATCTATTGTTTCCTGTACTCAACAGTTGTGCAAGAACAATATTATCTTCATTTAACCCCCACACAAATACAGGTATAGAAGGATTATTCCCAAACCGTCGGGTTAATGTCTGATAAGTATAAACGACAACTAGGCGAAACCCGTACAAACAAACCAATGAAACTAAAAAGAGGGTACTACAATATGCGACAGCAACGCTTCCTGATGGACCTATAACTTTATATAATGTAAGAAATATAAGTAAATCAGCAAATAACAAGGATGTAAGTATCTTTTGAAATTCATGAATTGTAGAATAACGGACAATTCCTTTATATGTTTTAAATATACTAAAACAGACTGCATTAAATAATACGGTTATAGCCAGATATTCGAAGAATACCGGATGATATACTATATGAATATTTTTGTATATCTGAAGTGTTAGAATATATGATATGATAGTCGCAAAAGTGACTATTGCCAAATCTATCAACAAGACGAACCATCTGCTCAGCAGACGATTCTCTAAGAATCTCTTATATATTTTTCGTGTAGTGTTGTTTATCATTTTTATTCTTCTGAGTTTAGAACATACTCTCTATAGCTTTTATTACTCTATCTATATCATCAAAACTTAAACTAGTCCCAGACGGAAGACATAACCCATCTCTAAATAATCGTTCAGATGTTCCGTCTCCATAATATGGGCAACCGCTAAATATTGGTTGCATATGCATTGGCTTCCATAAAGGTCTGGATTCTATATTATTTTCGTTTAATACATCATATATATCTTCTCTCGTTTTCCCTCCTGTTTTTAAAGGATTAACAAGTATAGATGTCAGCCAATAATTAGAAAAATAATCAGATGAAGGCTCTGTTTGGAAACTTATTCCTTCAACTTTTTGTAAACCTTTACGATAAAACTCATTATTTGTTCGTCTTTGTTTGATTCTATCTTCTAAAACAAGCATTTGCCCTCTACCAATTCCGGCTACGACATTGCTCATTCGGTAATTATATCCGATATGTGAATGTTGATAATGTGGCGCAGCATCTCTAGCCTGAGTTGCCAGGAATCGTGCCGTTTTTATATATTCCTCATTATGGGCGACAAGTGCACCACCTCCGGATGTCGTAATTATTTTATTCCCATTAAAGGAGAGTACAGCCATTTCACCAAAAGTTCCACAATGCTGGTTTTTATATCTCGATCCTAATGCTTCTGCGGCATCTTCAATGATCGGTATTTCATATTTTGCGGAAATACTTTGTATCTCTTCTATCTTTGCGGGCATACCGTAGAGATGCACGGGTATAATTGCTTTAGGTTTTTTGCCTTTAGATATCCTATCCTTTATAGCTCTTTCTAAATGTTCCGGAGACATATTCCACGTATCTTTCTCACTGTCAATAAAGACAGGAGTTGCACCTTGATAGACTATAGGATTGGCTGATGCCGAAAAAGTAAAGCTTTGACAAAGGACTTCATCTCCTTGTTTTACACCTAAAATAATCAAAGCTAAATGTAAAGAAGCTGTTCCTGCACTTAACGCAGCGACATATACATTGCTCTTAAGGAATGCGGCTAATTCCGTTTCAAAAGCATCCACATTTGGACCCATGGGCACTACCCAATTGGTATCAAAAGCTTCTTGAACAAACTGCTGTTCGTGCCCTCCCATATGTGCTAGAGAGCCAGATACGTTCATTAGTATTCATCATTTTATAAAAGTTTTGTTACTTTGCAAGGAGCTCCTATAGCGACTACATTATCCGGAATATTTCGAGTAACTACTGATCCCGCTCCAATTTTGCACCATTTTCCTATTTTAACTCCTTGTATAATTGTAGATCCTGCACCAATCAAAGTTCCTTCCCCTACTTCAACTTCTCCACATAGATTTGAGCCAGGTGCAATGTGTACGAAGTCGTGAATAATACAGTCATGATCTATAGTTGATGCAGTATTTATTATTACATGCTTGCCGATACGAGCACAAGATTGTATAATTGAGCCTTGCATTACCACCGTACCTTCTTCTACCAAAGCAGATTCAGATATTATTGCTTTTTGTGATATTGCTCTTTCATATCTAATGTTAGAGAAGGTAGAAACAATTTTTTTTCGAATCATGTTATCTCCTATACTTACAATCAGAGGTGATCCGCTCTCTCTTGATACAGGAATTCCCATAAAGTCTTTTATGGTTATATCATCATCAAATATTTTTTCAACAACGATATTGTTTAACTGAAGAATATCTAATATTACTTTAGCATGCCCTCCTGCACCATATAAATACACTTTGTTCATCCTATTTGTTCCCTTCAAATTTTTCCATGGTAAGACTAGTGTCTGAACTTATACCTTCCGATTTAAACACTTTTAATATAGTCTGGAGTAGTATCCTTATATCCAAAGATATAGATATATTATCTACATACCATACATCTAATTCAAATTTATCTTTCCACGAAATAGCATTTCGACCATTGATTTGTGCCCATCCTGTTATTCCGGGACGAACATCATGTCTGCGAATCTGCTTTTCATTATATAAACGAAGATATTCGAGAAGTAAAGGACGAGGACCAACTAAACTCATATCTCCTTTTATTACATTTATTAATTGAGGAATTTCATCCAATGAAGTTTTTCTAATAAATCTGCCAAGAGACGTTAATCTGTCTTTATCTGACAGAAGATTTCCTTGCGCATCTTTTTTATCATTCATTGTTCTAAACTTAACAACTTCAAATATCTTATTGTTCTTACCGGGGCGTTGTTGAAAGAAAAAAGGTTTCCCATTATTTGCTATTGTCAGAAATATTGTCAGAAATAGAAATATTGGCAATAGAATTATGAAGCCTATTAGTGAACATACAAAATCTAAAATGCGTTTAAACAAGTTGCGATACATTATTCTAAAGATTTATATTCTGATAATAAAGTTTTCCAAATAATTTCCTGTTCATATCGAGACACAATCATTTTTCGTGAATTAGACCTATGTTTTGCAAGTAATGCATTATTATTTAAATACAATTCCATTCTACGTTGCAATTCAAATGAGTTTTTAGGAAGAACAATAACTCCATTTGTATCATTGATTATAATCTCATTACAGCCATTTATATCAGTAACGATAGACGCTAACCCCATCGCTCCGGCTTGCATAACTACGTTCGGAAACCCTTCTCTATAACTAGGAAATACTAGTACATCAGAAATAGCAAAATATGGTCTTACATCAGGTTGGTAACCAACCTCTATAATATTGGAGTTTTTAGAAATTATCTCCAGAGTTTCTTTTTTCAATGGATCGAGTTCGGACTCTCTGTTACCAACAAGTAAGAGCTTCACTTTTCTATTACGATGTGATATATCATCAAAAGCACTGATCAACTCATTTATTCCTTTATCAGTAACTAAGCGCCCAACAAAAATAAATACGAAGTCATCACTATCGATATTCAAAGACTCTTTTAAATCGGCTCTTTCCAGAGTAGAAATATTAATGGGATCAAAATAGGATGTATTTATTCCGTTCGAACTACCATTTCCTATTATTCTTATTTTTTTTTCAGGACACAACTTCTCTTTTATTATAATTTCTCTTAAACCTTTGGAATTAGGATATATTATTGTAGAACATTTATAAGTTATTTTTTCTACAAGATTCAGTACTTTTCGCTTCAGCCCCCTTGTTTCCATGAGTGGCAAACCCGCTACAGTATGTAGTCTATTAGGAACCTTTGCCAACAATGCCGCTATCATGCCAACCATACCAGCTTTCGGCGTATGGGTATGCACAAATAAAGGTCTCTCTCTCTTGAGAAAACAATAAAGGTTCCATATCGCTTTTACATCTTGAAAAGGTGTAATCTTTCTTGTCATTTCAACACAGTAGGTATCAACACCATCTTTTTCTCCAATTTTCTTCAGTAAAGATTCATTTGAAGAAACAGC
>NZ_DAOKYH010000016.1:0-72765 GCF_035323175.1 Dysgonomonas sp. | reverse complement strand
GACCTGACTTCGCTTTTTCAACCATTGAAGCCGACAGTATACGAATATTGTCTGCCGCACGGTTAAGTAAATCGATTGATGTCATAGTGATATGGTTATTTGTAAATTGATTTCATTTACAAAAGTAATGAAATATACATGTATATTAAAATAAAATAATATTCAAAAAAGACAAATATTGCCTCTCTGCTTAATTCTTTTTACTAATCAAGGTTTATTGCTAGCCCCCCCATTGATGTCTCTTTATAGAGGCTCGGTAAATCATGTCCGGTTTGTTGCATCGTACGAACAACTTTATCAAAATTAATAAGGTGTTTTCCATCTGATAACATTGCGAACGAACAAGAATCGAGGGCTCTGGCAGCAGCAAAAGCGTTTCGTTCAATACATGGGACTTGTACCAATCCGCACACGGGGTCGCAAGTGAGTCCCAAATGGTGTTCCAATCCCATTTCGGCAGCATACTCTATTTGCTGAGGTGAGCCTCCGAATAGTTGGCAAGCCGCACCTGCTGCCATTGCACATGCTACCCCAACTTCTCCCTGACAGCCGACTTCTGCGCCCGATACTGATGCATTTGTCTTCACTATATTGCCTATAAGTGCAGCTGTAGCAAGGGCTCTTACTATTTTTTGATCACTGAAATCGTGGTTTATTTTTAGATGATATAATACCGACGGAAGAGTTCCGCTTGATCCACATGTAGGTGCCGTAACAATTACATTGCCACTTGCATTTTCTTCCGACACAGCAAGTGCATAAGAGTATATCAGTGCCCTGCTTTTCATTGAGCCTTGATATCCCTTAGCTTTTATGCTATACATCGAGGCTTTTCGTTGCAATCCCAATCCTCCGGGAAGCAATCCTTCTGCGTCGATACCTCTGTGTATTGCAGCTTCCATTGTTCTCCATACTTCCAGAAGATAATTATATATTTCTTTGCCTTCGGTATCTTCTACATATTCCCAAAATGTTTTGCCTGTTTCGTGGCACCATTGCAGAATTTGCTTCATTGTATTTTTGTCGTACAATTTTTCCTTATTTACTTTGCTATTCCCATCGGAGAGGTCACCTCCGCCAATGCTGTATACAATCCATTCTTTTACGGGTTGACCTGCTGCTATAGCTTCGAATTTCATACCGTTGGTATGGTATGGCAAAACAATCTCAGGCTGCCATATAATTTCTGTAGGGTAGGGTAGTAAGGTGTTTGTGATAGCTACATCCGTCATATGACCTTTTCCTGTAGCTGCAAGGCTTCCGTATAATGTAACTCGGAACGATGTGGCGTCCTTATTTTCTTCTTTAAATATCAAAGCTGCTTTTTGTGGAGCCATTGTATGGCTACTCGACGGGCCATGTCCGATTTTATACAAATTGCGAATCGATTCCATAATATTTATTTATAAGCTATAACAATTCTTCTTTTCTACTGTTCAGTTCTTAGTTAGAGCACAAAAATAGCAATATTAAATATTGTTAATCCTATAAAAGCAGGAATTAAGATATTTTACTATTATTCCTGTTTTTATAAGAATTCTCAAAGAGTAAGTTTTTATGTCATTTGTATATTTTTTTGTTATAATTAGCGGTTGGGCTAAAGTTAATGGTTTGATAATCTGTTAGTCATTCTTAAGTCGTTTTGGCGTTGGATACAAAAAGACATAAATAAACAGGAACTTGTCGGCAATATGATATAAAAAGAAATGATATTTTGATCTAAAAATACATGTTGTACAACACGTTTTTTTATGGATGACAGCTGAAAAGAGATAAGTATTTTTACATCGATTTTATACAATAACAATCTTCACTTAACCTAAACGACCATGAGTTTTTGGATACTAACCATATCCAAATGAGAATCAAAGGGTAATTGAGTTTTGTTTAGTTTAATTACTCTTTGAATTCTCAGAGTTAAGTGCAGAAGATCGACCTAAAGAAGAATGAAATTTGACTAAAACTATAAAAATAAAACAATCTAACTAAATGTAAAAACTTAATCATGAGTAGTACGGAGAAAAAAAATTACTTGTTACCCATCATTGTGATGATCCTGCTTTTTGGGATGGTCTCATTCGTAACAAATCTAGCAGCGCCGATGGGTGTTGTTTTGAAAAACCAATTTGGAGCTAGTAACGCCGAAGGTATGCTAGGTGTGCTTGCTAACTTTATAGCGTATGCATTTATGGGTATTCCTGCTGGTATCTTGTTGAAGAAAATCGGATACAAGAAAACAGCACTTATCGCTATCGTTGTTGGTTTCGTTGGTATTGGTATTCAATACTTATCAGGAGGAGCCGGTAGCTTTGCTATATACCTAATTGGTGCATTTGTTGCAGGTTTCTCTATGTGTATGTTAAATACAGTAGTAAACCCTATGTTGAACACTCTTGGTGGAGGTGGTAACAAAGGTGGTGCATTGATACAAACAGGAGGTACTTTCAACTCATTGTGTGGTACATTAGTTCCTGTTTTAGTGGGTGTTTTCGTTGCTGACGTGACAAAGGCTAACATTAAAGATGTATACCCTGTTATGTATATTGCTATGGGTGTTTTTGCTTTCGCTTTTATTATTTTGGCATTGGTTCAGATTCCGGAACCTCATATGGAAGTGAAGAAAGCAATTGACAACGTAAAAGACAAATACAGTGCATTATCTTTCCGTCACTTTGTATTAGGTGCGATAGGTATCTTTGTATATGTTGGTGTTGAAGTTGGTATTCCAGGAACATTGAACTTATTTCTTGCAGATAAATCGATTGCAGGTTTGGATGCAACATCAGCAGGTTTTGTAACGGGTACATATTGGTTCTTGATGCTAATCGGACGTTTCTTCGGAGCTTCTATTGGTGGTAAAGTATCAAGTAAGTCAATGCTTACTGTTGCAGCAGGTTTAGGTCTTGTATTAGTCTTATTAGCGATTTTCCTTCCTATAACTACAAAAGTGTCAATGCCGGTATTCCAAAGCATTAACGGTAGTCTTTCATTCGGTATGATGGAAGTGCCTATCAATGCAATGTTCTTGGTATTGTGTGGACTTTGTACTTCTGTAATGTGGGGTGGTATCTTTAATCTTGCAGTAGAAGGACTAGGTAAATATGTAACAACAGCATCGGGTATATTTATGACATTAGTTTGTGGTGGAGGTATCTTACCACTTCTTCAAAACTTCCTAGCTGATAGCGTTGGTTATATGGCAAGTTACTGGGTAGTATTTGTTGGATTGGCTTATCTATTATATTATGCTGCTATCGGTAGCAAAAATGTAAACACAAATATTCCTGTAGAATAATAATACTGGATATAAAATATATTATAAAAGCCTGCTGAATTATTTAGCGGGCTTTTATGTTTTTATTCTTATGGATAATTATCTTATAATAATACGGATTGCTTCTTATACCAACTCATAAGGAGCTATATTTAACGTATTATTTTTATTCAGCTTAACTTATGATTCATTTTTTATTTAATCGCTTTATATTTTATATTTGTATTGTTAAAATTGAGATCGTATTATAGAAAGGTGACAAATAAAAATGAGTAGAAAGGTGTTACTTTTGTTACTTTTTAACAAAAAGCTGAAGAATAAAGTATATTGAAATAAAGAAAACTATGTCAATTAAAAGTATAATTGCTTCGACCTTAAATATTAAGGAGTCTCAGGTATCGAAAACTGTAGATTTACTCGAATCGGGTGCTACAATTCCTTTCATCAGTCGTTATCGTAAGGAGGTAACCGGAGGTCTTGACGAAGTTCAGATAACTGCAATAAAAGAGCAGAATGATAAACTAAATGAGCTCGTAAAACGTAGGGAAACAATCTTAAAGTCGATAGAAGAGCAGGAAAAGTTAACACCTGAACTGAAAAATCGCATAGAGAAATGTTGGAACTCATCGGAACTTGAAGATATTTATTTGCCATATAAGCCAAAACGCCAAACACGAGCTGAAATAGCAAGGAAGAAGGGTTTGGAGCCTTTAGCTAATATTATTATGCTTCAGCAAAGGATTGATGTGCAGTCTAAGGCTCAGGCTTTTGTTAAAGGGGATGTCAAGGATGTAAAAGAAGCTATTGCCGGAGCATGTGATATAATTGCCGAACAGATAAATGAGGATGAATATGCCCGTAATTCTATTCGCAACCTTTTTCAGCGTGAGGCGGTTTTAACATCAAAAGTTGTAAAAGGAAAAGAAGAAGAAGGGGATAAATATCGAGATTATTTCGATTTTTCAGAAAAACTGAATAAAGTTCCTTCTCATAGGATATTAGCTATACGTAGAGGTGAATCGGAAGGTTTTCTGAGGATAAATATTGCACCCGACGAGGATGCCGCCTTAGAAAGGTTAGACAAACGCTTTCTGAAAGGAGATAACGATAACGAAGCAACGAACTATGTTGCTGACGCAATCGAAGATGGTTATAAACGCCTCTTGAAGCCTTCCATAGAAACAGAATTTGGTGCCTTGTCGAAAGAGAAAGCAGATGAAGACTCGATACATGTATTTACCGAAAATCTGCGCCAATTACTGCTTGCTGCTCCACTAGGAGAAAAGAGAGTATTGGGTATCGATCCTGGATATCGTACAGGCTGCAAATTAGTGTGTCTTGATGCTGAGGGAAATTTGCTTCACAATGAAACTATATATCCACATCCTCCTCAGAAAGAGATGTCTAAAGCAGGGAGTAAGGTGGTGAAATTAGTAACGACTTATAATATAGATGCTATTGCCATAGGAAACGGAACAGCAAGCCGTGAGACAGAATATTTTATTACAAATCTTCGCTATGAGAAAGAAGTGCAGGTGTTTGTCGTCAGTGAGAACGGAGCATCTATTTACTCTGCGTCAAAGGTTGCGAGAGAAGAATTTCCAGACTATGATGTTACAGTAAGAGGTGCAGTGTCGATTGGTCGCCGATTGATGGACCCATTGGCCGAACTTGTAAAAATAGACCCGAAGTCGATTGGAGTAGGTCAATATCAACATGATGTGGATCAAACTAAGTTGAAAAAATCATTGGATCTTACCGTAGAAAGTTGTGTAAACCTTGTTGGAGTAAACGTAAATACTGCGAGTAAGCATCTTTTGACTTATGTCTCCGGTTTGGGACCTGCTTTGGCTCAAAATATTGTAGACTATCGTGCTTCTAATGGAGCGTTCCGATCTCGTAAAGAACTGATGAAAGTGCCTCGTATGGGTGAAAAGGCTTTTGAGCAGTGTGCCGGATTTTTGAGAATAGCGGGAGCAGAAAACCCTTTAGATAACTCTGCTGTACATCCTGAAAGCTACCATGTAGTAGAGAATATGGCTAAGGATCTTAAGTGTACGGTAAAAGATTTGATCGATAATAAGGACTTGAAAAAGTCTCTTAAGCTTGAAAAATATGTATCGGATAAAGTTGGTTTACCAACTTTAAATGATATAATAGACGAACTGGATAAGCCCGGACGTGATCCTCGTAAGGGTATTAAGGTTTTTGAGTTTGATCCGAATATAAAAACGATAGAGGATCTCAGAGAGGGGATGACATTACCGGGTATTGTGACTAATATTACAAACTTCGGGTGCTTTGTGGATGTGGGTATAAAAGAAAATGGTTTGGTTCATGTCTCAGAACTGGCTGACCGCTTTGTTTCCGATCCGACAGAGGTTGTTTCGTTACATCAACATGTGGAAGTCAGGGTATTGTCTGTTGACACATCTCGAAAAAGAGTGCAACTATCAATGAAAACGGCATAAAATAACAAGAAAATTATGTTTTTAAGCCTATTTTTAAACTCTGGTTCGTTATAATTGTTATTAAAATCAGATTATCTTTGTCTGAACTTTTTAAATAGAAAAACAAATGAAAAATTTAGTAGAAAAATTAAATCAAGATTTTGCCGCATTCTCTAAAGACGCAGCTTCACAAATCGAAAACGGTAATAAAGCAGCTGGCCAACGTGCTAGAAAAATTTCACTTGACATAGAAAAAGCTCTAAAAGAGTTTCGTAAACAGTCAATTGAAGCAGCTAAATAAAAGCATAATGCAATATTGCACGGAGGCTGTCTCATATTAGATTTGAGATGGCCTTTTTAATTTATTAGCTTTAGATGTTAATTATATTATTGCTCCTATAATTAAGGGTTAGATTATGAATTTAGAATTTCTTACATCAGAAGTCTGTAAAATAGCTAAAGGAGGAGGACACTTTTTAGCACAAGAAAGGAAAACCTTTCGTAAGGATAGGGTAGAGGAGAAGAATGCTCATGATTATGTTTCGTATGTTGACAAGGAAACAGAAAAGCTATTAGTTGCCAGATTGTCACAGCTTCTGCCTCAAGCGGGGTTTATTACGGAAGAAGATACTGTTGCGTTTGAGAAGAAAGATTATTATTGGGTTATCGATCCTTTGGACGGTACTACCAATTATATACAAGACAACGCCCCTTACTGCGTGAGCATAGCTCTGACTACTGATACCGAAATATTGTTAGGTGTGGTTTACGAAGTCTGTAGAGATGAATGCTTCTATGCTTGGAAAGGTGGTAACTCTTTCCTGAATGAGACCCAAATACACGTTTCTGATACGGACAATATGAGTCAAGCTTTTATCGGCTTAGACCTTCCTTATAATGCAGGGGATTACAAACCGGTTGTTAATCATTTGATGGATTCATTGTATGGGAAGGTTTCGAGTGTGCGGATAAATGGTTCAGCTGCTATGTCGATGTGTTACGTTGCCGCAGGGAGGTTCGATGCGTGGGCTGAAGCATATATTAAACCGTGGGATTTTATGGCAGGGGCATTAATTGTGCTTCAAGCCGGAGGGGCTGTTACAAGTTTTACCGGTAGTTCTTTATTCAGGAAAGGGCATGATATATTGGCATCCAATTCATTGCTTCATAATGATATGTTGGAACTACTAGCTCCATTTAAGGATTCTTTGTGATTGTTTTATTTGTTTTAAAGAAAACAGTATGTTAAGAATATTATGCTAAAATTGGGCTCGTTAGTAAGATAAGTTTTATAAATTTGAACTATCAATATACAGATACGCTATACTTCGAAAGCTAAATTAAAATATATGATAGAAAAGAGAGATTTAAACTTGGCTGTACTTATCGATGCCGATAATGTGCCTTACTCGAATATAAAGGGCATGCTTGATGAAATTGCTAAAATAGGTGTGCCAACTATCAAAAGAATTTATGGGGACTGGACAAAGCCTAGCGTTTCGGGGTGGAAGCAACCTTTGTTGGAGCATGCAATAACTCCAATACAGCAATATAGTTATACAACAGGTAAGAATGCTACCGATTCGGCAATGATTATCGATGCTATGGATATTTTGCATGGCGGTCGGGTTGATGGTTTCTGTCTGGTATCCAGCGATAGTGATTTTACGCGTTTAGCCGTGAGGCTGAGAGAGTCCGGTATGCAAGTAATAGGTATTGGAGAAAAGAAAACGCCTAGTCCATTTATTGTAGCTTGTGATAAGTTTATTTATATAGAGATTATACGAGATTCAGATGATAATAACGAAACGGAGTCTCCTGCGTCTACAGTTAAGAAACAACAGGAAAAGACTGTTGAACCTGTAAATAAAAAGTTGATAAATCTATTAAAGAGTACCATTAGAGACCTTGCCGATGATGATGGGTGGGCTTACTTGGGTGATATGGGGAATCTCGTTATAAAGAAGCGTCCTGATTTTGATTCACGCAATTACGGCTTTTCAAAACTTGCAGCTTTAGTTAAAGCTCAAAGTAAGCATTTTGAAATGGATGAACGCAAGAGCGAAAAGGGACATTCGCGTTTGGTATTTGTTAAAATAAAGGAGTGATTTTATATTCTCGCTCTTTATTTATTATTAATACTATTCGCCTCTATTAAGAATAATATTAATTTTTTATATGTTTATTGGGCTGTTGTTTAGTCTGAAGGATATATCTTCGCACCCTGAATATGAGAATATTTAAAAGCTGCACAATGAAGAGAATTTTTATTATATGTATGTCTTTGTACTATTTTATCTCAATTTGGGGACAAGATCAAATACTAAAGTATGAAGTAAACAATGTAGGAGAACTACAATACAATATAACAGATGCCCGCGAAAAAGATGTGAAATATGTGAATTTATTGAGCATGGAGGCTTCCCTTAGAACAGATAAATGGTGGAAAAACGGATCGTTTGATATTGCATTTTGGTCGGTAGGAAGAACATTTTCTCACAATATAGCAAATGATTTTTTAACCTTTTCCAATATAGAAGAAGATAACTTTTGGCTTGTTTGCTCAAAATTTGGTTATCAGCAAACCTTCGGGGACTTTAGTTTGTTTGCAGGGATACGAAATATGAACTTAGATTATTTTAATAGTCCGTATTCTTCTTTCTTTACAAATAGTTCGGCAGGAATCTTTCCCACCATCTCTATCAACTATAGTGTACCAAACTATCCACTTGGAGCTATCGGATTGCATACAGAATATACGAAAGGAGTTATTAATGTCAAAAATTCATATTATAATAATTTAGATAATGTAAATAAAGCATTGATTTTTAACTTTAAATTTAATCCACAGAAATATGGATTCGTCAATATCACTCAATTTGCATATATGCCTTTAGATGGGTTTTATGCAGCAGGGGTGGTTTTGGATAAACTCCCCGAAAAGTCTTTAAGATATTCATTGTATATGTTGGCCGAACAATCTATACTGCAAACAGATAAACAAGATCTAGGTATTGTCGCTCAGTTAGGATATGCCCCACGGAAAAGCAACGAATGTTATTTATACTATGGGGTGGGAGTTGTTATGAATAATTTATTCGGAAGAAAAGGACGGGATACTCTAGGATTAAATGCTTTCAGAGCAAATACGTCACAAGGAGTAGAAACAGCTTTGGAAATGTCATATAAATATATAATCACTTCACATATTTCGATTCAACCCGCATTGCACTATATACATAGACAGGGTAATAAAGATGATTTGGTTGGACTTCTCCGTGGAAGCTTTACTTTTGGAAACTAAGGTTATTACTTTTTTTTGATACTGTCGGATATATCACCAGTCTTAGCTTGTGAAAAGTATAAATTTCATTATCTCTTATTTTCGAGATAATCAGAATAAAATATAGGTATAGATATTCTATACCTATATTTTATTTTTCTTTATTTAGTCTTTAAAGTATTTTAATCATCGAATTTACTATTCTACAATATATTCTACTTCATGAGCTTCTACCAATTGCGGAATTTCTAGTTTTTGTAGCATTTTATCCAATACTTTTTCAGGTAAAACATCCTCTCTATTTAGATTTTGAGCACGCCATTGGGCGTAAGGCTTTTCTAAATATACTATTCTGACTTTTGCATCATATAAAGTAAAAAGATCTACTAATTGTTGACGCATTAGCCGTGTAATATTAGTTGCATTCCAGATGAAATTTTGTCCTTTTCGAAGATATACGCGAGCTTGTTCTTTTGCTTCTTGAACTACTTTTCCGGTAGCAGATCTATCTGTTGGACTTAATTTATACTTTTTGCGAATAGCATCGAGGCTTATAACTGGAATGTCTGTATTTAAAGATTGTATATAGTGATCTTTTCCCATACCTGGTAGACCTGAAAGTATCGTAACTTCACTTTTGAAGTTATCAAACGGAACATAGCCGATATATCCGTCTATCGAGTCGAAATATTGAAATCGTGCATTCGGATTTTCAAACTCTAATGCTTTTCCCCAACATTCCTGCTCTTTACAAAACAGTTCAAAAAGCTCAAGAGATTCAAGTAATTGTGGTAAGTTATTACATATTCTACCTTTGGCATCAGCCTGGGCTAGCGTTTTTAATTGCGAAGTGCTTATCCTTAAAGACACTTCATGGATCTTTTTTGCAGGTTCTACCTTTTCTAATAGCCAAAGAGGCAGACCATGGTAACGTACAAAGGATGCAATTTTTTCACGGATATGAAACGGTGTAGGGACGTCTCGAAATAAGACTGTACGTGCTGTATATTCTCCTCTCCGAGCATGTCCATTTGCTGATACCTTGCCAAAACCTTCGTCAAGAGATGTTGAACGTTTTTCTACATCATGCAACAGGGCACTTACCCAAAGTATTTCTTGATCCTGTTCCGATAGGGATTTGTATTCTTCCGATTTCGTCAATTCATCTAAGACCATCTGTGTATGAGTTGCTACGTTACCTTCTTTATGATGTATCTTATGTTGCGGAACTTCTTTCATATCCTCTACCCAATCAAATTTTTTTTCAAGGGTATTCCAACTTTTATCTTGTGTTAATTTCCAAATTTTTTCCATAATTTCTAGTTTTATTCAGCCGGAAGAGTCATTCTCTTATTAACGGGCTTCATCTCAAGCTGACATTTCTCGTTTTTTATTGTGAGCCCAACGGTCATTTGTTTTAGATTTCAGTTCAATATATATGATAGATAAGTAGTTTTTACATATAGTTCTATAAAAATGAAAAGACATACAGAATCATATCTTTGTGAAAATATAATGCAATTGTTTTAGTTAATAAAATGTATAATAAATATAGCCCGTGAGGTAAGACTCAAGAAGGGGTAATAAAAGGAAAGAATTCCAGTATCTATTCTATACTGAACAATTACATGACTTTATTTTCTGAAAAATAGAATAAATTGATTCTTACAAAGGTATAAATATTTTTTAACTAAACAAAATTGAGCTAAGGCTATAATAATAGAATAACATCTCGAATAAACTATTTAAAATTCCCAATCAATAAATATTGATACAGAGCTTGTTGTGAAAAACGTATATAAAAGTTGATGGAATTGTTTGTAGAAACAAAAAAAAGACATACATTTGCATCGCTTTAGAGGAAATATCCATAAGCAAAATATTGGAGAGATGGCAGAGTGGTCGATTGCGGCGGTCTTGAAAACCGTTGAACTGCGAGGTTCCGGGGGTTCGAATCCCTCTCTCTCCGCCAAGTAACATAGAAAAAGAAGTTGAATCGCTGTAAGTTGCACACTTACAGCGATTTTTCTTTTTTATCAGAAGAAGAAAAGTGCATAATACAGAAGTATATTTGTGGGTTATCTGGTGGGTAAAAAATATTTTCTAAAATTGCCCACAGATCGGTTTCTTTTCCGCTGTTATTCAATGTTTTGCATAGTTTTAGTTTCACCCAGATACTATAACTTTGTAACCAATAAAAACATTCAAAAATGGCACAAAAAAGATCCACTTTTAGCGTAGCATTTTATATTCGTCGTACAAGGCTTAACAAACATGGCGAAGCTGCGATAGTTATTCGAGTCACCGTAGATGGAATCAGAGGAGACACAACTGCCAAGAAAACAATTAATCCAAAACTATGGGATTCCGCTAAGGGGAAGGCGTACGAACGTTCTCTCCTTGCAAAAGAGTTGAATATGTATCTTGACTCAATTCGCGCGAAGTTTATTCGGATTCACCGGGACTTTGAACAAGACGATACTGAACGTATTACTGCTGAGGCAGTAATTAATCGTTTTTTAGGGAAAGATAAACCGGAACGGCATACTTTGCTTGAGGTCTTTCGTGAACACAATGAAAAGTGCCACAAGCTTTCCGGTATAGATATGTCCCCTGCTACAGTTGAACGATATGAAACCAGTTTTAAGCATACTCAGGGATTTATACAACAGATTTATAAAAAGGATGATGTCTATCTCGATGAAATGAATAGACAATTCATCGAGGATTATGAATTGTATTTGAAAACTGTTCGAAAATGCAATCATAACTCTACAACAAAATATCTCAAAAATTTTAAGAAGATTACGAGGATTGCAATTCAGAAGGAATGGCTTAAAAAAGATCCGTTTATAGATATCAAATTCTCATTGCAAACCGTTGAACGAGACTTTCTGGAAAAGCATGAAATTGAAAAGATCTATAATAAGGAATTCACGATTGAGCGCTTGACACAAGTGCGGGACGTGTTTCTATTTTGTTGTTTCAGCGGTCTTGCATTTTCGGATGTCAAACAATTGACACACGATCATATTTCTATTGATACCAATGGGAATAAATGGATTCGAAAACAACGACAAAAGACAAAGAATATGTGCAATATTCCTTTGCTGGAGATTCCTCTAAAAATAATCGATAAATATAAGAGTCATCCTCGATGCCAGGAGAAGAATGTTCTGCTCCCTGTATTATGTAATCAGAAGATGAATGCTTACATCAAAGAAATTACTGATTTGTGTGGAATTAATAAGCAAGTCTCGACTCATTGTTTACGTCATTTTTGTTTTCATAACCAACATATTATCAGATGTATAACCTAGGTTGTCAATCAAATAGGTGTCGATTTAGAAACGAGCGAACTTCTGCGATCCTCTTTTCTTTACATTATAAACAAAGAGCAACTTTTATTTAATGCAAAGATAAAAAGTTTTATCTTAATAAAGAAATATAGTGATTTTAAAGTGAATTGTTAGTTGAAACTACTCGTTGATTTAAATATATTAGAACATGAAATCATAATTAGATAGTATGGGGCCAAAATATATAAATATACTATCTCTTTAATTAAAAGATAAAATATCTTGTTTAGTTTGTAATTCTTTATTTCTTGGCACAGTCCAATACTTTATACAAATGAAAACGGCATGGTTAAAATCTTATAGTTTTTTATTATTTAGATATCTTTTAGATTAGGACTGAATATTTATGTCGTATTGAAGAAAATACGTGTTTGCAATATTATCGCTTTTATGTTAAAGGATATTATTTCGCCATTGCTTACTCTCTTTTTAAATCATCCAGATCTTATACAGACTTGTTATATGACTAATACTTATAAAAAAAGCCTACGTTTTATACACAGGCTTACAAAAGTAAAAACAGAGACTATTATAATTCCAGAACAGTCAAATCAGTTATTTCTGCCGATGGTGCATTTTTCTTCACAGATTCAATCCCATTCATACATGATGCAGAACTTTTATACATCTGACTGGTTCCTATAATTTGTCCGTTGCTAGCCTTTAAATTGAAATAATATTTATTATTAGTAGAATATTTCTGTTCAAATCTTGTAGCAACCATACTATTTTTACGTACGGATTCGATACCTTTTGTACAATTTATTTTAGTTGAATACCCTTCACTGCTAAGAATAATTTCTCCGTTTCCGGCTTTTAGATTAAACTGAAATTCTCCGTCCTTTCTTTTTGTTATTTCAAACTTTCCCATATTTTTATAATATTTTTAGAATAAATTTCTGTTATTGGTTTAATAGTATTTATGTAACCGGGCATGATATACTTCACCTTACAAGTCCATAAATCATATTGTCATTTGATACGGTAAAACTATATAATCATTTGAATATAAACAGTACAAAATAAGAACATTGTTAATCTTCGTTTTTTCTTATTTAGCATTTACGCTGAAATGGTTTTTGTAAAATGTGCTTTAAAATAAGTGTAACATATCATAGAGAAAATTAGAGACATAGTCACATATAAAGAATGTACTCTAAAGCAATGTACAATTAGAAAAAAGATTACTTAAGCTTATCCTCATTAATAAAGATACTACAGGTGGCAAAAGAAACAAACATGAATTAGTTTTAACCAAGCCAATTAAACCATTTTATAGAAGAAACTTTATGAGATTATTCAGGTGGATAACACATTCTATATAAGAGTAACTTTGACTTAGTCTGGCGACAAAGGTAAATCCTATTTAAGATTTAATAGAAATTGACGCTGAAGGAAATGTAATAACAATAGTTATATTTTTGTTAAGCATAATATATAAAGACTAAAGCATAATAGATGAAAGCTATGACTAATAGATGAAATTTAACACATGCTAACTTTTTATTGATAAATGAAAAAATCCAGATAAAAAATATTATTGTATTGAACAGATCTTTATACACTAAAAGAAGGATAATGTTATTGTAAAATTGATTTATTGACAAAATTAAAAAACAATATTATCTATTTTAACACATCTATATAATACTTGTCATAAAATAAGAAAAATACGATTTTCTCATTTCTACAATATTGTAATATCTATAAGGATAGTAAATGTGATCTTTGCATGTGGGTTTTAGTTAAATAAAACCTCAATAGGGAGAACAGAAAAAAATTACATCTTTATAAAATGGATAGTTCGTATTAATAGTTGGTTTGATTAAAAGCAGAATCAGGTACTTATATCTGTTTCAAAACAAATCTAATTATTATTTCTATGATTTTTAAAAGATTATGGTTAAAAAAAACATGATTAAAGACGAATTACAATAATAAAAATTGAAGAGTACATAATTAGAAATGCACATCTAATTCAACGTGTTAGTATTTACACAATTAAATATATTTAGTTAAACAAACTGTACATCCTAATAATCATCATATAACTCAACAAAATGAATATCAGTCAAATATTAAGGAAAGTCAGCCTGACTGCCATGATTATAACAATCTTCTGTCCATTAGGAAAAGCACAGGAGGTTGCCATAAAGAGCAATCTGGCTTATTGGGCTACAGCAACTCCAAACCTGGGAATGGAGTTTGCTTTGGGTAGAAAAAGTACACTGGATATTTCCGGAGGGCTCAATCCTTTTGAATTTTCAGATAACAAACGCTTTAAGCACTGGCTAGTCCAACCTGAGTACCGTTGGTGGTTTTGTGAGGCTTTTAACGGACATTTCCTTGGTATACATGCCCACGGGGCTCAGTTTAATGTCGGAGGATGGGATATTCCTATCGGCAGACTGGATGTGTTTAAAGATAAACGCTACGAAGGTTACCTCTATGGTGGTGGGATCAGTTATGGTTATCAATGGGTATTAACCAATCGCTGGAATTTTGAGTTCAATATCGGAGCAGGCTATGCCCGTATCCATTATGATGAATACCCTTGTAAGGATTGTGGTACTAAGCAGGACGAAGGTAATTATAATTACTGGGGTGTGACCAAAGTCGGGCTTTCATTTATTTACTTTATAAAATAGGACACAATGAAAAAAAATATACTAAAGATAGTGTTGTTCTCACTACTTTCCGTAATTATCCTGCCACTCTGCGCACAAACGAAATCAGATAATTTAAGGATATCCTCTGAACGTATCATAAAAAGTGTGAATCAGGTATCTGTTTCAATGGATTTGGATCTGGACGAGGTGAGTGTTAAAAGAAATGAGATGGTTATTTTGACTCCTGTTTTAAAATCGAATAATCCTGGCGGGGAAAGATTGTCACTTCCGCCTGTGGTGATTACCGGTGGCTTACGCAATAAGATCGTTACCCGGAAGCAGAAGTTGGGAAATCAGGATCAGCTTCCTTTTGAAACAGAGCCACAGATTATACTCAAAAGGAAAAATAAAACTGCTCAATCTGTAAATTACAAAACATCTGTAGCTTACCGTCCATGGATGGATGACGCTTCGCTTATCATAGAAAAAGCCGTATCGGGATGTGCCGATTGTTACGATCAGGCTCCGGATCAGTTGATTGCACAAAATATATTGGTTAAACCGGAAGTCGCTTCTTATAAACTAACATTTATCATGCCGGAAGTCGAACCCGTAAAAGCACGCAGCGACCGTCATACTGCAAGCTTTAATTATATTGTTGATCGCTATGAGCTGCTGCGTGATTATAAGGGTAACCGTCCTAAATTTGACGAAGTAGATAAAATTATCAGAGAAATAAGAGATAACAATGATCTGAATATCACTGAATTTAGCATTGTTGGATATGCTTCACCCGAAGGCGGTTTTGAACACAACAGAAAGTTAGCAGAAAACAGGGCTAATTCTTTCGCCCATTATCTGGTTACTAAATTTGATATATCACGTGATAAATTTACGGTAGAAGGAAAAGGTGAAGATTGGGCGGGCTTGCGTAAAGCCGTTTCCGATTCACATCTGGCTGACAAACAGGATATATTGAATATCATTGATCGGGTACAAGACCCCGATGTCCGGAATGGTGAACTGATGAAACTTTCCGGAGGAGAAACTTACAGAACCCTGCTTCAAAGCTACTATCCTCAATTAAGACGCACCGAATACGCAGTGGCTTATGTCGTGCGTGCTTTTAATGTGGAGGAAGCCAGAGAGATTATAAAGAAAAACCCAAAATTGCTGAGTTTGAATGAAATGTATCTGGTAGCCGAGAGTTACCCGTCAAACAGTAAAGAGTTTCGGGAGGTTTTCGATATTGCCGTCAGGTTATATCCTGACAGTGAAATTGCCATCCTGAATTCAGCGGCTGCCGACATTGAAAGTAAGAATTACGATGCAGCTATCGAACGGATGAAAAAAATAGAGGATAAACCCGTGGTGTGGAATAATCTGGGTGTTGCCTATGTTCTGAAAGGCGATACGGATAAAGCTGTGGAATATTTCAAAAAATCGGCAGATAGCGGTGATGGGGATGCAAAGACCAATTTGGAAATAATCAGAGGGATGATTTTACACGAATAATAATAGCCCTTTTAGGTGTTTTTTACAAACGAATAATATATAGATGTTTAATATTTTAAATTAGTAAAGGATGAAAATAAGCAAACTATTTTTAATTGCCTCCGTAGCTTTAGGCCTAGCGGCCTGCAGCAATGATGATATCCCATCATTGGACGGAGGAAAAGAGGGTAACACCAATGTGAGTGTTACACTGAAGATGTCTCAGAATTCGGGATTAAGGGCTCAAAAGTCCCTTCCGGAGGATTATAACAAGATTGGCGAATGGGCCGGAAAAGATGATATAAAGACAGTTGCTGTCTATCTTATCGACGGTTCATCGGTTACTTCCAAATCACTGGAAGTCGGAGCCAGCGAATCAGGTAAAGATTATGAAAAGATCATCAATGGTAGTGATATCACTTTAGTTCCCAAGACAACAAATGCCGCGATTAAAACTACAGCCGGAATCAAGAAAGTATATGTTTTGGTCAACGGAACAGCAGAAGTGGTTAATGCTTTGGCAAAAACCCCGGTTGCTGAGTTTGAAGATGCTTATGCTCAGGCAGCATTGTATCTGGCTAACTCGGGAACAGGAGCGTTTAATAACTCATCATCTGCCGATAAGTTGGCTGTAAAGAATGGGACAACAGACGAAACAATTGTCATGACCAATGTTGAACCTAAAACAATCAATGTAGAGGCTAATGTGACCGATGCGGAAACGCTGGCTTCTGCCTCTCCTAAGAACAGGGTAAGTTTAGACGTAGAAAGAGCCGTAGCCCGGGTTATGATTTCTACCCAGGCTTTAACTTATACCGTTCCTGCGGCCGGAGGCTCACCTCTGGGTACGATTTCTGATATCCACTGGGTGGTAGCACAAGGCGAAAGCAAGTTATACATCCAGCGCAAAGCGGATTTCGCTACACCTAGTTTCTCATGGGTACCAGCCAATGATGCTGCATACTGGGGGACTGAGATTACTGGATCTGCCTCTAATTATGATTATTCCGGCCTGTTTGAAAACTATGTGGCAGCAGACCAGTTCGGAGGAACAGCCGTTGCTACAATGAGTGATTATGCAACAAATCCTGTCGGAGAGGTAACAGCTGAGCTCAACACAAAACTTTCAGGTAAATTTATTCTGCCTAATACACATGCTTATGGAGCAGGTGATGCTTCAAGCTACAAAAAAGGAAATACTGCCTATGTGCTTATCCGTGCTAAGTTTGCACCTACGGCTGCTGCTTATGCCGATGGCGGAACTTATACGGCAGGAGATGATTTCTATGTTGGAGCTAACGGTAAGTTCTACACATCGGCGACAAATGCCGTGAATGTTGCTACAGGTGGTGTAGCAGGTCAAACAGTAGCCAAATACATAAAAGGAAAAGTATTGTATTATGCATGGGTGAATCCTGATAACGTTCCTGCGTGGTACAATTCTCCTGTAGTCAGAAATAACGTATACCATATCCATATTACCGGATTCAGGAATCTGGGAACAAACTGGAATCCGTTATTCCCTGAAGATCCGAATAATCCGAAAGGACCGGAAGATCCTACCAATCCTGGTACAAAAACTCCACTGAATCCGGACCCTAGACCAAATGTTCCGGGCTACAACGAACCTGAGAATCCGATTGACCCGACTGATCCGTTAACTACTCCTGAAACATGGATGAGTGTGGACGTGAAGGTACTTCCTTGGACACTTCATTCTTACTCGGTGTCTCCTGGTATCTAATCCAAAAAATAATAAATAATAACCTCGGTAGGGAGCCGTATTTCCCTACCGGTTATTCAAATCAAACATTAAATTAATTAAAAGTACAAGGGATGAAGAATTTACGAATCAGGATTATAATGGCATTGTTTGCGACAGGGGCTCTTTTCTGGGGTTGTGATTCCCTTATCTACGATGACCTGAAAGATTGCCCACAGGGTGTTTATGTAAAATTCTACTCCAAAACCCCATGTGCGGACGATTCCCTGTTTATAGGGAATGTATCCTCCCTTATTGTATTCGCATTTGACCAACAAGACAAACTCTCAACCACAGTACAACAACAGAACGTTAACCTGAGCCGTGATTTTGAGGTGCTGGTTCCGGTTTCCAACGGGAACTATTCATTTATAGCATGGGCGGGTATTAATGATAAATTTAAAAAACAGACCTTCACACCCGGGGTAACTACCCGGCAGGATGTGATGATGACCATTAATTCAACAAACAATGTGGCTGAACGTTTGAATAAAACAGAACGTATATGGCATGGTGAAAGCCCTGTCGTTTTTCTGCCCAATCCGGAAGAATACGGTTCGCTGTATAAGCATACCGCAATAAACCTGAAAGAACTTACTAACAGGGTTAAAATTATCATAGAGTTTGATAAAGCGACTATGAAAACCTATGATCCTTCAAAACTGAATGTGGCTGTATCATCAGCCAACAGTACGGTACATATAGACGGCAGCATGCCGATGAATACACCGGTACTGACCTATCCTTCGATAGAAACTAAACTGGAAGAAAATACAGGTAGCTGGTATTACTCCATGCTGGCACTAAAAACAGGATATAGTAACAAACTGAATATTACTTATACAGGAAATGATAAAGAGGAAACTGTCTTTGACGGTGACCTGATTGCCAGCATCCTCTTAAGGGCTGTTGATAAAGGAGTAAATCTCGACTGTGAAAATGACTTTACTGTCAAATTCCTGATCAAAGACTATTGTGCCGAATGCTGGACACATTTCAGCTGTTCTATTTATGTAAATGACTGGCTTGTCCATAGCTATAGCACGGATTTTGAAATTTAAGTCCACAGACTTGAATAATGCAAATGATTATGAAATTAAAAATACGATATATCCTATTAGCCTGCCTGGCGGTTAGTTTCTGGGCTTGTGATTCGATGATCTACGACGACCATGAGAAGACGCAGGTTCCGGATAAAGCAGGACAGGTATACCTGTCTGTAACCAGGGCACAGGCAGCTGATACGGAAACTATTAATGAAGATGATACAGATTATGAAGACAGGGTACACGATCTGGCTCTTCTGGTCTTCGATTCATCGACAGGAGAGAAGGTCTGTGAATATTTCGATGAAGGAATATCCTTTGCCGAGAAGGAAAAGACCTTTACGATTAAACTGACCACAGGTATCCGGGATTTTTATTTTGTAGCCAATATGCCGATGGCAGTTCTGAAAACGATCTCTTCAAAATCAGCGATGGATACCTATATGGCTACTTTCCGCGATCTGGATACAGACCTGTACCTGGCAGCCACCCAAAGTAAAGGTTTTCCGATGTCCAGGGTATATTTGAGCCAAACGATAGCTGAAGGTGGAAATATTTACCAGCCTAAGCCTTTCCGCCCTGTTGTGAACGGGACTGAGGAAAATAGGGTAAGGCTGATTCGTGCTGTAGCCAAGCTTGAAGTTGTGATAGAGGGAGCAACCCTTGGTTCGGGTGTCAAAAACATTTACTATAAAAATGCATACCGCAGGTTTGGCCTTACAGCGGATCTGTATCCGGTAACGGTAGATTATTATGAAGATAAACCGCTGAAAAAAGTGGGTAATTCATATCTGTACTATATGCCCGAGGCTATGATGATGAATACGAATCCCCTCTGGTCGGTAACAGGTCACAAACCGATAAACTATTTTCTGATCGAAACTCTGGGCGGAGTTTTTTATGAGATACCGATCATTACGGATAACCGCACGATCACCGATACGGATTATCTGGCTTTTGCCACCGGTCAAAATATTGATAAGCCCAACTATAATATCTATCGCAACAGACATTACTATTATGTCATTAAGAAATTACAGACGATAGAAATTATTTATACTATCGATCCTTGGATAGTAAAGAAAAGCGCAACTTATATGGGTTATGGATACAATGTAAATGTTGACGATGATGGGAATCTGACAGTAAGTAATACAGTGGAAGTTTGTGCCCCGCACTCGGTCAAACTAAGAGCTGTTTCACCCTTTATGTTCAGCGACGGTACAACCGAGAAATTATTTAACGCACTTGCTACGGATGCTTCTGCCGGATACACATTGAATCCTGTTCCTAAAGCGGGGGACGGTGCATACCTTGAGGTCTACTACAATGATAATCCTAACGTGGTGAAGACATTCAGCAAATAAGAGAAAGAATATGAAGAAATATTTTGCCGTAATAGTTTTTTTTAGCCTGTTGCTTACTGCCTGTTCTTCAGATGATGATTCTGTGGGGGGGACTGTAGATAATAAAAAAATAGAGATCTCTTTTCAGGTAACGGGTTTTGTCAGGGGAACGCTCAAAGCTGCCACTGACAATGGATCTGCCGCAGAACAATCGATTGATAACCTGTATGTATTTTTATTCCCAGCGACAGGTTCACAGACATTTAAATCTTATTATATCTCATCTGCAAGCTTTTCCGGGGGATCGTGGAGCAGTACAGATAACAAAGTATCACTCAACCTGACACAGGCCGAAGCAGGGAGCAGGTATGTATATATTGTAGCCAACTGCTCGAATCTGAAAACACAGCTAGATGGAGTCACTTCGTTGGAAGGACTAAAATCAGTCTTACAATCAAACGATACACCCTGGTCTTCGACTCTGACTACACCGATACTCATGTCGGGTAATAAAACACATGATTTTAATTCGAATTATCAGCTCGGTAATATAGCATTGATACGTGCCATTGCAAAGATACAGATGAATGTGACTCTGAAGGCTGAACATCAGGGAACACCTCTATCTTCTGCAGGAACGGCACAGTATAAATACAGGCTGATTGATTTCGATAAAAATACTTATGTCCTCAAACCGGTACCAAAAGTGGATAATCTGGTTGGTTCACCAGCCTGGATGACATGGAATGACGCGGTAACATCATACACCCTTGCAACTGATGGCAGCGGAAAAGTAATCGGCCTTAGCCTGAGCACTTACCTGAACGAACGGGATAATGCAGGGACTGCAATCGAACTTAGCCTACCTTATTTCGATGGAGGGTTTCTACCCCCACCTGAATTTGGAGACGAAACGTATAAATTGCAATTACCTGCGAAGATCGAACGTAATAATTGGTATATATATGATATCGAAATATAATTTATGAGTGAATGATAGTAATGAAACATTGATTTTGTTTGATTATACATTCAACTATTAAAGAAATATGAATAATATGGATAATATAAACAGAACTTTTCTATATTTTATGATTCTGCTTGTATGTCTTTTATCCAGCCAGAACATATTTGCTGACGGATCAAAAGATTTACATCCATCTACAACTCCTGCAACTAAGTCGGGCGCGGTTCCGGTAAGGGCACTCTTGTATTCGTCGGCTCCGTCATCAGCTAATTCGCAATATTATGTATTTCCAAATCATGGCGTTCATTATGTATATGCTCAGCCGGGGGAACGTATTACATTGGCATCTAGCGCACAAGGTAGTGGTAGCGCAAGAATAAGAATGTATGCGCCGGATGGAACAGAGGTAATAAATGCTAATTCAGGAGGACAAATAACTAACCGGACAGCTGAATTAGCAGGTCCGCAGCGATTCGGACAAACAGGTGGAAATCGTTATACACCAATTTATTATCAGGTTCCTGCAAATAAAGGCGGGGTCTATCGTGTTGAATTTCGAGGTAGGACAGATGGTGTGCCTACGACCCGAATAGCATATACTACGGATTGGACGCAAAGTACTCAAGGCAACAATGGTATTATTGCCTGGGATGTATCGGTAATTAACACAAATAATACAGCTTTCGTATCAGGACGTGTATACACTACTATTCTGAACCTTGCTAATGGGACAACTAATCCTGATACTTCCGGTTTTTACGGTATGGTATATGTTAGGACAAGAGATGGTTATACATACAGGGTAAACAACAATGGAAGTAACGGGATTTGTTATTCTTTCTTTGTGAACAATAACGGTTTTCTCAATACAAACGGCAGTCCGAAATACAAGAGTTTAAATTATCTTGCAGGTAATAGCGATGTCCAAAATCCCGATTACGCAGACACAGATAAACAGGTAACGCACAAAATGTTTTATACCACACCTGCATCCGATTTACCTGAAAGTGCACAAGTAACGCTTCGTACAATCCCTTCGGATAACGCTAGTTCCAACACAAGTACAATCAGTACCTGGTTGAAAAATGAAGTAAAAGTGCCTAAAGTGGAGACTGTAAAACTAATAGGCACTGATGGTATAGAAGGTCAGGTTAGTAATAAGGGAGGTTATATTAAGTTTCTTGCAGGATCACAAGGTAATTATCGCATTACTATCACAAGCGTAGACCCGGCAAAACCTTTTAACCAAAGAATATTGACAGGTGCTTCTTTTGCCGGTGAAAATGCAATACTCTGGGATGGTAAAGCTGGAAGTATAACAGATCCGACACAACCTGGGCTTCCTCTTCCTGCAGGATCTGTACCAGTAGAAGTAACAGTACAGCTACAGGGTGCAGAAGTGCATTTTCCTTTTTTCGATATGGAATATAATAAGAACGGAATAGTTATAGAGCTTTTGGACCATGAGACCGATTTGAGTACTGTAAAATCGAATATCGTTTATTGGAATGACGCAGATGTTAATAATGGAACAACAGGGAACAATGCTCCAAGAGGGAGATATTCAGACCCTAAAAACAATAGCCATTTACCACCTGTAAATAGCAGTGGTACCAATAGTACAGAGAATGGTCATATTTGGGGAGTTGGAGCCACAGGAACTTCCGGCCAGTTTGGGGATTCAAAGTCTATCGATACCTGGACCTTCATAAAAGGTGAAGAAGAAAGCTCGGTTGCGGATGTAGCAGTTTCCATAGCTGATCTAAAAGTTACAGACCTTAAAGTAAACGGAGCGAATGGTGCTGCTGTCCGTCTAGGCGATGAAATAACTTATACTGTTAAAGTAAAAAATGGGGAACCTGGTGACGGTGGTTGTTTTGTAAAAGGAGCTACTTTTACATTTACCCTTCCGGAAGGGCTTACAGGAACGGGGACTCCTGTATTTGACGGAAATGGCTGCGGCTCACAAGATGTAGTAGTAAGCTATGATGCGATCAAGCGTCAATATACATCGAAACTCGATCTGCCCAATGGATGTGAGATTACTTATACGTTTAAAGCAACTATTGGAGTAACAGCTAAACCGGGGTATCTAAGAGCAGATGCTACTATATTGCGCCCAAATGATGTTACTGACCCGGATGCTACAAACATAAGCGATCCTCTAAATCCATTAGCTCCGACAGACCAAAATCCATTTGATCTTGATATTGACGCTTATTATTTTCCACCAACAGATCCTTACTTTGAATGTGCAAATAATTTTCCTAGCGGTAATCCTCAAAGAGGTATTTGTAACAATATCAGAGATATAAGGATAAATTTGATACGGCGGTCCGATTTAGCTATCGAAAAGACAGTGAGTAGTTCTAAGCCGAAAGTAGGTGATATTGTAACCTTTACATTAAAAGTTACAAATAATGGACCTCATACAGCCGTGAACATCCTAATTACTGATATTGTACCAAACGGGTATACAATAGGAACAATCAATGACGGAGGGATAAACACCAATGGGACAATTAAATGGATTATTGCAAGCTTAGCAAAAGACGCGAGTAACTCTGTGAGTTTCACTGTAACGGTTTTAGCAAGTGGAGATTATTTAAATACTGCAACTGTTACAGGTGATGGAGAAGACCCGAATCCGGACAATAATCGGGACACAGAACGGGTGAGTTTGAATAATTACTGGCATGGAACCATCGATAATGATTGGAGCGAAGATGGAAACTGGACTGCTAATTACGTTCCCGGACCGGGAGAAGATGTAGAGTTTGCTACCAGTGCCAATAATAACGGAAATCCTGCGGATAAAGACCTGCATCTGGATAAAGACCGTATTATCGGTGACCTGATCAATGCTTCCGATAAGAATCTCCTGGTAACTACAGGAAATGAACTTATCATTAATGGAGAAGTAAAAGACGGAAATCCTGTAACCGGAACTATCATTGTAAAATCAGCAACAGATGAAGCCTCAGGAACACTTCTTTTCACAGACCCTTCAAAGAATCAACAGGTAAATGCTACTGTCGAGTTTTATAATAAGGCATACGAATGTGCCACCTGCGGATTCTATAGAAAGCAATGGCAGTATTTCGGTATTCCTGTGCAGTCATCAGGTTTTCCTTATCTGAACCCTCAGGTAGAAACTGTAAACCAGTGGGTAGAACCATTCAATGGAAATAAATGGCAACCTGCACCCTATACTCCCGATACAGACTTAAAAGCATTTAAGGGTTATGAAATGACCAGCAGTTCAAATGTTCTCCCAACTCATATCTATAGTTTTATTGGTAGCTTAAATGTCGGAGATGCTAATGTTTCTTTAACTCGTAGTGTAAATGTAAACTATCCGGGCATGAACCTGATAGGAAACTCTTTCACGGCAGCAATACCGATCACATCGTCAGCTATAAACCTTGGAGGCGTCACATTAAATGATAACACCGCTTACCTTTTTAATACAGGTACGCGGGATCAGTGGCGTAAACTTGATGGAGGTGCTGTAATGGGAGTGGCAGCAGGACAATATCAGGCTGTTCCTTTTAATCTTTCAGGACAGGCAGGAATTCCCGACAGGATACTTTCCATGCATACATTTATGCTGAATGTGACTACACCGGGCAATATCATATTGAAATATGATGAATTAACAAAAAATGAACTCAATTCATCAACAATAACACCTTGGAAGTCAGCAGAACTCAGAAGCAGCACAACAACAGAGTTGCCCCATATCGTGATGGATGTCATCGCAGAAGGTTCTGCTGACCGTGTATGGCTCTTTGAGCATGCAGATGCAACTACTGGATTTGATAATGGCTGGGATGGATACAAGATAAAGGAAGGAGAGCTTATTCAGGCCTATGTTGTGGGTAGTGACCAATCTGATTATCAGATAGCAACCGTAGGGGAAATCTCGGGTACGATAATAGGTATTAATAGTGAGTCTCAAGAGAACTATTCGCTAAACCTGTCAGTAACCCCGGATATTGAATTGCGCAAATTATACTTACATGATTTATTTACAGGCCATACTTATCCGGTGGTAAATAATGCCCAATATGTAATAATCGGTTCAAATGCTTCCTCTAACCGGTTTAAGATAACAGATTCATCGACGGCTCTGATCGGGGATATGACTCTTTCTTCTCTACTGAATATCTATGTAAGCGACAATGTTATTGTCGTGGATAATCAAAGTAAGGAAGATTGTGTGGCCAGTGTTTATGATCTGAGCGGAAGACTTGTAGCCAATAAGCAAATCCCTTCAAATACGATTGTCGGATTTACGGAGATCTCACAGGCCAGAACCGGGGTTTATATTGTAAAAGTTATAGGAAAAACTAAATCTATCCATAAAACGGATCGGATTCTATTAAAATAAATGAAGTTGAAAATGCTGCCGGTAGTAAAGGCCGGTAGCAGTGTAGTTTTGTAAAGTTTGTGTAGCCGTGTGAGATGTGATATTTCGTACGGTTTATTTAAAGATTGGGAAGTTAGATATAGGAATAATAAGATAGTGATATGTTTATCTTAGATTAAAAGTTGATAATTGATGATAATATGACAAAAATAAGCTATAAACGACAATTTAGTAGATTTATATCACATAATGGAAAAATAGTATCGAATTGTGGAGGAAAAAGTAGAATAAACATTGTATCAGTAGGACGTAATCATTCGTTTGCATACGATATTTGATAATAAGATAAGGAGTGATAGACTTCTAATTAAAGAATAAACATGGTTCTTCATTGTAAATATATAAGGTTTCAAATATTTTCAGTATTATTTATCTGTTACTCTTTTTGTGCACCTGTACTTAAAGCTCAGTTCACAATTACTGAAAATTTCAAAAAAAGTTCTGTAGGTAGTAACATTGTTTTGGGTGGTAATCCAAAGGCATATCTCACCTCTGGAAATCCAGACCCGGTAAATGAAGGTTGGCTCCGATTGACTAAAGATGATAATTCTCAAAGAGGCTATGCTTATATTGATACCCCCTTCCCATCTACACTAGGTGTATATATTGATTTTGAGTATAAGACATGGCGTAGTAAAAGTAGTAGTGCTGACGGTATCTGTCTTTTCCTGTTTGACGCAGATACGCCGACATTTAGAATAGGGGCTTTCGGTGGATCGTTAGGATATGCTCCAAGCAACAGGGCCGATGGTGGACCGGGTCTCGCCGGTGCGTATTTAGGTGTTGGGTTGGATGAATATGGTAATTTTGCATCTAATCAAGAAGGTAAAGATGGGCCAAGTAGTGACTTAAGCCCGAATTCTATTACATTAAGAGGTCCTGAAACGCCTAAAAACAGTGCTAATCCGGCATACAGATTCTTGAAGAGTAAAAAAGTTGGCGGTAGTTTTGGAAATATTGCTTATGGACCTCAAACTTCAACCAGACCGACAGATTCTCAGTTCTACAGAAGGGTGAGGATTTATATAGAACCGGATAATGGAAAATATAAAATAAAAGTACAATGGGCCACAACACCGAATGGTGCTTTTGAAGATCTTATAGATTACGAGACAGAAGATATTCCTCCTGCAAAACTAAAACTTGGATTTTCTGCTTCTACCGGAGGATTCGTTAACTATCATGAAATACGAAATATACTCATTACTACTCCCGGAGATGTTCTTGTTCAGAAGAATGTAGATAAAGAAAATTCGCCACAAGACGGAATTTTGACCTATACTGTAAACGTCATCAACAACTCCACCTCAATATTGCCCGGTTTAGTACTAAAGGATGTAATAAAAGATGGTAATGGGAACGATATTGTATACGGTAGCACGTTCTCGATCAATACCGTTACCTTTAAGGATAATGGTAATACAGGTAATACTGCTGTGGGCTTTACCAGTGGAACGGATGTTCCATGGGATAAAAACTCATTAACGGCAACTATAACATTAGCACCTCACAGTACAAGTACCTTTATTATCAAAGGGAAATTAAATGGGATTCCGTCTGGAGGGAAAATTATCAATAATGTGGATATAGTTCCACCCGAAATACCGAACTTGAATGATGATAAAACAAATAATCATTCCACAGTTAGTACTACCGTATATAATCCAAATCTGGATCTAAGTTTAGAAAAAGATGTAGATAATCATGGGGTTGCCCAAGCAGCCGGAAATATATTTACTATTACTGTTACCAATTTAAGTGGAATTGATAAAGTTGCAGGCAACGCTGTAACTGTAACGGATGTTATACCCGAGGGACTAACCGTAACTGACTATACTGGCAGATCGGGGGGACTTACGGCTAATGGATGGACACCTTCCGTTAGTGGAAATATATATACCTTTAAGCGTACAGATGCTTTAAATGCCTTACTTTCTTATCCACCAATCATTATAAAAGTTACACCCGACTCTCCTACTACTCAGATAAATAGCTGGACAAATACAGCGAGAGTTCAGTACAATGGCGATATAAACCCAGATAATGACTCCGATAATGCAATATTAAAATGGTATAACTATTGGTATGGCACTACCGATACTGATTGGGCTAAACAAGAAAATTGGACTGCTAACTTTGTACCTGCAGAAGGTGATAATATTGAATTTGCAACAGAAACGAATAATGGAATAAGCGGTGCTGGAAACGGAAAAGGGACAGCTATAAAGGATCTGTACCTGGACAAAGATCGCATCATTGGCGATCTTATCAATGATTCGAATGTAGATTTAGTTGTAACCACTGAAAATCAGCTAATAATCAATGGTGTGGTAAGAGATAATAATCCGAACAAAGGAACTATTGTTGTGAAGACATCACCTGATAAGCCGACAGGAACGTTACTCTTTACTAATCCTGATGATAACCAGAATGTAAATGCTACTGTCGAATTTTATAATAAGGCATACGAATGTGCCACCTGCGGATTCTATAGAAAGCAATGGCAGTATTTCGGTATTCCTGTGCAGTCATCAGGTTTTCCTTATCTGAACCCTCAGGTAGAAACTGTAAACCAGTGGGTAGAACCATTCAATGGAAATAAATGGCAACCTGCACCCTATACTCCCGATACAGACTTAAAAGCATTTAAGGGTTATGAAATGACCAGCAGTTCAAATGTTCTCCCAACTCATATCTATAGTTTTATTGGTAGCTTAAATGTCGGAGATGCTAATGTTTCTTTAACTCGTAGTGTAAATGTAAACTATCCGGGCATGAACCTGATAGGAAACTCTTTCACGGCAGCAATACCGATCACATCGTCAGCTATAAACCTTGGAGGCGTCACATTAAATGATAACACCGCTTACCTTTTTAATACAGGTACGCGGGATCAGTGGCGTAAACTTGATGGAGGTGCTGTAATGGGAGTGGCAGCAGGACAATATCAGGCTGTTCCTTTTAATCTTTCAGGACAGGCAGGAATTCCCGACAGGATACTTTCCATGCATACATTTATGCTGAATGTGACTACACCGGGCAATATCATATTGAAATATGATGAATTAACAAAAAATGAACTCAATTCATCAACAATAACACCTTGGAAGTCAGCAGAACTCAGAAGCAGCACAACAACAGAGTTGCCCCATATCGTGATGGATGTCATCGCAGAAGGTTCGGCCGACCGTGTCTGGCTTTTTGAACAGGCTGATGCAACTACTGGATTTGATAACGGCTGGGATGGATACAAGATAAAGGAAGGAGAGATTATCCAAACATATGTGTCGGGAAGTGATCAATCCGACTATCAAATAGCAACTGTCTCCGAAATAGAAGGAACAACAATTGCGGTTAAGTCAGCTCTAAGTGAAAGTTATACAATAAATTTTTCAGTGACACCCGATGTTGAACACCGTAAATTATACCTTAAGAATCTAGTTACCGGGCGTTATTACCCTATTGTTAACAATGAAAAATATACAATAGCAAGATCTGCCTCCTCCGGTATCGATCGGTTCTTGGTAACAGCATCATCATCTACTATCACTGATGATGCTCTGGCATCACTTCTTACTATCTATGTATTGAATAATATCATTACCGTAAATAATCAAACCGAAGAGGATTGTATAGCTACAGTTTATGACATGATGGGTAGGACTGTTGCGAATAAACAAGTTCACAAGAATGAGATTACTGAATTTACAGAACTTTCATATGGACGTACAGGAATCTATATTGTGAAAGTTGAAGGAAAAAGTAAATCAGTCAATAAGACTGATCGCGTTCTATTAAAATAAATAAAAATACGACAGATAGTATATCTGTGTCAGTAATGTAGTTTTGTAAAAGATTGTGTTAAGGTAAATCCGCGTGAGATGGGATATTTCGCGCGGTTTACAATTGAGTTTTGATAAAATATAAATATATAAAAATGAAACTGAATAATATATCAAAATCTTGTAAATGGAAATATTGTTCTATTGCATTTCAGGATTGTAAATAGGAATCGAAAATAAAGCTAATGAGTAACGCGTAAGTGTAATTTACTAAGAAATTGCTGTTGTGAAGGATCAGTAATTATGTAGTTTTTTAAAGTTTGTGTTAAGAATGATCCGCGTGAGATGTGACATTTCGCGCGGTTTATTAAAGGTCGGTGACGCCAGACATAAGAATAATTAATATAGATAGCGGGTTCGTCTTTTACTGAAACTTGGTAATTGATGATCACAAGCTAGAATTAAGATATAAACGGCTTTTTGGAGCACAGGTTAATATTATATAAGGGGAAAAGTATCGCACTATAGATAAAAACCAAAGGGAATCATTTGTTATGTATACGATGTAGAGATACAATAACTTGCCAGCCAATAAGCCATCCCGTCAAAAGCGATTGTCGGGTTTACAGATTTACAGGCAGGGCCATAGGAAAGATAAATCCGTCTATAAAGCGGATCGGATTCTATTAAAATAAATGAAGTTGAAAATGCTGCCGGTAGTAAAGGCCGGTAGTAGTGCAGTTTTGTAAAAGTTTTTTGAACGCTGTGAGATGGGATATTTTGCACCGTTTATTGAAGGCACAAAGTGACAGAGTCGGGCATTCTGTCGTATCAAGACATGAAGCACCTGTTGAGCCATTAGTGGCAGTGGTGTAGTTTTGTAAAGTATGTGTCAAAAATAATCTGCGTGAGATGTGATATTTCGCGCAGTTTATATTAAAATGTATATATCTGAAAAATAATAGTGTACTAAAATCCTGTAAATAGAAACAATCTCCTATTACTTGTAAGAGTTATTAAAAATAGGATAGTTGAATAGAGTTAATGAGTGCATTGATGTAAACATATTAAAAAATTGCTGCAGATAGAGATCGGCAGTAATGTAGTTTTGTAAAGTTTGTGTTAAGAATGATCCGCGTGAGATGTGATATTTTGCGCGGTTTATTAAATAAGTAAAAACTAAAAAAAATAATAAAATATGGCTATTATCAAAGAATTACGAACTTTTATGACACATGGAAACCTTGTCAGTATGGCAATGGGTATTATAATAGGTGGAGGGTTGGAAAAAATAGTATCCTCACTTGTAGGTGACATAATTATGCCACCTATAGGTTTAATTGAAAATTATGAAATTTGCAAAAAAGTTCATACTCCCAGCATCTGATATTTTCTACTCTAAAAGGAACTGTTGTTTTAACTGTTATTCCAATTTTATATTGGTATGGAATACACTTCTGATAAGGGCGGAACTGAGTCCTATTAAGTTAAGTAGAATACATACATACAAATGAATACCTGGAAAATAAAAAGTAATGAAAGAAAAAAAGAATAATGATTTAGGGCAAGGCGGATTCCATATCCGCTTATCTACTATTGTAAATTTTGTCTTCATAGGGCTCTGCCAATTGAGAAATTCGCGAGTCCTTCTTTTTACATTTACAATAGAGGAAATGGTTAATAATCTTATAAACCATGACTCTTTTCATGAATCAGATGATGGGTCTGATGTCAAGATAGAACTCTTAAGTATTTTCTTGAGTGGATTATTTATATTATTAATAATGGGAAGTATTCTACTAATATGCCTTACAGTTCATTTAATTACTTAATGTGAAAATATATTGGGTATAAGGGATAATGAAACTATTATAGGTAGAAGCAAAATAAGCGAATCAGCCAAAAGATAAATGAAGAAATGAAAATAAGTGAATTAATAAAACATTTACAAGAGCAACAAGCACGTTATGGTGATCGTGAAGTAAGAGTACGTTTTCATTATTCTGGTGCCAGACACAACATCGATTATGTAACATATTGGACAAAGGAAGAGGAATACCAAATTGGTATTGAAAGTTTTATGCCCAAAGAAAAGTAAGAATAGATTATCTGATTAATCAGGGATTCTCCTTCTTAACACTTCCTAGCCTTATAATGTTGCTTCACTCTTATTATAATAAATAATACTTCTTACTAAGAATAGGCGGATGTGTGGTTATATATCCAGACTACGATCAGAATATTGTTTCAATACCACAAGATTCGGTAAAGTATATCAATATAAATAATATGTAAAACAAGCATAAATGCTGTTAATCAACAAGATAATAAAAAGTATCCTTTTTAATTATCTCTCTGTTGATATGGAATTATATCTGGTATGTATCGGACATTATGTCTGAAAAATTTAGAGCGCTGATAAAAAATACCAGATTGGTATTAAAAAATAACAATAATATTAACAATCTAAATTTTAGACTCCTATGAATGACTTTATGACTAAAATTAATCAGGAAGTGAACGACTCACTTTGTAAATTCAATGATTGTAACGTTGAAGATGTATTATACAGTTCTGAAAAGTGTATAAATCTGTTTCAGGATATCTTTGGTCGGTTAAAGGAATTTATAAAGTCCTATCACTTTAAGGATGAACAAGAAGAAATTAAATTCTTCAAGGAAACAAAACCTGAGCTGTTTTGTCATTTGATTTTTTACAGGAAAGTATATAACATTGAAATGTATATGCCTAAAGGTGAAAATGAAGTAAGGATAACTTACCTGAAAAAAGAATTGCAACGTGTTACGGACTTTTTTTGTAAGAATAAGGATTTCTACCATTATTATAAAAGTAAATCCACCCACATGGATAAGGTCTATTTTCTCAGAGGGAAGACTGATATTAAAATGAACCTGGAAAGTTTTTATTTCGAGCGGGATCCGAACTTCTCGACAAATTGTGATTTTAAGGTAGCGAAAATACTCGCTAATGAGCTGATTGAATCATATGTTAAGAAGGAATTGTATAAATTGGAGAATTCATCCTCATTTGATGAAGAAGTCAAAGATAATAACTTTCCAAAAACTAAACTTACATGGACAGGTAAGAAAGTGGACCTTGTTGTATTGGCCTATGGGCTGAAACTTTTAAAATGTTTGGATTATGGGAATGTTAGTTTAAAGAAGATAGTAAAATATCTAGGGAATATATTCAATTTTGATTTAGGCGAAAATGTATCAAGGGATCTTTATGATTACAGGCTCAGGAAAAAATCTAATAATATTTTTGATCGTATGAGGGATAGTTTGGATAATTATATTGAGGAGCTGGATAAATAAATAAGAAAAACTAAGGGATATATCTTCTTTTGGAAAAAATGAAGGTATATTCCTTTTTGATATTTCGTAATATTTTGTAAATCTTAAAGATACATTCTTGTTTATCCAAAGTTCGGCTAAATGTTTTTTGCAAAAAAAAGTGCTGAAATAAGAGATTACCGAGTATAATACTACCCCCAAAAGACTATACGCTAAGCTATGTAAGCATCTCTGAATAAAACCAAGATTAGGTAATCTTTCAATTGTTTGATAATAAGTCTGATATATAAAGATATACAATTAATAATACACAAGTTTGGAATTTTACAATAAAAAAGAGAGCTACTTTGTACTATAGTTTCATAGTAAATATAGTCAGATATGGAAAACTCCGGCTCTTTTGAAGAAATGTTCAATGAATTAAAGAATATGCTTAAAAAGCGTTTTGACAAAATAGATGATAAATTGGAAAGAATGGCTAATATAAAAAATTGTCTTGATGGGGATGAACTGATAGACAATCAGGATCTGTGCCTGCTATTGAAAGTTACTAAACGCACCTTACAGAGGTATAGAGATTTAAATATGATTCCATTTTATAAAATTGATGGACGGATGTATTATAAAAAGTCAGAAGTAATGGGGATTTTTAGGAACCGGATTGAGCCGGGAGGAAAATCATCCGATAAGAAATGACATTGATTATATTCATATTTTTTGGATTATAAGTTTGAGGATTGTATCAGTTGTGAAATGCGTACTATCCGATGTAAAGTTTGAGACCGGCCTGTATTTGTTGTGAAATAAGTACAGGTCATTTTTTTCTTATACCTTTCTAAATATCGGTATCTTCCCAAGCTTTGACATAAGACTTTTCTAGTAGCACGATAACATCAGACTCCTTGTACAATATCTTACCTCCAAGATGCAGGTAAGGTATTAACCCGTTAGTCCGGTATTCCTGCAATGTTCGGCGACTAACCTTGAGCCTTAAGGATAGTTCCCTATCTGTAATATAACGTTCTCCATTAAGTAAAGGATAAATACCCTGTAGATTTTTCAGAGAATTTGTAATTGTCTTTAGCGATTCAAAATAGGAGATAATTTGAGCGTTTTCTCTTGTTATTACTTCCATGCTTTTATTTTTTATGGGTTAATTATATTCATTTTTATTAATGCTTCCACATCACTTGATTTATAGTAAATTTTACGATTAATCTGGGAAAAACTAATTTTCCCAGTATCCCGGTAGGTTTGTAACGTTCGGGGTGAAATGTTCAGATATAAACAAACTTCCTGTCCGTCCAGCCAATCATCAAGTTTTTTGTTGCTGAATCCCTGAGTCAAAGAAATAACCAGCTCTGTGAGTGTATTAAGACTACTAAGCATTCCTTCAAATGTTTCTTTTTCAATAGTTATTACTTCCATATGCAAAAAATTAATTATAAAATAGATCTGACGGCTAAACTAAGGTCTATTTAGATTGGATAGTATTGCCTGTCATTATATTTCTTCTCTTTTCACAGTATTTCACTACATAAATATAAAATATAGGTATATCATCCGGATATTGTTTGTGAGAAGGGAAAGCATTTACCTATCAAGGACGCAGAGTTGTAGAGTACTGTCCGGTTGAGTTTATATATCTTAAAGAAATTATTAGGGCTTAACCTCCTGTAAAATCTTTTGTCTTATAATAAAACGTTGAATAGCTGAAAACAAACTCTACCAAGATTTCATTTAGATCTATCTTCAATTTGCCAATATGATTTTCCATAGATATGCCTAAAAGGCTGAAGGAGTCTCTTTTTCCCTACGGAAACAGTTGTATTGTAGTTTTTACATCCGATAATGACTTTCAGCTTGACTATGGTTATTGCATACTCCCGATAAACATAACAGCCTGATGTTTATGACCTGATTTTCCAGTGAGTCTTATATTGTGTTTAACTTCAATCGTATGAATTCTTACAGTATTAATTAATCTCTAGCAGAACTCCGTATTCGGAATTTTACTTCATTGAATTATATCTTTCTTCTGTATGACTGATTGATGGTTATTATCTCCCACTCTGGCTTTAAATAAAACAGAGGTATTCAAATCTATTGAATACCTCTAAAAGCAATCTTTCCCTGAATTTTTTTTTGAGTTCTTACTTTGGATGCTTTCTTATTTCTGCACGTTTTATCTTCCCGCTGATTGTTTTCGGAAGTTCGTCGACAAACTCAATAATGCGCGGATATTTATATGGAGCTGTTACATTCTTTACATAATCCTGAATTTCATGTTTCAGCTCATCGTTAGCTTGATCCCTATACTCTTGCGCTAAAACAATAGTTGCTTTAACGACTTGTCCTCTTATATCATCGGGAACACCTGTAATAGCACACTCTACAACAGCAGGGTGTGTCATCAAAGCGCTTTCTACTTCGAACGGTCCAATCCTGTATCCCGAACTTTTGATGACATCGTCTGTACGTCCTACAAACCAGTAATATCCATCCTCGTCACGCCAAGCCATATCACCTGTATGATATAGATGATCATAATATACTTGTTCTGTCAACGCTTCATCGCGATAATATCCCATAAATAAGCCTAGAGGCCTCCATCTGTTTGTTTTAATAACAACTTCGCCAACCTCACCATCCTCAACTGAACGCCCGTCAGGAGATATAAGATCCATATCATATGCAGGGTTAGGAACGCCCATAGAACCGGGTTTCGGCTCTATCCAAGGAAAGGTGACGATCGTTGGAGTCGTCTCAGTTTGTCCGAAGGCTTCCATCATTTTTATTCCGGTGCCTTCATAAAAAGCTTCAAAAACAGATGGGTTTAAGGCTTCTCCCGCAGTAGTAGCATATTTAAGAGAAGACAAATCAAATTCCGATAAATCTTCCCTGATCATAAAGCGATACACTGTAGGCGGAGCGCAAAAAGATGTCACCTTATATTCTTGTATAAGGCGGAGCATATCTTGCGGATGAAATTTTTCATGGTCATATACCATGACGCAAGCTCCTACAATCCATTGCCCGTATAGTTTACCCCAAACAGCTTTACCCCAACCGGTGTCGGCAACGGTCAAATGAAGGCTGTCTTCATTCAGGTTGTGCCAATATTTGGCTGTAACGATGTGCCCTAAAGGATAAGTATAGTCGTGGATAACCATTTTAGGATCCCCGGTAGTACCTGACGTGAAATATAGTAAGGATATATCAGTATTTATATTTACATGCTTGGGACGTACGAAAGGTTTTGCATCTTTCAAACCTTGATCAAAATTTATCCATCCGTCAGAATCTGTTTCTCCACAAACAATTCTATATTTTACAGAAGGAGATTCTGACATGGCATCATTAACATGTTGTATAACTAATTCATCGTCAACACAGACAATAGCTTTTATATCTGCTGCATTATTACGATAAACAATGTCCTTTTTAGTTAGTAGATGTGTTGCGGGAATAGCAACAGCACCAATTTTATGCAATGCTATTATTGAAAACCAAAATTCATACCGGCGTTTCAAAATAAGCATCACCATATCGCCTTTGCCTATACCCAGTGACAGAAAATAAGATGCTGCTCTATCACTTTGCTCTTTCATATCTTTAAAAGAAAAGTCAATATGTTTACCCAAATCGTTTGCCCAACACATCGCTCTTTTATCGGGATTTGTTTTTGCCCATTGGTCAACTATATCGTAACCGAAATTAAAATTCTCAGGAATATGGACATGATAGTTATCCGCGAAATCCTGAGTTGATGTGAAACTTATTTGTTTCAGAAATTTTTCTAACATGGTTTTAGTAATAAAAAATTATGAGTCATAAAAAAACATATGGAACTCCATATGCTACAATACAACTACTAAAAATCTGACCTTTTTCTCATCTAAGGCTTTCATACCGTGAGGAAGGCTGGAATCGAAATATATACTATCCCCCTCTTCCAATATCAGGTCTTTACCGTTTATTTGTAGCAACATACGACCTTCAAGAATTAAATTAAACTCTTGTCCGGTATGTATACTATGATGAATTTCAACGTTTTCACCCTTAGGCTCTACCGTCACTTCAAATATCTCTGCTTTACGATTATTGAAACCTCCGGCAAGTGTCTGGTAGCTATAATCGGCAACGCGATTAATAGCCAAACCTTTGCCTTTACGAGTAAGAAAATAGCTACTCATCCGAGGCTCATCGTCAAACATTAGTACCGACACATCTACATTATGCACTGATGCGATCCCTTTCAATACACTTATGGTCAAATCCTTATCTCCAGATTCATATTTTTGGTATTCCACTGGAGAAATATGGCACGAATTTGCAAATTCTTCGGATGTCATATCCAAAGCTTCGCGTAACCCCTTGAGTCGTTGGCCAATCTGTTTTACATTTTCGCTCATGATTTATTTAATTTATCTGATTCTTCTTTTTTTAACAAGTCTTGATTACCAACTATTAGCACAGAAAATATCTTCGTTGATTTAAATGCCATAGAGTTACAGATCTTCAACCGGGAGATAAAAGACTCCATCTATTATATGTTAAATATCAAGGCCGAAAATTTCACCTACATTCAGCCTGTGGTTTATTTCCGGCTATTGTTATATTTATATTCCGGGGAAAAAGATTCTTCATCATCTTTAGAACTGTTTCACATTTCCTGTTTTGTCAAAAAACTTTATTTGACCACTTAATACGTCTTTTAATATTACCTTTATTATATTTCTTGCATCAATGGCAAATACTTTCCTTTCCTGGGTTTGATTCCTTATATATTTGACTGCTCTTATTTTTACTTGTCCCCAATGCAGGGTATTTATATAGGCATCCTCAAAATCGAAGATGTGTTCATTTTTTTCAGGCTGTTTAGCCCCCAATTCATCCAGGGTTGTGATCTCTTGTCCTTCTTTATCAAGAATCGAAGTATCCCGGGTTATTTCCAGAGGAAGATAACCGTCTTTGACCAATTCATCACCCTGCGGTAAGATCTCTCGAAGGCGACTGCTTAATAATTCCAGATTTATATTCTTTAATCTTGCCCATTGGTCGTCTATCAAAAAGAGGCGACTTCTGCGGTTTATACCTATACTAAGCTCCAATTCCCCTATTATGCTCTCTTCTTTGTCGGGAGTTCTTAATTCCTTTAATTCAATGCCATAGTAATTGGCATATGCCTTTGCTCCGGCCTGATATCCTATTTTTGTGACCATAATACCGCTAACGTTTGTCAGATCCGCTAAAAGGCCGAAGAAGTCTCTTACTTTACCAATTGGAACAGTTGTATTGTAGTTCTTACATTCGATAATAACTTTCAGCTTGACTCCGGCTATTTCATACTCCCAATAAACATCGACCTGATGCTCCTGTCCGGATTTACCGGTAAGTTTTACATTGTGCTTAACATCTATGGTATGAATACCCTCAGCATTGATTAATCCCTGATAAATCTCCCTTGCTAATTTTTCGTATTCGGTATTTTGGTTCATGAAATCACACACTTTTTTAGTACTGTTTTTCAATATATTACATCTCTGTTTGTCCTTTTGATAAATTCCGGTCTTACTGACGATAGCGAGGTATGCAATTATTATTTATCAGCATGATATTTTCCATCTTGAGATGAATCCGGTATGCTGAAATCTTTATCAGCGAATAATGCCGCCAATCCGGATATCTGTTTAAAGCGCAATAATTCATCCTTATCCATTCCGATATTCTTCATGATCCACTCATCAGTCATTCCTGCGTCTTTTAATTCAGCGACAATGCTTGTCATCAACTCTATATTATGTGTTCCGCGAGCTCGGTTATGCCGGATCGTTGAAGCCATTCTGTCTGACAGGTCCTTTTCGATTACCGTTACCGGTAACAACCCATTCTCACGCTTATAAATACGTTCTGAGGTTTTCATGACCATATATCGGTGGTATCCGTCCACCAGTTCGTAGATATCCTCCTCTGCTATGTAATAACAAACGCATGGCATTGTGTAGCCATCCTCCCATATGGAGAGTTCGAGCAATTCCATTTCAGGTGGAGCTACAACATTCGGATTATATGCATTTGCACGTATCTTATCTAAAGGTACAGCTTTGATTTTATACACCGGGCTTTCAATCATTTGAGTATCTTATAAAAGTTCATGATACGTTGTTTTTTTTCTATTTCCCTTTTTGTAAGAGAAAATCCCATGTATTTGCACAAATGGTCATTTCGCAGAATACACAGGCACATCCGTTTAAAAGATGGCAGGTTTTTAAATTCGGACAGGTCTATATCGTCCTGATATTCCATTCTGACAGGACGTTTTGTCGTTTTATAATTAGTATGACCGGCAACTTCTATTTTTAAACCCATATCCTGTAATTTATGAATTGTATCCTCAGACAGGCATCCACCCTTTTCCCGCCAGAAATGGATACTGACCGATAATTTTTGCAAATAATTACGTCTGGTTTTATCCGGAAGGGTAGACAGCAGAAAATGCATATAGCTTTTCCATGTATGTCCGGCCGGAAGAGTGACTTTATGCCTTGCCACAACCTGGGTATGCCCATACAGGGCTGTGAAATTAACACCGTTTACACGACATATCATTTTGCCCCACATGTCGGGATCTATCGCACGGTAAAGAGATAAGGTCTCCTGTCCTGCCGATATGAAAGGACTGGCCACACGCTGTTTTTCCAATGGGACTCCAGCTAAATGGTACAGGTCGTATAAGCGGTTATAATCCCATCCGAACCGGCCATTGGCAGTCCATATATCGGTGGTCAGCCAATCATAGATTACATATGCATTGTAAATACTCTCTGACAAGCGGCGCGTCCACTGTAAATGTCCAAGCATATTCAACCTCTTGTTGCTATGTATAGTTCGCCAGCGATGGTAGCTTTCCTGTGTGCGGATACCTACCAGACAGCAGGTCTTGTCCGCATTTTTACGCTGGTGTAGCCATTGTGCAAAAAGAATATAAAACTCACTGTCCCACATTTCATGATTATAAAAAGGGAAATCATCTTTGGTGTAACAACCCTGAGGCATTTCACGGACCCACAATTCCTGATGTTTGGGATCCCATGGACGCCAGAAGATCTGGTGCATGCTGGTGCATGTACTTACTTTGAAAGGCACACAGATATGATAGACTTCAATATAATCCCGGTAAGTTTGCAGGACGCGTTCGATGTAGCAGGTTGTTTCGTTATATTGGACTTCATAATCCATATGGAATACCCCTATTTTTTTTGTAATATTGTGTTTGTGCATATATTGTATACAGAGGTTTAACAATACAGCACTGTCCTTCCCACCTGACAAGGAGACGTATATGTTGTCAAAATGCTTGAAAACACGATCTATACGTTCCATCGCTAATTCATAAACATTCTTTTTCATGGTTGAAAGCTTTCATTTTGACATATCTTTTCCATGGGAACAAAATAGAAAAACCGCTTTCTTCAAAAACGGGAACATGGCGCACTTGGGTTACTGCCTCAATTTCATATTCAAAAGACAGGCTGCGCACAACTTCTTTTAACAGCAGGGACAAGACAGCCGGATCATCATCAGCTGAATAATAATTATTCAGGACGGCTTTCCCTTCTTTCAGTTTTACCGGAACAAAACCCAGAGTTTCAGAGCTGTCTCCTGTAGCCACAAACCAGCGGTAGTCGGCAGAAGTCCGGTATGGATAATTGAGATTATAGGCCAACACATCCTCATTCATCACCAGATGTGCCACCAGATAGTAAAGTCGTTGGTCTTCGCCTTGAAACTCTATAACTTTCATATCTTATTATGTTATAATCAGTTTATTTCAATCGAATATCTGTTAGAAGGATAGTGTTAATATCTAAGAATCTTTTTGTCTATCAAAATAACAACTAATCTGCCAAATGAACAACTAATCAGTTAAAATATAAACTAATACAAAAGGATGGAATTCACTTAATCTGTAGTCAGATATTCATTATTATTGGTTACTAGGGAATAATACTATTGATTAGCTTTCTTTGTTCCCTGAAAAAATTATGTCTCTGGATTTCGCCCCCAAAAGTTATCAGTGTTGAATATCTTTTCAGGGATTCTATCCACAAGGAATGCTTTTTACATATACTGGGGTCTAGGGTGTGAATTGCGTCGATGTCATATATGGAGTGGAAAGCTTGCTGAAAACCGTTGGCTTCAAGCAAAAGGTAAGATGAATCGATTTCAGTATTGCTTAAGTATAATGCAATCTTAGTATTACTATCAGGATATGTACCGGTGATAGACATCTTTTCAATCTCAGTTAGCATTTCATTCAATTCTGATCGGATCAATTTTAAATCTTCATTATCCAATAAACTTAAATTATGAAAATAATAGATGTCTCTAATTATCGAAGAATTAATATCATGATTAATTATTATTTGAATTTTATTTATCTTTCTGAACTCATTTGCAAAAATACGATGAGCGTTCAATGATTCTTTCGGAATCTCAAAATCCTTAAATGACATAAAATGACCGTCCATCTGATAAAAGTACCTGAAAAATCGAAACTTTGTCAGTTCTTCATATTCGTATGATAGAATATACGGGAATGCACTCGATGCATAGCTAACAGCAGAACCTTCCATCTGAGCTAAATTGGAAAGCATAGAAGCATAGCTTTCGATTTTTTTTGTATAGAAAGTATCCCTATCCTTGGATTCTCCGTACTTTAATTCAATGATAGCTTTCTTTTCGGCCTGCGATCCTATAATATTATCTACAGAGAAGCCTAGTTCCTTCGCAATCGATGCTACTTCTTCAAAAGAGAATCTAACTTCTCCGCGAAGTCTCCTGTATACAGACTCCCTACCAAGACATAAAATATCACCCAAAATAGATGCAACTTTCTCTTTCTCAGATTTGGATAGCTTGTCCTTTTCAAAAACGATCATTCGAATTGTATTGATCAATTTATCATGAAGATTCTCTCCTTTTACAGAATCTACCAGAATAGTCTTTTTACTCATACATCATTAATATTTAGATGAACCACAAAAAGGCATTTAGATTGTTATATAGTCCCATTTAAGTAGCTCGTTTCCCTTAGTCTGTTAATATTCTATTCCTTTTTAAAATTATTTATAAAGATATAGACATCTGCACTCTTGAATGATTCATAAATAGGTTATCTTTAATTGGTTAATTTTCTAAAATAAATCATATTGCCAAATAAATAGATTTTATGATATTTTTATCATTAAATAATTCTCATAATTAGAATTATAGGAATAAATAATATTAATTATGAGATTTATCAATTATGTCAATCTCTATTTTGTGCAGTATATATTCTGCTGTATTCGTTACTCTCCTTGTATTTAGTTTTGGTAATTATATACTCACTTAGAATTTTTAGGTACCTTTATTTTATACTGCAAATGCGACTAGATGTCTTTATATCCTTTGATTAAGGAGTGCAGAATTGTTATCATATATTTTCTCTTACCACAAGTCAAAATATATATACCCCCTAACTTTTAATGGAATATTGTGGCGTATTAAGGTGTTTGCATTTTTTTATTCACTAAAAATAGCCGTCTAATTCCCTATGTGAATTATCAATTAAATTTTCTTGTGTCAGGATGTCTGTTCGTCCTTTTCCACATCTGCGTCTTTTTCTAAAAGTGAAGCTATAAGATTATCTAATTCTCCGGTTAGAGCAAAAAAACAAGGATCTTCATAATAAACAATAGCAGTCATCCTTAAAATCTATCTCCAAAAGAGCAATTCCCTCTTTGGATGTGTTGTTCAATTAAGCAATTGAAAATATACCCTTAAAGGGTAGTAGCTTTAATTTTTCCAGAATATATAATTCCGACTTCTAAAACAAACATCAACAAAAATAGTTTTCTCATTTGATTTATAAATTTATCCTTACGCAACCAAATAAGGTATTATTCTATATAAAAGAAGTGAGTCACATCCACATTCTCTTTAGGTATCGCCAAACACCAGAATACACGCAGACACAACTCACTCTATATCGTGAATAGCCTGTGCTTTGTGTATTCATTTAAATTTGGCGATTTTAAAGAGAATAAAAGCACTTCTTATTTTTCAAAATGTAGTCTTAAAAGACTATAATAAATATAGTCGTTTTTCTGTTTAAACATAAATAATTGGTCTTCTTTTCTTAATCCCCTATTTTTACATAGTTCTATATAGATGAATGGCAACTTTATCTTTTAAAATAGTCAACTCTTTATTTTATTAAAGATATTAGAAATCGGTAGCTAATCAAAACAAAGAAGGGTACGGAATTATCTGATTTTCCTGTCAGAATCTGTTATTTCTTAGAAGAAGTAAAATGTTATGGGAAATGTCTCACTTAATATAGGAATAACAAATCTTAGTCAAAATTCACTATCTATGATTTATTCTTTCTCTCTTTCTTATCGGAAACAAGATTATTGCATTCGTTAAATATATTTCAAAAAACGTATGCGGACAAGGATTTTATTGCTTGCATATTCTAAATTACAATAATGGTAATTCAGAGGGGGAAAACAGAATCAACATGATCCTGCAGATCTTATAGAATCGTGATTTAATGAAATTATTTCATAAATATCTTTTTGATATGTTGCAAACACGTCATAAAATTGAATACAGAAGGATCTGAATAAATCCTGATCTTTTTCTTGTAGCTTCAAATCAGATACTTCGTAATCAACACTGAAAGCAACACAATTAGTATTGCGGTCAATGTATAAACGGCCTTTCTCAAAATTCTTGTTCATGTTATCCAATATTGATTGTAAATGGCTGATTATATTGGCTGGGATATTTCTGGCATAAATTGAATTACTGGAAATAAGATTTCGTTCATAACTGAATATACAGAAAACATCACCATACTCATTGTGCAAATTACTATAAATAAGTTCCTCAGAACTATCGTATGAAGACGCTATTCCGTATTGTTTATGGATATTAATAATTTCCTTTTTAAACTTTTTCATTATATTATCAATAACTACTTTTATTTTCATGTAAAAATAAAAGTTCGGTTTTTGTAAGTCCTTACATTTTTAGCTTATTACCATTTCGACATTTTTCTATTATTTAATTTGAGATCTTATTCTTATATTTTATGATGTTAAGGATTTATTTTCTTAGTATAAAAATGCATATAATATAAACCACGTTCAAATAATGAAAGCATTTTCCCATTAATTATCTGAAATCAATATAAATAATGCTTATTGTTTTATTTAAATATCCGGTTTTAAATAAAGATTAATTAGCAACATTCTATATATTAGCAATCAATCTAAAATTAACTGCAAAAGTTATAGATTTTTACAACTCCGATAGCTATAGTTTACAATTAATATCTTAAATAGATTTTTTCAGTAGTTCTTTCGCCATTTTCATATAGCATTTCCAGTAGATAATATCCTTCTTTTAGATTTGTACTCTTTATATCAAAAGAATCTGTCATCACATTTTTATTCGTATATACTTTAGTGCCTGTTAATAACTCATACACATTAACAGTTGCCTGTGGAACACCTAAAGATTTTGGAGCTCCGGTACTTGCAAAAATAGTAAAATCAGAACTACCGTTTGCACAGCCCTCAGTTCCTACTGTAAATATATAAACAGAACCACCTGTTGTTGATAATGTGACATAAAGTGTAGTACTCGAACTGTTGTAATACCAGGATACGGGCTTTCCATTTCCTGTCGTGTTAGACAAGGTAACCTTTCTTGAGCCTACATTGGTAAACTTGATCTCAGCCTGTATATTTGGCTGAATAAATAAGGATGTATTGTCGAACTCTCTATTTCTGACATTAACGGTAGGAGAAGAAATCTGGGTATAAGTCCCCTTAAATGTAGTAAGCCGGGTTGATGCGCTTATTATCTTTTTTTCCACTGACCTGGAATAACCTCCGGACAAAACTATTGTTGCTTTAAGTATAAATTCAATAGGATAATTATAGGTATTTCTTATAGTACATTTGTTCGGATCAGAACTATTTATTTCCAATACCGGACGTGGTGCAGTTAATGATACATCAGAACCCCATATTACTGTACTTCCACCCGGTAGGTTTGGTATAGAGTAAGTATTCGTTTCGCCCGGACATATTGTTGCGGAGCCGGAAATTTTAAAATCAAATTCCGGAGCTATTTTGTAATACCGTCTAGTTGACATATTATAATCGGATGGCCCATAAGTAGGAGAATGCCTCATTAGGGGCAATGCCCCCCATTTTGATTCATACTTACCTGTATGTGTAGGGGATTTTATTGCCGAATGGTCTCCGGCATAATAAAATATTTTTGCAGCTTCATTCTCATTTGTTGCAACAAAGCTGCCGTCATTCCAATATAAATTCTTGATTTAACCAACATACTTCAGTACCTCCTTCACTCAGATTCCATGCATAGCTATGACAATTATAAGTAGCGGAAGCATTTGCCAATACTTCTGCCTGGGGATATTGCGCTTTTGTTTGGGTATTTAATCGTTGAATATCATCTGGATTCATTTCTATTCTTTGAAAAGCATATACTTTCGAGCCCCTCGGCGTGGTTAAATATACTATCTGGGCATTACAAATCAGGCTGGCAAATAGGAAAATTATAATTATATATCTTGCTTTCATATCTATTCGGTTGTAAAATTCTTAGCATTATCTATTATAATATTCATTAGCGTATAATACTCTTCCATAGAATATACTTCAGGCATGCTGGTTTTAAGAAAACGAGACAGGACAATGTTTACTGCGGTTTCATCTGTAAAAGGTTTATAACCGGAATTTTGCATGATCCTTCCCATCAATAAATAAGTGGCATTTGTTGTTGCACTTAGGGTTATTCCTCGCTTTTCTCTTTCATTTTCTTTTTCAAATACTGTTTTCATCAGCGCAATTTTATCATCGAGCGTAAGTTGGCTTAGAAAATATTCCTGAGAAATCATTACTTCCAGCGTTCTGGGTAAAATTGTCACACCGTCTAAACAGGGTTCGACAAGGATATACCTTTGGAAGAGGCGTATACCTGCATCGTCTCTCTTGATTAATTCTTTATGGGCGTTATTCGTTAAAAAAATATTATCGTAAGCCCTTTGATATTTACCATAATCAAGCATTACTTCATAAAAGAATGGATATTCCCAGATAGCTTGTATGACTGCTTGCGTCGATTGTTTTTCCAATACCTCTGTCGGTACTTGGCAAGCCTCGACCATATCGGGAGTGGACGTAAAATCAGCCCATGCCTTCATACCCGGATATACGGGGTAGTTATACGATCCTTCCGGACGCGGCATATTCATATATTCAAGGCAATCTTTTATTAATTCCAATTCCAGATAATCGGGCTCTGAAATGTCGGATTCATCGTTCTCGCATGATATTTGTAACAGGGCTATAAGTAATATCAATAAGCTGTATCTGAGATGTTTCATCATTATTCGCAAAGTATTTTAGTGAATTTTTCCAGTTCTTCTTTTGTCGGGTTCGTGTAATTCTTTATAAAATTACTGACGTCCTTATCCATTGATCTAGTCTTTGCCGATATAGAACCTTGTTTAGCCATTACCTCTGCACCTAACAGTAAAGTCCTGAGTGTATTGTACAGGCTATAAACTTCGTCGTTATCCACCTTATTCTGATATTTTTCCAGTACAGTAGCTTTCAGGTGAACCAGATCATTCTCATTCATTTTATTCATAAAAGCGTTGTTGCCGAGAATTAATTCTATAAAGATGATCTGAAAGGGTGAATTTTCTTGCTTTGCTTTTGCTTTTGCTTTTGCATTTGAATCAAGAATCGGAATTTTCTTATACACATTAATCAACTCCTTAGAACCATCCTCCCTTCCTGACAATTCTTTTAAACCATTAAAGCTATTGATTATTCGGTTTATGCCCTCTCTCTCATCATTTGTTGCGAGATAATCAATATATAACGGATAGTTCATACAGGTTTCAGCCAGAGCTTGTGTGGTCATGTTTTTCAATACTTCTTCGGGTATTTGACAAGCATCCAGCATTTCTTTTCCGGAGTTTAAATTTTTCCATTCTTCCATTCCGGGTTTAAGTGGAAAATCGTAGGGAGTGGTAATCTTGTTCTGACCTATTAACAAAACAGAAAAGAACAATGCACTAATAATTAGAAAGTATTGTTTTTTCATAAGAACTTAATTAGGTTTAACACGGTGAAGTTATTACAAGAAAAGACTTAAAGTTATATAAATGGATATTAACTTTCAATCTTAATAAGTGTGTTAAATAGCATAAAATCCAATAAAATGTTATGGGAAATATCTTACGAATTCGTAATGTATTTCGGATATTAATATAAACAACTCCATTCTAAATTACATGGAAATATTTGTCGTAATTGAGCCAAGTCCTTCGATGGGTTCTAAAATAGAAGTTGAATACACTGTACATACTCTTAGGGATCATTCTTACATGGCGTATATGGAGGTTTTTCCTCAAACTGATATGGCTGTTCATACAAATCGGGATTTTTTGCTATGTCATCTATTTACTAATCTATTAATATAACCTGAAATGAAAGAAGATTTAATGTTTTGCAGTATGGGAAACGGAATAACTATTGCTGACCGTAACCAGGAAGAATATAGTGATTATAAGACTGTCGCTCATATCGGTTATAACCGAGATATCACCTATTACGATAAGAAGATGACCAGAGAAGCGGTAAACTGCATCGAACGGTTTGCTAAGTATAATAATTCTTATCAGTATCTTTTGATAAGATTTGGCAGCTTCATTGTAAAGAAAAGAGCTCAAAAGCAGCTCGAAATATAGCTAAAAATATGACAATTATTATTCCGGCTCACATAAATTCCTGCATTTAAAGTCTCTAAAAGTTTTAAAATAGAAAAATAATCTAAGAAATAGAGCAACTTATCTAATTCAAAAAAATTCTGGAAGAAATCCTCCAATACATTAAGTCGTTGGTCTTCAGTAGGAATTATTTAATTTCTATTAAAAGGCCATACTTTTATTACAAGCGTATGGCCTTACCCTTTATTTTGGTTTGTCCTTATTCCGGAACCATTTCTTTCTTATTACTGATCGCTTCTTTCTGCTTTTTTATTTTCTGGTATTTTGAGTTATAAGCATCCGTATATTTACGACTTATATCAGCGACCTCCTGAGGAAAATGCTGCCGTGTGAACTCAATCAGGAGTAACGATTTAGAGTTTGAATCTACTGATTTTGTTATATACCTGATTAGAAAATCCCTTTGTATAATGGATTTTTGCTCAGCTGTCACCGATTTTGAGATCTTGTATTTCAAATCATCTGGAAGCCCTTTCATATTTGTTTCTTTTATACCAAAGATTGAATAATGCTTTATATTCAGGCTATCGAGCATGAAGAAAACTAGCATCTGCTCCTCAAAAGCAGAAAAACCACTTGGTGGCAACCCGCAAGTTAGCAGTAGTTGAGTTAATTCTTTTATTACGCCATTAGTCGCATTACGCTTATTCGCATCATCCTCTTCCTCCAAAGCTTTGAGAGGATCTTTATCGGGATCAGTCATGACAGGTATATAGCATAATTTGGGATTGTTATCGCCGATATAAATTACTTTTTTAAGCTTTCCTTGTTCTATTTTCGCCTCTATCTCGTCTATATCCTTGTTATAGGCTCCAATTTCAATCTGGTATTCTTCCTTAGCCTCATTATATTCTTGATCTGATTTGAAGTTTTCTTTTACGGGGGCTAGAGGAGCTTCCGGATAACTTTCTGCAATGGTTGTTATAACTTTGATTCCCTGTTCTTCAAGGCTCTCATTCATGACCCCGTCAAGTTTGTCATAGGGAGTAATGCAAACATCAATATTCTCATACTTGTCGGCTATCACTTTACAGAAACTCATTGTAAACTCCGACCTTTTTTTTTGCAAACACTCGGCATTGGTACACCTTCCTGATTCCGGATTCGTAAAAAGACTATATGTACCAGTATTGGAAGGGCAACTGATACATTCGGTTTTATCGAACTTGTATTTAAGTAGTTCGGTAGTATATATTCTTTCGATTTTCCCAGCAAGCTCTTTCGTTCCCAGATCTCTCCAACAGGTATTGTCCTCGATTTTGAAATGTTCATTAAAGATAGTATCCTGTGTCTTACCATCGTATTTTGCAAGTTCCTGTCCGACACTTAACGTTATAACTTCATTTTCCAGGAGCTCCTTAAAATTCTCTGACAGGTGTTGAAGGCGTAGCCTTCCACGGATAAAACTTTCTGTTTTGCCGAAAGTACTGCACAAATCTTCTATCGTATAATTTCCGGTTTCAATGAATCTTTGAAAAGCATCGGATTCTTCAAGTGGGGTCAGGTCCTTACGCAAAAGATTTTCTGCCAGAGCTATCTCCATCACTTCCTTATCAGATAAATCCCTGATATAAGCAGGAATTACAGTCTGCTCGTTCATAATGAAGGCCAAACACCTCCTCTCTCCGATCACTATTTCATAATAATCGTCTTTTGGCCTTAGTGTTATAGCCTGCAATAGTCCCGATCTCTTTATACTTTGCGCTAGTTCCTTGATTTCTTCTTCTTTTATCTTTTTGCGTGGATTGTCCGGATTAGGTCTGATCGACGCCAGGGGCACTAAATGTACTTTGTCTTTTGATTCCATAACTTCTGTTTTTTGATCTTTTTGTTCCGAATAATTTAAATTTCCCGTATCACCAGATAGGGGGGTCGTATCAGTTTTTTCAAGACTAACGACCTCCATAAGCTCCTTATAAGCCTCTGATAATTCCATAATATAGATTTTCTGTACTGTACTTGTAAATGCAAACTTATCTTTCAGTTCCTCCTCATGTGAACACTCGAAGCGCTTCAGTATCTTTACCAGATCGAATGGTTTATCCTTCTTTAGGTAATCTTTTGGAAGGATGATAATTGCTTTGCCCTCTACAGCCAGGGCAGTGGATAACCATTCCAAAAAACGGGGCAAATATTTTGCATCATGTGGAGGATTGGCTACTATCAGTTCCCGCCGGACGGGTTGCTCTTCAAAACGGAAGTCACATTCATAAAATTCTGTTTCCGGATAACTCATGCGACAGATTTTAACCATTTCGGGATCGGCATCGTAGCCGATCACATTAAAACCGTGTGCTATCAGCTGCTTTGAAAGTTGTCCTGTACCACAACAGGCATCCAATACTTCCATATTTTGAGGATTAAAGTTATCTGCCAGTTCTGCAATTTGCTCTGCTACCATATCCGGTGTAAGGTATTGATCTCCTACTATACCTTTTTTCTTCTGGCGTTCACACATAGCGTCATAAAGCCAGTTCTTACCACTGTATGAAAAAGGTAATTCTTTATGTTCTGACCAATACTGTACTATTTCGAGTATAGTATCGGGATAATAGTCTTTCCTGTTCTTGAAATATGAATTATTCAGGCTATATAATTTATCAACTTTCTCCATAACTGTTATATTTTAAATTGTTTCTCCTGACCATAAATCTCTCCATTCTCCATCCATAAACTGATGATAGCGTGCATAGTTTACACAAAAATCATAACTGAGTACATCAATACATGCTTTGAACTTATCCATGTTACCTGTTATTTCTTTTAATTCTTTGGCAGGGAAACTATATTTTGATGAAAATCCAATCTCAACTTCGTTTTCGCCTTCATCTACATAATAGCAATCAAAGGTCTCCTTCATTTTCTTTATAAATTTGCTTATCAATGCCTCATCCATGTTCGTTAGGACAAGAATATTTGTACATATATTAGCCATATATTATTTGTTTTTATTTAATTCCGTATATATCTTTTTCGCTCTCTTTATCTGTGTCTTGTTCAGGTAAGATCTCCAATACTTATGCTTGCGGCACCAACAGAAATTGTTAAGCCTCATTATTTGCCTCACATCCGGAGGTGGCTTACATTTAAAAGCCATATTAAACTGTTTATTACTTCGATTAATAATCAGTGCCAGATAGTTTTTACCGGCATGAATATTCATCAACATATAGTTCATACGTGCCAGATATTTTAAATCTTCATTCATATCATCGTTTTTTCAAATGTTATAAAAGGAAAAGCCCCGTATGTTTCCATACAGGGCTTATGTCATATTATAAATGCTATTAATCCACGATTAACAACTCTTCTGTTTCTATTGCAGGAGAATGAACCTGTATCTTCTGTTTCTTTTCTGTCGTTGCAGTAGTTATATTTACCTCTTCCGGTAATTCAAAGCTTAACTTAGCCATGGTATAGTTAACTACTTTAACAACATCGCTTAATACATCCATCAGGAAGTCGGCTTCGGCATCCAGCTCTTCAAGCCAGCTTTTTAAATAAGCAGCATTTTCTTCCCTGATATTTGTTTCTATACCCATAAAGTAGCCTAATAATGCAGAGGATAATTCTGCTATAAGCTCCTCTTTTGCGTATTCAGGAATAGCCTGTCCCATTTTTCTCTTTAGCCTTGACTCATGACCTGTTGAATGTGACATCTCATGTAACAATGTCCCGTAGAATCCTTCCCCCTCTTTAAACTGCTGTTTAACAGGCAGGCATATTTCATCATGTGTCAGGCTGTAATAAGCCCGGCTTTGCACCTGTAGCTTTATCGGACAATCCCAGCTTTGATACTCCAGCATATCATCCAACAGCGGAAACAAAAACATTTCCCCTTCATTGAGCTTTACCTTCTCCTGATAGTAATCAATCAGCTTGGCCCACTGCTCCGGATATTTCTCTGCATAATCTGTCAGATCGAGATTAAATACATTATAGTATCTGGCTATCGGGTATTTGAGATATTGATCCTGTTCCACTTCGGATAATTCATTATACTGCTTTTCACTTATCCTCTCCTTTGAATCCCGGTGCAGGTACATATAGGTAAAATGATAGACAGGGAAAGCGCCTTCCCGTACTTTGAGCCCGAGTTCCACAGCCTGATTATATGTCAGGAACACAGGCGTACGAAACGGACAAAATATCATATGTATCAGCAGCATGATTGTATTTCCCCCGCTGTATCTGCGTCCGGATATATTCCGTGGATAAAAGTTTTTCCTTCTGACCGGTATCCATGGCTTTGTCCAGTCGTTACTAATCTCCTGAATGCGCTGTATCATCAGTTGTGTAAACCTCTGTGCAGCTTTTTCTATTCCTTTATACTTTTTTTTCATAACCATTATATTGTTTATTTTGATAATTTTCCGGTATATTGCCAGATAGCAAACGTGCTCTGGCCCCATTCTTTAAAAGCAATACACCGCTCGGTAAATTCGCTCCACAAAGAGTATTTCTTTGTAAAATGTTCTTTATAACCATCGCTGAAAAACAAAAAAAGAATTGTTTCCAATTCCTTTCTTTCTATATCATATTGTACATCCAAATAAATTATAAACTCCTTATCGCCACCTTTGATCTTGATGAAAGGATAATCGTAACCCCTGATTCTTAATTTGCAGGTATCCTGGTCGAAGAGCTCCGCAATATCTTTGATACCATATTTTTTAAGATAGCTGTATAGTTCAATATTTTCGCTTGTCTGATTATATTCTAAGACAATAACTTTTTGTGAAGGGTCATTCTTATCTTTAAAGTTTCTTGCCTCTTCTTCAAGTTCTTTACGTGTTACACCGATTTTCTTTACTGCTGTATAATATTTGCCGCAAATCTCACAATAGCAATCATAGATATTCCACCCATAAGAATCACCAAAGAAAAAGCAAGCAAAACCTTTCTCCAACCAGCCCTTATAAAGTTTACTTTTTTTGAAAACACCGAAAAATTCATCTTCTGTTATTTCTTTAAGTGATGTAATGAGTGCTTGCATATACTTATCTCTCATCAACTCAAATTCTTCAATTGTAACAGTTATCAAATTTGGATTATTCTTCATTTCCCGAAATTCCTTTAATGTCAGCCGGGAATGTTTTGTTCGGATATCATCCGGCATAGAAGCTTCTATACAACCTTCAAAATTGTTTTTATCTATTATATAAAGCATAATGTCTTTGTAATTATTTTAAATTAAGACCAGATAAGGCCTGTTCCTTTTAGCTCGGTTATCCTTTCAGTAATCTTTTCTATCCCTTTCATGATCTCATGATTGTTGAACACGTCCTTTTCCCTGTTATGCTCCCGGATCAGTTCTACCAGTTTCTCATCGTTAGAAGGCACCACAAAGTCAAATTCAAAATTATATATAGGTTGCCCTTCATAGGAAATTAGTTCTACCTTTAAGTTCTTCCTGTCTTCATCATACAGGTTGTATTTTCCAAGAAAACACTTTTCATATTTTTCGTAAAACCTATGAATTATCGCTCTGGAAATGTGGTTTATGGATGTGTCAAATTCGGAAGTACCACTATTATCCCGATGTATATTCAAGTATTCTACTGTCAGTTTATCCAACTCTTCATAGGATTTTGTGAAATACTTAAGATGAATTTCAATATGCCGTGATAGATCCTTATCTTTCATCTTTATATCACGTAGTCCTTTATAGTATTTTTCTTTATACTTAAAGCAAAACATATGCAATGAGACATTCCATTCTTCTCCTACAAAAAAAGAAAAAGCGCCGTTCCTTTTCAGAATGCGCCTTGGTGGTAAGTCTTCATAGAGCCTGTAAAACTCTTCATGGGTCATATCTTCAAATACTTTTTGGTGGAACCGCTTATATTTCTCTATTTCCTTATCCAACCTTTCTTCATCGATAATAATCAGGTCATCATTACCCTTCTCTTTTTTATATTCTTCGAATGTCAACCCAGAGGTATAATGAACGATACCATCTTCTCCAATCGTATTTTCTACATAGCCTTTAAAGCCTTTTACCCTGTCAATAATATAACCGGTCTTTTCCTTTCTGTATATAGGAACGGAGCATTCTTTCAGTTCATGCCCTATTACATTTTCCCACGAAAACAGGAATTTCTTCTCTGTTTTAAAAATCCCGTTCACTTCAGATGCTTGTTCTGTAACAGCAACCTTGCCATCCCTTCCTAGAATTTGTATCAGCATATCAGTTCTTAACGGGCAGTCAGGCTCTTCCCAATCGGGAGTAACACTATACCAGTCTACAAGGTCTACACTACTTTCCATCCGACAATATTTCTTATTCATGTGTTTGCTGAAGAATATATCCCGGCAGAAACAGGAATTATCATACATGAATTTAACCCGTAATGCTTTTATCAGCATTTCCTCCGGAATATTAATGCCGTATTCTTCTACATCCGCTTTTAAACTGTCACAAATATCCGGATACTGCCTGTCTATCCAATCATATTCGCAAACTACATTGTAAACCGAATCATCACCAGTCAATTTCTTCTGACCGGACAACGTCCCTTTAGGTATGGTTATTTCTCCGTAATTACGGAAATTAACCGTGAAATCTTCTTTTAATACTCTTAACAACATAATCTTATTTATTTTAAGTCTTCAAAAATCACAAACATCCATATATGACTATTACTGTGTTTTATCCTCAGTCTTTTCCCCGCAAAATACTGTGCCAGTTTCAGGCATCCCCCTTCCGTGCCGAATGCGTAGATATCATCGCTGTAATCCACTGTTCTGACCTTAATATCCTCTCCGGCAATCTTTGAATACATTTTTCTTGTTTTTTCCAATACTTTATCGGCTACCCCCAAGGGACTGAGCATAACAAACTCCGGTTGAGTTACCGACATCCTGATGTTGCTTTTCCTCGCAAAGCTGAATATCGCTTTTCTGGCACCGGTTGAAAGCTGCTTATCATAAAAAGTTACTTTCCTCTGCCTGCTTATATGGGCGACGGTTAAATAATCCCCATGCTCCTTCCTGATTCTGTCCCATACAGTCACACCGTTTCCCAGTGTTCCGAATCCTAAGTCTTCTTTCATACGTTGATTAATTAAATGATTAATAGACAGATAATAAGGATAATCACAATCAGTTTTACAATAAGCTTTATAATATCCAGGGTTATACAAAAGGCCTTATAGCCTATATACAATCCTATTACCGGTAATAATGTAGCCCATGATACCTGATCTATCAATTGTAAGATTAGCCATATAACCAGACCCATGATTCCCAATAATATTACTAACCTGAGAAAAGCCGCTGTACTACTACTTCTCTTTTCCATAATGCTGTCATTTTAAATTTCATAAGCAAGGCATGGCGGGTTCAGGTGTGCAAGGTTTTCAGAGGAAATACTACCCGAACCGAAGGTGAGGTGTGGAGATTTCCTCTGAAACCTGAAAGGCTTGACCTTGCAGCACCTAAATGGAACCCGCCATAATTTTGCGCGATGAAATAAAATGACAGCATTTCTTTTCTTATATTATCTCTCTCATATACTCGTTTGCATGGACAATTATACCCTTCTTCGAGGGGTTAATCATGTGTGTAGAGTGGATTTTCTAATACGAAAAGATTTGTATTTGATTTTAGTTAAGATTCTCAAAGAAATACATTATGCCGATATATGGAATGCTCCTTTTACGGGACAACACAATTTTTACCGAGGCGGTAACTTATCGGTATATAACCAAGAAACCTATGAAGCAATTGAGATGTTTAAGAACGTACTACCTAAAAATAAATTATTAGATTTTGGAATGCTATTATCTTTTCACAATGGGAACAGAAAAAAGAGTGGATACATGGTGATATTTCAATTGGCAATTTGCTTGTAAACGTGGTAGACTATGTGTAGTGATTGATTTTTGCTGTTCTACTGTGGGTTTCCCAGCCTGCGATTATGTTGTTATGGCGTGGCCATTTTTAGACACGGACAATAAAAATTTGTTTATTGAATTTCTTTTCTTAGCTGTGATAAAGGCTTGATTGACGATACAAGAGAATGAACTCTATGGAAAAAATGAATAACCCGAGTAAAAAAATAAAGTTTAACTTTTAGCTCATATAAAATTCTTATTGGTATTCCGGTTCTGTCAGTCCATGTTTGATTATTTGGGAGAACCCATCAGGAATAGAATCGACAATAACACCGTCTTTTCGACAAAATGAAAATGATTCTCCGTCATCTTTTACAACTTGAAATATGATACTAAAACCGCTTTCATAAATAGCTGAATACCAATTATCCGGTAAAAATTGTTCTCTGTTCATTTGTGTAAATATTTATGGATACAAAAATAAGATTTTTAGGTTGCCTTGTCAAATTAAACAATAGCGGGTTATCAACATTTCTGCCATCCAACTATAAACCCGATATAAATAAAAAGCTTTAGCATATTCCGGTTTAGAACCTTATTTTTGCTTTCTGAAATCCCAGGGAGCCACGGGATTTTTCATACTCCATATATTGAGTTTTTGCTTTCTGGCTTTTTGTTCTAATTGCAGGTAGTGTTCGGACTTATTATATTTATAACGCCATGCAAGTCCATTTCTCATCAGTTCTTCATTTACATTGACAGTATCTACCCAGACAACCCCGAGTACCCTTTTATATCTGTCTGTACCTATACTATCCACAATAACGATTTTTCCTGCACACAATTCTTTTGTGAGGTTTGGAGCTTTGGTCCCGAAATCCTGTTCTCTCTCAGGACAGTCAATTCCATTTAATATTATTTTAACCTGCCTGTTAGCATTAGTCAGAATAGTTATTGAGTCCTCATCAGTAACTTTTATTACTTTGCCCTTGATAGTTGAAGAACCTAGGTTCAAAGAAGATAATAATAAAAATAATAGTATCAATATTGGTTTCATAGAAGGCTAAAGCGCAAATTATTCTACCTGTCTTAAACATAAAAAGCGGAATAAATTTAAACTATCCCGCTTTATTTTTTTTAGCAAATCCTTATTTAGTCGCGTCGATAGATTTCTTACGAAATTCTTTTAATGTTTTTTCTATTTCAAGGGAAACCTTACGTGCACGTTGTCCGGCAGCTTTATTTCCATTTTGGATTTGTGACTCTGCATCTTTAGCGAATGCCTCAAAGTTTGATTTTAATGTTTCTACTAAATTTTTCATTTGGCTTATTTTATAAATTCGTCCTAACAAAGATAGTCTGAAATTGTTTCTATCAAAGATAATCTGATGTTTTAAACATCCAAAATATGGGTATAATTTATTCTGAAGTCAAGTGGACTTATGCTGGCATAGAACTTTTATTTTATAATACTTTATCTTTGGTCTTCCTACGTTAGCTGTGATGAAGTGGACTGGGCATAGAAACTAATGTAATGAAAAGGGTACATTGATATTGCTGATGATATAAAAGCAAATGCTATGAATAAATCAAATCAACGATAATTGATTCTAATTATATTTGTAACTACATAACAAAATAAATCCCGTGCAATTAGATAAACAAAAATAATTCTCAGATGTAATACAATTAATCAAGCATTCTAGAGATAACTCAATAAAGGCTGTAAATACAGAACTAATAGATTTGTATTGGAATATTGGTCAATATATTAGCAAGCAGATTGAGTCTGGGACATGGGGAGATAGTATAGTAAAAGAATTGGCAGACTACTTATCTTGACCAAAGCCATAATTGAAAGGCTTTTCTGATAAGAATGTATGGAGAATGAAGCAACTCTATGAAACCTACAAAGACTTTCCAAAACTCTCAGCACTGCTGAGACAAATTAGCTGGACAAATGTCCGGTTCTGAAAATTCAAAACCGGTACATATAGGAAATGCTGTATACAACCAGAAACAAAATAATTCGCTGGGTTATTTGATGGACGTTATCTATAACTATTATTTATTATTCTCTGGCAATCTGGATAAAATAGAAGGGATGTGGAAGATTGTCCGGAATATAGCAAAGACTGTAATTGCTGAATGGCAGAATAAAGATCAATGTATTTGTCAATTCTACTTTTCATTGGATTTATATATAATGAAGTATAGTATCGAAGTAATATGTCGTAATATCTGAATAATTTTATTGATAAGAATTTTGTTTTATATCCAATCATTATTGATGTAATAAGTAAAGTCTCTTTAATACGAGTTGCACATGATAATCTATTTGGGTTGAAAGATTCTTGGACAGAACTATCTCGTTAAACGATGTCTCGTGTAGATTAAGATTAAAAACAAGTTTAGGGTAACGGTCAGAATTTTGTCATAATCTTTTGAATATTCATCCGATATTCAGATGGGGTCTGTCCTTTCTTTTTCTTGAATATGCGATTGAAGTTAGAGATATTATTGAAGCCGGAAGAATAACATACTTCTGATACAGTGTAAGTTGTCTCATATAATATCTTTGCAGCATGACCTATTCTTATATCATTCAGATAGTCCACAAAACTCCGATTAGTTCTTTTTTTAAAAAAGTGGCTAAATGCCGATTCAGACATACCGATATCTTCTGCAACAGCGGAAAGGTTTATGTTTTCCCGAAAGTGTTCCTGCATATATGTTATAACCTTATTTATACGTCGGCTTTTGGATTCTCTAATAGCCACATCCATTTTACTATGCCCTTCCAATAAGAATTTCTGATTGGGCGAGACTGATAAGAGATAAAGAATTCTAAAAAATTCCAAAGCAGATTCCACTCCCTGCTTATACGATAAGTTGAGTAAAGAGTCTTTCATCATTACCTTAGTTTCATCAGAGAATTCTATACCATAAAAAGAATTACTGAATAATTCTTTTACAGGATGAAATATCTTTTTATTTATAATAGGATACTCTAATGTTTCTTTATGGAATTGAATTGTCACCACATGAGCACCTCCATTATCATCCTCACTTACCCAACGATGAGGAATATTAGGACCTATCATAACCAGATCAAGATTTCCATATTCAGCAACACAATCCCCTACGATTCTTTTTCCTTTGCTGTTTAAAACGAGGTTGATTTCATAGTCAGAGTGAAAGTGAGCCGCATAGTCAAACCTTGCATTAGGATGATTTAATACAATAAATAAATCTTCCTCGCCAATAGGGGTAATTTCTCTTTGTATGTATTTCATGGTAGTTTTTTTACAAATATAGAAATATATTCAAAAAAGTACAATGAATTATAAAAATAATATACATTGTTAATGTGTTGATTGTATTTTGTTTATGTGTATTTTGTCTTATTATATTCAAAAAAGTATCATCTTTTAGCTTCATAATATTACAATTTGTACAAATACTATTCTATGTTTGTGAAAGCTAAGTTCTATATGTTCTCGGCATATAAAAAATTATAAAAGCTAACCGATTTAATGAATCTGATTATTTTATGAAAAGAAACAAAATTTTATTAATCTTATTGTTATTGGTTTTTGCGGTTGCACAAATATTTGCCCAGGAAATAGGGCTAAAAGGGAATGTAGCCTCAGCTGATGGTGAAGATCTTATAGGCGTAACAATCACAGTGAAAGGCAGCAACAGAGGTGTCACAACTGATGTCAATGGTGATTATGTCATAACGGTTAAGAAAGGCGATGTTCTTGTCTTTTCGTATATTGGCTTTTCTACTGTTGAAAGAACCGTAACAAATAACAATCTTGATGTAGTGATGGAGCCTTCTTCTGAAATGTTGGCAGAAGTGGTAACTGTAGGTTATGGTGTACAGAAAAAAGTAGATATGACAGGCTCGGTATCTACAGTGCAAGGAGATGTATTACTAAAAGCGCCTACGCCTAATCTTGCCAATGCCTTAACAGGAAAAATGACAGGAGTAATCACAACCCAGCAGACAGGAAAACCTGGTTTAGATGATCCTGCTTTCTTTATTAGGGGAAAGAGTACATTCAATGATAATAGTACATTATTACTTGTTGATGGAATAGAACGTTCTATAAGTAAGCTTGACCCCAATGAAATAGAGAGTATTACAGTTCTCAAGGATGCAGCTTCAGCTGCCGTATATGGCGCGCGAGCGGCAAATGGCGTTATTATTGTTACTACCAAGCGAGGACGTGAGGGTAAAACCAAAATAAACTATTCGGGAACATTCGGATTTCAAGCTCCAACTGTTATTCCTGAAATGATGAACGCTTACGAATATGCGAAATATCTGAATTTAGCATTGGATAACTTTAATAACAATACTCCTCGTTTTACCGAATCTCAGATCCAAGCGTACAAAAATGGTATAATGCCTTCAACAGACTGGTGGAAAGAAACATTAAAAGAAAGGGTAGGAATTCAACAACATAGTTTGACTGTAAATGGAGGAAGTAAAACAACAAAATTCTTTACATCATTAGGCTATCTAGATCAAGATGGGCTTTATGATTTGTCCGGATTCAAAAGATATACAGTCCGTTCTAATATAGATACTCAAATAAGTAACGACTTCAGTATATCACTGGACTTGGCTGGCCGATATGAAAAAATAAACCAGTCAGCAATGGGTGATGGCTTATTCTCAACTATAATTAACTCAAAACCGACAGAACGACCTTATGTACCCAATGAAATAGAACTCGGAGGTTTGAGCTGGAATGGGCAACCCTCATCTCCTATTGGACAGGCAGAAAGAGCCGGTTATAATAAAACAGAGAATTCGGTATTCCAAAGTACGTTACAGGGGATATATAACGTCCCATTTGTAAAGGGATTGAAAGCAAGAGCCAGTTTTTCATATGACCGTTGGTTCTCAAAAGCTAAGACATTCTCTACGCCATACGAATTTTATCAATATGACAGAGTAATTGATACATATACTAAAAGAAAAACCGGAGGGGGGATAAATCTTTATGAAGGTACCGCTGAAGATGAAAGACTTACTCTTCAGACTGCCTTTACATATGATGTAACATTAAATAATACACATAATATTTCAGCTCTCTTATTATTCGAGGAATCGTCATATAAATACAGTGACTTACACGCTTCGCGTGTCAATTATATATCAACATCTATTGACCAATTATTTGCAGGACCCGATAAAGATAAAGACAATGGCGGACTAGCAAGGGAGACTGTAAGGCAAGGGTATGTCGGCCGTTTGAATTATAACTATTTAAGTAAGTATTTGTTCCAATTTAATTTTCGTTACGATGGGTCATACAATTTTCCTAAAGGTAAACGTTGGGGTTTCTTCCCTGCGGTTTCGGCAGGGTGGAGAATAAGTGAAGAGCCTTTCTTGAAAAATAATGCAATATTTCATAATCTTAAATTAAGAGCATCATATGGTGAATTTGGTAACGATAGAGTAGCTGCTTACCAATTTATGTCAGGATATAGGTTTAACTCGGGAGCTCTAATAGGTGGTTCTTTTCAATCAGGAATAAATGACACAGGTATAGCTAATCCTAATATCACGTGGGAAACTGCAAGCAATACAGATGTGGGGCTAGATTTCAGTTTATTTAATGGAAAAATATCAGGAGAATTTACGTACTTCTATAAAAAGACGAGAGACATTCTACTGCCAAGAAGTGCATCCACTCCACAATCATTTGGAGCAATATTGCCAGACGAAAATATAGGAAAAGTGGATAACTATGGTATAGAATCTATTCTTCGCTATACAAATAAGGTAGGAGATATCAATTTTATGGTAGAAGGCAATATAACTTATGCGAAAAGTAAAATTATATTCATGGATGAAGCTATAAATAAATTAGATTATCAACGACTTACAGGACGTCCATTCAACCAGTTCTCTGGGTATAAAGCTTTGGGGTTGTTTCATAGCCAAGAAGAAATAGATAACTGGGCGGTACAGGATGGACGTGGAAATACATCGCTTAAAGTGGGGGATATAAAATATGAAGACTTCAACAAAGACAATGTTATTGATGGAAAAGACGTACAGTTTATTGGAAAAAGTGAAATTCCTGAGATAATATTTGGTTTGAATATTGGGCTGTCATACAAGAATTTTGATATGACGATGAATTTTCAGGGTGCAACAGGCTTTGATCAATATCTGAGATGGGACCCATTCAATCTAGAGTCTAATGCCTTGGCCATTTTTAAAGACTCATGGTCGGAAGACAACCCGAATGCAAAATATCCGCGCCTGTATGCCGGAACTGTCCAAAATAATAGAGAAAAATCTTCATTTTGGTTATATGATGGTACTTATGTTAGATTGAAGAATTTTGAATTAGCTTATACCTTCAACAAAGAAGATTTTCTAAAAAGAATAGGCATTCAGAATTTGAGAGTGTTTGTTTCTGGGAATAATTTACTGACATTTTCCAAAATGAAAGATTTCGACCCAGAAACACCAAATATAGATCCTGATAAGAATGCATATTACTATCCTCAGATGAAAGCATACAATTTTGGTTTTAACCTCGAATTTTAATCGAATTATGAATATGAAAAATATAATATTATTAGTCTTCACGGTGTTTTCTCTATTCTTTGCCAATGCTTGTATGGATTTGGATAAAGAGCCCCTTGATATAATTTCGAATGACGCTGTATTCAAAGATGAGGCACTTACAACAGCGTATTTATTTAAAATATATGGCTATATGCCATGTGGTTATGGTCTGTTTGTCGAAGGTGGAACAAATGTTCTTTCCGGCTTGGGAATTACCGACCTGCTTGATGGGAGTACCGATTTATTACGCTCACCTGCAGGATGGAACGAAAGCAATGGAGTGATGATTCCGGGCACTATATCTGCTACGTACAACCCATTAGAAACATGGGGGAGGAACTATGAAGTAATCCGAAAAGTAAATAACCTAATATCTGAATTGACAAATAACAGTCCTCTTACGGAAGGTTTTAAGACAAGAATAATGGCAGAGGCTCGCTTTGTAAGAGCATTTATGTATTTCGATTTGGTGCGTCGTTACGGAGATGTTCCCCTTATTAAGGAGTTACAAAGTTTTGATAACTTACAAGAACTAATGGTGCCTCGTACTCCTAAATCGGATATTTATGATTTTATTGACACCGAGTTGGAAGAAATAGGAGAAATACTCCCTTATGCTAAAGATATTACTGCTGCCGAATATGGGCGAGCATCACGTGAAGCAGCATGGGCTCTTAATGGCCGAGTGATGCTCTTTGCTGAAAGATATGCAAGATCTGCATTGTTCTCCAATAAGGTAATATTGGAGAATCAGTTTGTCTTAGATCCTGATTACAATGCTTTATTTCAATCACATGGAGGAAATAAAGAAGTCATTTTCGAAGTGATGTTCGATGGAGTGAATAAAGGGCATGCTTGTGATAACCTGTATATGCCGCCAAGCATAGATAACGGTTGGGGTTCGCAAACTAATCCAACTCAGGAGCTTGTAGATTCTTATGAAATGGTCGATGGTACACCGTTCGACTGGAGTAATCCTGTACATGCCGCTAATCCTTACGAGGGGAGAGATAAACGTCTACAAGCAAGTATTATAGTGGACGGTTCTATTTTTAAGAACAAAGTAATAAGAACCGGCTATCTGATGCCTGATGATGGCCTTGGACTTGTAGAACGTACATATACAGGATACTATATTCGCAAATTTTTAGATGAAACACTCCCATTCCAAAAACTGAATTTCATGGGAAGTGTTACCAGTTGGAAGGAGCTTAGATTGGCAGAGGTATTACTCAATTATGCCGAAGCACAGAATGAGGCTAATAACGGACCCGATGCGTCTGTATATGAAGCGATCAGGCTTGTGCGGGAAAGAGCCGGTTTGCCGGCATTGCCATCTGGACTTAATCAAGAACAAATGAAGCAGCGTATAATACAAGAACGGAAAGTAGAATTAGCATTCGAAGGCCATCGATTTTGGGATTTAAGACGTTGGAATTTGGCTGAATCTGTATTGAATAATAAGTATTTCCACGGAATGAAAATAACAGAAGATAAAAATGGAGTTAAGACTTATGAAAGATTCGAATTGAATATGCTTCCGAAACAAGTATTTCTTCCTAAGCATTATCTGATGCCTATTAATCAGGGAGAGTTGGAGAAAAATCCTAATTTGGGTAATAATAATATCGGATACTAGAAACAATGAAAAAGAAAATTCTATTTGGTGTTTTCTCTGTTATAGTGACATTTATTATCGTGTTGGCATGTAGTAGGAAACCTATAAATCAGTTGATTTTACAAGATGTTTATTATGGAAGTGACTCTCTGCAGACAATGGATGTATACCTGACTGAAAACAGAACGGAACAAACTCCACTTGTAGTTTTAGTACATGGTGGAGGTTGGATGAGTGGCGATAAAAAAGATGCTGACTTCATGAGGCAAGTATGCTTTGCGAATGGAATAAATGTTGTGAACATTAACTATCGACTAAGTAAACCGGGTGTTTTGGGCATTCATTACAAAGAAATGATGGCAGATATAGACAGTGCGGTGTCATTTATTATAGATCATGCCGATAATTGGAATATACGAAAATCGAAGTATGTATTTTGGGGTGGTAGTGCTGGGGCTCATTTGTCTCTATTGTATGCCTATAATTACGACATTCGGAATGCAGTTTCACTTGTGATAACCTTAGGTGCACCTACGCGTTTCGACGCTAAAAGTATGGAAGGGGCTAAACATGGAGATATACAAGGCTTGCTTCCTCTGATTACCGGAAAACCATGGAATAGCGACCCAGAACCGTTAGATGAAGCATATAAAGAAGCAAGTCCCTATTTTGGAAAGAATCTAAAACCATCTTTTCTTATACATGGTGAGAAAGATGATATTGTTCCTAAACAGCAATCGATAATGATGAGTGAATTACTTAAACAAAAAAATATTGCCGATACCTTAGTTATTCTTCCCAATGGCGGCCATGGTGGAGAAAATACGCCTCAAGAAGTTTCTGAAAGACTGAATGAGGCAATGTATCAGTGGATTATAAGATATAGTAAATAGAAGTATAACTTTAAATATAAAAACTATGAATAAAATATTTATTAAAAGTGCAACAATTGTAGTTTGCCTATTCCTTATGTTTTCATCTTACTCTTGCTCTGGGGATTTAGATGAATCGTCGTCTGATAATAAAGTTTTAAATAAGAAAACAGCAGAAATTGTTAATAATTCTGCTGTAGAAATGTTGAATGTAGCTTATGGAGAAGATCTGCAACAGGTGATGGATATATATCTTCAGGAGAATAGGACTCTCGAGACTCCACTAGTAATTTTGATACATGGAGGTGCTTGGGTTGCTGGAGATAAAGCTGATGCCAATTTTATGAAAGATGCCTGCTATGGTAATGGAATGAATGTTATTAATTTAAATTATCGCTTAGCGAATAGTTCTATCAATTATACTCATATAATGCAAGATATCAGTGCTGCTATGGTAATGATAATAAATCATGCCGCAGAATACAATCTACGTACTTCTAAAATAGTATTCTGGGGTGGTAGTGCAGGAGGTCATTTGGCTTTATTATATGCATATAATTATGATATACAAAATGCTGTATCTTTGGTTTTGACATTAGGTGCTCCGACCAAATTAGATGACAAACAAAGTATTCTTGGGGCAAACCCGGCAGAGATGATAGGTTTATTAGCCACCATCACGGGAAAACCTTATGATCTATTCTGGCCACTAGACCCTGCATATACTGATGCAAGTCCGTATTATGGAACAAACTTAAAACCAACCATTCTTATACATGGTGAAAAAGATCTTACAGTACCTGTAAGACAGGCTAATCTTATGAGAGATAAATTGGTTCAGGCTAATGTCGATAATGTATTATTTATTCTCCCTAATGGAGGACATGCCGGGGAAAATACTACACCAGAGGCATCTCAACAGGCTAACTTATTAATGTATCAGGCTATTTTGCATTATAGTAACTAAGTTATAAAAAGTATTGAATATGAAAACTATAATACAAAGAATAGGAACAAATTGTCATTTAATATTATTTGTCGTTTTAGGTATATTACTTTTTACATCTTGCGATAATGATATTGCTGACAGGCTTGTAAACTATCCGGTGGCCTCAGAGCCAAATGCCACTTACTATATAGATTCAGAAGGGGGGGATGATGCTAATGCCGGCACATCTGAGGCATCAGCTTGGAAAACATTCAATAATCTAAATCGAATGTCATTATTGTCGGGCAACAAAATTCTTTTGAAGAAAGGAAGCGTATGGCAGGGACAATTAGCACCTAAAGGTAGTGGTACATCCGCCAATCCTATTGTCTTAGGCTCTTATGGTGACGGCAATAGACCCATCATAGACGGGCAGGGGGAAGTCCTTGCTGCTGTTTACCTAAGTAATCAGTCAAACTGGGTGATACAGGATCTGGAACTTAAAAATTTTGCATCCGAACGTGGAGATACCTATCGCTGTGGAATACTTGTAGAAAATAACGAAGGTGGAGTTATTAGTAATATTAAAATTCAAAATAATTATGTACATGAAGTCTCCGGTTCATTCCGCTATGTAGGGGCTTCTCATCCTCACCAGTATGGTGGTATTGCAGTAAATGTAATCGGACAGACAGCAACTGATAAATTTGATAACGTGCTTATTGAGAATAATGTAGTGGAGAAGGTTGGGCGTACAGGTATCGTAGTATGGGATAACTATTATGCCAGTGATGCAGAAGCTTCAAGCAATGTCATAATCCGAAACAACAAAGTAAAAGATATTGATTCCGACGGAATTCTTACTTTCGGATGCTATGGCTCTTTAATAGAATACAATGTGGCTGAGGCTTGTGGTTCGTATATAGAAAATGGGCAATTTAATGGTTCTGCGGCTATATGGTGTACAAGAGGACGTGATTGTATAATACAATATAACGAAGCATTTAATACGAAAGCTTTGCCCGGAAATGATGATGGTACTGGATTTGATATCGATATGGATGCTGTCAATTGTATTGTACAATACAATTATAGTCATGATAATGAAGGTGGTTTTATGCTCTTTGTTGATGCATCCAATTCTGCGGGAAGCATTGTCCGTTATAATATCAGCCAGAATGATAAGACACGTATCTTTATGATTGCAGGTGGTGTTACACCTAATACCCAGATATATAATAATACGATCTACCTTGGTGAAGGGTCTATTACAAAAATTATTGATCATACATGGGATGATGGCGGTGATATCAATGCTGCTTGGTTTTTCAAAAACAATATAATCTATAATTTAGGTACGGGTGATTATAAAATTCCCGGTACCGGAGGTGTATTTGCCAAGAATCTTTATTATGGGAATCATCCGGTTAATGAGCCTTTCGAAGTAAATAAGCTTACAGTTAATCCTCTATTTATAAATGCCGGAAGCGGAAGTTTTGGAATTGAATCTCTGAGTGGGTATAAACTTGAAGCATCTTCTCCTATTATAAATGAAGGCGTGTTAGTATCTAAAAACGGAAGTAAAGACTTTTGGGGCAATATTGTTTCAGCTACGGGCAAAGCTACCCCGGGCGCCTATGAGCCGAACGGAACTATTGTAGGCGAAATAGAAATATTAGATAGGCTTGAGAATTTTGATTTTATATCATTCAAAACTGATAATTGGATTCAGGCATGGGTAGGTGACCCCGAGGTATTTGGTGGCGATAATACAGCAATAGCTCGAGGTGATGATGCTGACGGTGTCATTATTTACAACTTTTCTGATATGAAAACCTTTACAATAACAGCGTACTTATATGCCGGAGTTAATGTTGAACATTTGAAAATGTACGGTTCTAGTATCGGAGGTGACTTTGCAAACTTTTCTGAGATTCCTGTTAGTTACGATGATATTTCAACAAAGGATGGCTGGAGAAAAATAACAGTTACCCCAACAGCCTTACTTCCTCAAGGAATTAATTATCTGGGATTAAGACTTGTTGGTGGCATTGGTGCAAATTGGGCTGCTCAATTAGGTGAAGTTCTGATAATACACAAGGCACAGGAATAGTTTCTTATTAGGTATCCTTTCTTTTTATTGGGGAGGATACCTTAATGTAATATCATCACTTATACTATTATGTGTATGCAATAGAGAAAGAGTTAGTCTATCAAACCTCGAAAGACTCATAACTTTCCAAGCTTATATAATCTTGAAATAAAACTTGTATGTTGAGAATTGTAAAAATACTGTTGTTAATATTTTTTGTAAGCCTATCGGTTAATGCGATACAAGAAAAGTCGGTTTACTATATTGACAGTCAATCGGGAAATGATGCCAATAATGGATTAAGCCCCGAAAGTGCATGGGGAACCTTTCTAAATGCGAACCTTAAAGAGTTTAAACCCGGAGATTATATTTTACTGAAAAGTGGATGTACATGGTTTGATTCTCTCGCCCCAAAAGGATCTGGTTCGGATGAAGCCCCGATCACAATTACTTCATATGGAGATGGAAATCGACCGATTATAAATGGAGAAGGAACAGCGAAGGCTCCACTATATCTACGTAATCAGTCCAATTGGATTATTGAAGGTCTCGAAGTAACAAATCCTGCACCCGAAAGAGGAGTTATGTATAGAGGGGGAATTCTTGTGGAGAACGATAATGGTGGAGTACAGCGTAATATAAAGATATTAAACAATTATGTACATCACGTTACCAGTTCGTTTCGTTATGCTTACGATTTTCATCCGCATCAGTTTGGCGGGATAGCTGTAAATGTGACAGGTTCGAAAGGAACCGATAAATTTCAAAATGTACTGATCGAAGGGAACAAAGTGGAGAATGTAGGACGTACGGGGATTGTAGTCTGGGATCACATATTTGCCAAATATGACGAAGCTTGTAGGGGTGTTAGAATAAAAAATAATTCTGTTAAGGATATTGATTCAGATGGAATTTTAACCTACGGATGTGATGGTGCAATCATAGAGCATAATGTGGCTGATGGTTGTGGTTCCTATCGCGAAGACGGTGGTTTTAACGGTGCTGTAGCAATCTGGTGTACACGTGGAAGTAATTGTATAATACAGTACAATGAGGTATTTAACACACATATGCTCGAAGGTAATGCTGATGGTACAGCTTTCGATATTGATATAGATGCTATTGATTGTACTGTACAGTATAATTATAGTCACGATAACCAAGGTGGATTTATGTTGTTTATTGATGCCTCAAATTCCTCAGGCAGTATTGTTCGTTATAATATCAGTCAGAATGATAAAACCCGCATCTTTATGATTGCAGGTGGTGTGCCTCCTAATATGAAGATATATAACAATACAATTTATATATGTGCAGGTTTGGATACTAAAATTATAGAGCATACATGGGATGAAGCTGGTAATATAAATGCTCCTTGGATATTCAAGAATAATATTATTTATAATTATGGCTCGGGTGGATATCTGATCCCTGGCACAGGAGGCATTTTCTCCAATAATATATATTTTGGCAATCATCCCGAGAGTGAACCTTATGAACCAAATAAAATAACTAAAGATCCTATGTTAGAAAATCCAGGGGTTGGTACACACGGTTTTAAATTGTTGTCAGGTTACAAACTGAAAAAGAAGTCTCCTGCGATAAAAGCCGGTGCAATCATTGATCATAATGGAGGTCTGGATTTCTTCGAGAATAAAGTAACGGTGTACGACAAACCGAATATTGGAGCTAGTCAAAATCAATTTTAACATATAGGGAAGATCTATAATCATTATAAAAGAGAATACTCAGATATTACTAAGTAGCTATGTAAAATATAAATGATGAGAAAGAATATACTTTATTTCATGATATTATGTGTCATGCTATCTATTCATGTCTGTAAAGCAGAAGAAAAGGTAAGAGTAGCAGATCTCAGGGTTGAAAATCTTATCAATCCCTTGGGGCTTGAAACCACCTGCCCACGCTTTAGCTGGAAGCTATATTCCCATAAAAGAAACCTGATACAAGAGGCCTATCGTGTCATAGTAGCCTCTTCTCGTGAAAACTTGAATGTAGATAACGGAGATCTCTGGGATTCTAGAAGAGTAAATAGTAACGAAACTATCCTTATTCCGTATCAAGGGAAACAATTAACTAGTCGCCAAGTTTGTTTTTGGAAAGTGCAAGTGTGGACTAACTATGGGGAGATTGTATCAGTAGATGAGGGTTCGTGGACTATGGGATTACTTGCTCTATCTGATTGGAAAGCCAAATGGATTGGATTGGAAAGTCTTGAAGCCGAAGGTGAAGATCGCAAATCTGGATTCGAGCCGAAGGACGAAGATGATTTACGTCTTAATAGCGAGACTCGCCTCAATGCCCGCTATATGAGAAAGGAAATAGACTTAAATAAGAATATCAAAAATGCTGTGTTGTATATCTCAGGCTTAGGACTTTATGAGGCTTATTTGAATGGAGATAAAATAGGCGACCAGGTATTGGCTCCAACACCAACCGATTACACCAAAAGAGTTCCTTACAATACTTTCAACGTAACATCGCTACTCAATAAAGGGAAAAATACAATAGGTATTATATTAGGAAACGGACGTTTTTTTTCGATGCGTATTCCTTGGTTTCGGACATTCGGTTTGCCTCAATTACTTTCTCAGTTAGAAATCACTTACGATGACGGGACAAAAGAAACCTTTGTGAGTGATGAGTCATGGAAAGTAACTATAGATGGTCCTATTGGTTCTAACAATGAATTTGACGGAGAAGAATACGATGCAAGAAAAGAAATGTCGGGATGGAACATATCAGGATTCAATGATGTAAACTGGCATTCTGTGGAATTGGTCAAAGCCCCAGAAGGTAAACTTTACTCCCAAGAAAATTTGAATATAAAAATCATGGAAACTATTAATCCTGTATCCATTGTTAAGTTGTCAGAGGATAAATATATTGTCGACATGGGCCAGAACATGGTGGGGTGGGTTAAATTAAAAGTTAGAGGGCATGCCGGAGATAAGATTAAAATGCGATTTGCAGAACTATTGAAAGAAGATGGTAATCTTTATACCGATAATTTACGTGGAGCAAAAGCAACCGATACATATATACTAAAGGGGGGTGAAGAAGAAACTTGGGAACTTAGCTTTGTATATCATGGATTCCGTTATATAGAAGTCACAGGATTTCGCGACGAGCCACAGTTGGATAACTTCGAAGGCAAGGTTATTTATGATGAAATGGAAACCACAGGTAATTTCGAAACATCAAATAGTACAATCAATCAAATATATAAGAATTCCTATTGGGGTATCAGAGGTAATTATCGTGGTATGCCTACCGATTGTCCACAACGAGATGAGCGTATGGGATGGTTAGGTGATAGGGCTACAGGTTCGCATGGAGAAAGTTTTATTTTTGACAACCAAAAACTATATGCGAAATGGCTTACAGATATAGAAGATTCACAACGTCAAAATGGAACTCTTCCAGATGTGGCTCCTAATTATTGGAAAATGTATACCGATGATGTAACATGGCCTGCAGCATACTTTATCATTGCTGATATGCTATATCGACAATATGGAAATGATCGTCCGATTATAAAGCACTACGATTCGTTCAAACGCTTTTTGGCCTATATACAGAGCAATTATATGAAAGATTATATAGTTACTAAAGATACGTTCGGTGACTGGTGTATGCCTCCCGAATCGCCTGAAATGATACATTCACAAGATCTGGAACGCAAGACTTCAGGAGAATTGCTTTCAACGGCTTTCTACTATAGACTTACGGTATTGATGCAGAAGTTTGCCCATATGTCAGGTCATCAAGAAGATGTATTGTTTTATGTGGATCTAGCAGAGAATGTAAAAACGGCATTCAATAAAAAATTCTATAATAATACAAAAAGGAACTATTCGAACAATACTGTTACTGCAAACGTGTTGGCTATCATGGATGATATAGCTCCGGATACAGTAAAAAAAGATGTATTCAAGCATGTAGTAGATAAAACAGAAAATGAATTTAAAGGACATGTCAGTACCGGACTTATTGGCATACAATGGTTAATGAGGTGTCTCACAGAATATGGGCGTGCAGATATAGCATACAAGATAGCAACAAACAGAACATATCCTAGTTGGGGGTATATGATAGAAAAAGGTGCGACGACCATCTGGGAATTATGGAATGGTGATACGGCTGATCCCGCTATGAATTCGGCAAATCATGTGATGCTTCTCGGCGACCTTATTATTTGGTATTATGAATATCTGGCAGGCATAAAGAATGCAGATGATGCTATTGGATTCAGCAAACTTGAAATGCATCCTCTTATAATCGGAGATCTGAACTATGTAAAAGCATCTTACAATTCGGTGCGTGGGTTAATACAGAGCCACTGGCAAAGAAATGATGGCAAGTTTAGCTGGTATATAACTATTCCTGCAAATTGTAGTGCTAAAGTCATACTTCCGGATGCTGAAGGAAAAACAGTCACAGAAAGTGGTACAAATATTAAAAGCGTAACAGATTTTAAAAATATAACAATAGCAAATGGTCAGGTTGTCCTTGAAATAGGTTCCGGTAGCTATGTTTTCGAAATAGAGTAAGCGGAGATTCCAAAAGTGGTCTGATAAAATGAATAATAAAAACTATGAAACTGAAAAAGTATGAAAAGAACCCTATTCTTTACCCAAATCCAGTGAATGATTGGGAGAGTCTGGTGGTTTGCAATCCTGGGGTATGGTACGAAAATGGTATATTTTATATGCTCTACAGAGCAGCCGGAAATGACGCCGAACATGTTATCCGCCTTGGACTTGCAATAAGTAAAAATGGTT
>NZ_DAOKYH010000038.1:0-7998 GCF_035323175.1 Dysgonomonas sp. | reverse complement strand
TGGCGCAAAACAGGGCTAATTCCTTTGCTCATTACCTGGTCTCCAAATTTGGTGTATCACGGGATAAATTTACCGTTGAAGGGAAAGGCGAAGACTGGGCGGGACTGCATAAGGCCATCTCGGTTTCATACCTGGCAGACAAACAAAACATCCTGAATATCATTGACAAAGTACAGAATCCCGATGCACGGGATGCAGAGTTGTTGAAGCTTTCAAACGGGGAAACCTACAAAACACTGCTTAATAATTATTATCCGCTTTTGAGACGTACGGAATATGCCGTAGCCTATGTGGTACGTGCCTTTAATGTGGAAGAAGCAAGACAAATAATAAAGAAGAATCCCAAATTACTTAGTCTGAACGAAATGTATCTGGTGGCCGAAAGTTATCCATCAAGCAGTAAAGAGTTTCGGGAAGTGTTCGATATCGCCGTCAGGCTGTATCCTGACAGTGAAATTGCCATTATGAATTCAGCTGCCGCAGATATCGAGAATAAAAATTACGATGCTGCCATCGAGCGCCTGAAAAAAATAGAAGATAAACCAATCGCATGGAATAATCTCGGTGTGGCTTATATCCTGAAAGGTGATTCGGAAAAGGCTTCAAGATATTTTGAGAAATCAGCTAGTAACGGTGATAAAGACGGAAAAGTAAATCTGGATATTATAAAAGGGACAGGTAAACATAATTGACCTGTTCACAGATAGTATAAATGTTTTTTGCAAAATAATAAGATAATAGTCTGTAATATTTAAAATTGAATAAAAATGAAAGTAACTAAATTATTTTTGACTGCAGCGATAACCCTTGGATTGGGATTGACCGCATGCAGCAATGATGATGATATCTCGTCATCAGGTGGGGAAGAGAAAGGTAATACCAATGTGAGTGTTACATTGAAAATGTCCCAAAATCCAGGCTTAAGAGGAACAAAAGCCCTACCAGACGATTACAACAATATCGGGGAATGGGCAGGAAAAGACGATATAAAAACCGTAGCGGTTTACATCATCGATGGTTCATCCGTTAGTTCCAAGTCACTGCAAGTAGGTGCCAGCGGCTCAGGTCAGGATTATGAGAAAATAGTGACTGGAAGTGATATCACTTTAGTTCCTAAAACAACAAATGCCGCGATTAAAACCACAGCCGGAATTAAAAAAGTGTATGTGCTAGTAAACGGGAGTACTGAAGTGGTAGATGCTTTGGCAAAGACTCCTGTAGCCGAATTTGAGAATGCATATACACAAGCAGCATTATATCTGGCTAACTCGGGCGCCAGTACATTTACCAATACATCTGCTGATAAACTGGCTGTAAAGAACGGTACAACAGATGAAAAAATTGTGATGACTAATGTTGAGCCTAAAACAATAAATGTGGCAGCCAATGTCACAGAAGCCGAAACGTTGGCAGCTGCCTCTCCTTTAAATAGGGTAAGTCTAGAGGTTGAGAGAGCTGTTGCCCGTGTAATGATATCTACACAGGCTTTAACCTATACCGTGCCTTCAGCGGGAGGCTCTCCATTGGGAACAATATCTGATATTAACTGGGCACTGGCTCAAGGCGAAAGCTCTTTGTTTATTCAACGTAAAGCTGATTGGTCTACACCTAACTCCATATTTGTACCCACTTCGGATAATGACTATTGGACAACTGATATTACAGGAAGCAATTCTAAATATGACTACTCAGGTTTGTTTGAAAACTATGTTGCGGCTGACCAGTTCGGAGGAACTGCCGTTAAAACAATGACTGACTATGCAACCGATCCTTACGGACAAGTAACTGCAGAGCTGAATTCCGAGCTGTCGGGTAAATTTATATTACCGAATTATCATACAGAAGGAGAAAAAGCTGTTTCAAGCTATAAAAAAGGAAATACAGCCTACGTGCTTATCCGTGCTAAATTCACACCTGCGGCTGCAGCTTTTGCAGATGGTAAGGCATATACTCCAAATACCGACTTCTTTGTAGGTGAAAACGGTAAGTTCTATACTACGGCAGAGAATGCACAAAATACAGCAACAGGTGGTGTCGCAAATCAAAAAGTTGCAAGATATGTAAAAGGTAAAGTATTGTATTATGCATGGGTAAATCCGGATAATGTTCTTACTGGTGAGTGGTATAATTCACCTGTTATAAGAAATAATGTTTATCATATCCACATTACAGGATTCAGAAATCTGGGAACAAACTGGAATCCTTTATTCCCTGAAGATCCGGATAATCCGAAAGGTCCTGAAGATCCATCTAATCCGGGTAAGAACCTACCTCTAAACCCAGATCCAAAACCAAGTGTCCCGGGATATGAAGAACCGGAAAATCCGATCGATCCTACAGATCCTCTGACTACACCTCAAACATGGATGAGCGTAGATGTAAAAGTTCTTCCTTGGAAGCTACACTCTTATTCTGTATCTCCTGGAATTTAATCTTCATAAATATAAATAACCTGTGTCAGGGAGTTACAGCTCCCTGACGGTTATTAAAACAAATAACACGGAGTATAAATGATATACTTCTACTCATAACATACTTTGCCTGTTTTGCTTACTAAAACAATAAAAAAGGTCTGCGACCATCAAATATTAAATTAATTAAAAGTACAAGGGATGAAGAATTTACGAATCAAGATTATAATGGCATTGTTCGCGACAGGGACTCTTTTCTGGGGTTGCGATTCCCTTATCTACGATGACCTGAAAGATTGCCCGCAAGGTGTTTATGTAAAATTCTACTCCAAAACCCCATGTGCAGATGATTCCCTGTTTATAGGGAACGTATCTTCACTTACCGTCTTTGCATTCGATCAGGAAGGTAAACTATCAACTACAGTAGAGCAACATAATGTAAACCTGAGCCGTGACTTTGAAGTGCTTGTTCCGGTTTCCAACGGGAACTATTCATTTATAGCATGGGCGGGTGTCAATGAAAAACTAGGAAGGAAATCATTTACTCCAGGCGTAACAACCAAAGAGGATATAATGGTGACTATCAACTCTACAAATGGTGTGGCTGAACGCTTGAATAATACTACGGAACGTATATGGCAAGGAGAAAGTCCGATCGTTTTCCTACCCAATCCGGGAGAATACGGTTCGTTATATAAATATACAGCAGTAAATCTAAGGGAGCTAACCAACAGGGTTAAGGTTATCGTCGAGTTCGATAATGTCACCATGAAAGAATACGATCCCACAAAACTTAATGTAGCCGTGTCATCGGCTAATGGAACGGTACGGATAAACGGTACAATGCCTATGAATACCCCGGTATTGACTTACCCCTCAATAGAAACAAAATTGGAAGGTAATACTGGTGAATGGAATTATGCCATGTTAGACCTTACTACCGGCTACAGTAATAAACTGAATATTACCTATACAGGAAATGATAAAGAAGAAACTGTCTTCGACGGCGACCTAATCGCTAGTATCCTTTTAAGGGCTGTCGACAAGGGAGTAAACCTTAACTGTGAAAATGACTTTACGGTCAAATTCCTGATAAAGGATTATTGTGCCGAGTGCTGGACACACTTCAGTTGTGCTATTTATGTCAACAACTGGCTTGTTCATAGTTATAGCACCGATTTATAAAATTTAAGCCTGCAGGGCTTGAATAATCCAAACGATTATGAGATTAAAAATACGATATATACTTTTACTCTGTCTGCCGGTCCTGCTTGTAGCTTGTGACTCTTTTATCTATGAAAACCATGATGAAACAGATAAGCCAACCAAAGGACAGGAGGTATACTTATCTGTAACCAGAGCGCAGGCAGCCGATACGGAAACGATTAATGAAGATGCAGCAGATTATGAAGACCGGGTACATGATCTTGCCTTGCTGGTTTTCGATTCATCGACCGGAGAAAAGATTAGTGAATATTTTGATGAAGCAATACCCTTTAGCGATAAAGAAAAGACCTTTACCGTAAAGCTGACCACAGGTACGCGTGATTTTTATTTTGTAGCCAATATGCCGATGGCAGCATTGAAGATGATAGCCACAAAGTCATTGATGGACAGTTACATGTCTGCTTTCCGCGATATGGAAACAGACCTGTATCTTTCAGCCGCAGAAAGTAAGGGCTTTCCGATGTCCAGAACATATCTGAACCAAACAGTAAGTGTAGGCGGAAACATCTACCAGCCGAAGCCTTTCCGACCTGTTGTGAACGGGACAGAAGAAAACCGGGTGAAGTTAATCCGTGCTGTCGCCAAACTCGAAGTCGTAATAGAGGGGGCATCTATAGGTTCCGGTGTCAAGAACATTTATTATAAAAATGCATATCGTCAGTTCGGGCTCATACCTGATATGTATCCTGCAACTATAGGGTATTATGAAGATAAGCTGTTAAAAAAAGTGGGTAATTCATATCTGTACTATATGCCGGAAGCCATGATGATGAATACAAATCCTGTCTGGTCAGTATCAGATCATAAACCGGTCAACTACTTCAGGATTGAAACCCTTGACGGAAAATTCTACGACATACCTGTCATTACAGACGACCGCACCATCACCGACACGGATTATCTGGCCTTTGCCACCGGTCAAAATACGGATAAGCCCGACTATAACATCTACAGAAACAGGCATTACTACTATGTTATCAAAAAATTGCAAACGATAGAAATCATTTATACCATCGATCCATGGACAGTTAAAAAAAGTGCAACTTACATGGGTTACGGGTATAATGTGAACGTTGACAATGACGGGAATGTAATGATCAGTAATACGATAGAAGTTTGTGATCCGCATCATGTTACGCTGAAAGCTATAAACGGATGTACTTTCTCAGACGCTGCATTGACTAAAGAATTTATAAAGACAAGCCCTACTGACAAAGAGGATTATACACTGACAAATATTCCTCAATCCGGGAATTATCTGGAAGTATATTACAATGGGATTCTGGTGAAGACATTCAGTAAATAAAAGAATATGAAAATATATATATACATAATAGGCTTCTTAAGTCTGCTGTTCACCGGTTGTTCAGGTGATGACAACCCTGTGGCAGGCAGTACGGATAATGAAAAAATAATACTCTCTTTTCAAATAAACAGTTTCGTTAAAGGGAGTCTGAAAGCAGCTACTGACAATGGCTCTGCCACTGAACAGACAATTGATAACCTGTATGTGTTTTTATTTCCTACATCAGGGGCACAGACATTTAAATCTTATTACATACCATCGGCTAGTTTTTCCGGCGGTTCATGGAACAATACAGATAACAAAGTATTACTCAACCTTACACAGGCAGAAGCTGGTAGCAGAGATGTATATGTTGTAGCCAACTGTACCGGAATAAAAACATCACTTGATGGAGTCTCTACCGTAACAGGGTTACAATCGGTTTTACAGTCAAACAGCACGCCTTGGTCTACGACACTAACGACTCCTATCTTGATGTCGGGCAATAAGACACACGATTTTAATTCGAATTACCAGCTTAGCAGTATTCCTCTGATTCGGGCTGTGGCCAAAGTACAACTCAACATAAGCTTGACAGCAAAGCATCAGGAAAAACCATTGTCTGGGGAAGGCACTACACGATATAAATATAGGCTTATCGATTTCGATAAGAATACCTATGTCCTGAAACAGATATTGAAAACCGATAATCTGGTCAGCTCACTCGCTTGGATAAACTGGAACGATGCTATAACATCCTATACGCTTGATGGCAATGGAAAAGTAACAAACCTGACCCTGATAACTTACCTCAACGAACGGGATAATGCAGGAACAAGCATAGAGCTCAGTTTGCCTTATTTTGACGGGGGATTCCTGCCGCCACCCGAATTTGGAGACGAGACCTACAAATTGCAACTGCCAGCAAAAATAGAACGTAACAACTGGTATACATATGATGTGGAAATATAATAATAAAATCAAGACCAGATAGATCTTGTATAAATAAAAGAATGAATATGACCAATCACTACAAACATTTAAGAATTCAATTACTTTCAATATTATTTATTAGTTGCTTTTTCTGTGTATCTTCGCTCAAAGCACAATTTACAATTACCGAAAATTTTAAAGGAAATTCTATTGGCAACAATATTATCTTGGGGGGAGATCCGGGAGCATTTCTCACTTCAGGCAATCCAGACCCAGTAAATCAAGGTTGGCTACGATTAACAAGTGATGAGAGGGGCCAAAGAGGATATGCTTATATAAACAATTCTTTTCCAAGCACATTAGGTGTATATATAGATTTCGAATATAAAACATGGCGCAGTAAGTATGGCAGTGCAGACGGTATATGTATCTTCCTATTCGATGCAGACACCCCTACTTTCAGAATAGGAGCTTTTGGAGGCTCATTAGGATATGCAGCAAGTACATCGAACGGTTATAAACCGGGGCTTGCAGGTGCTTACTTAGGTGTTGGATTGGATGAATATGGCAATTTTGCATCTAATACAGAAGGGAAAGACGGTCCTGGATACAGAAGGAATGCCATTACACTGAGAGGACCTGAAACTCCTAAAAGCAGTACTTATCCGCCATACAGATTCTTGGCAAGCCGAACTGTTGGAGGAAGTTGGGGAAATATTGCTTATGCAACTCTAACGTCAACTAGACCGACAGATACCGAGTTCTACAGAAGAGTAAGAATTTATATAGAACCAGAAGATGGTCAATACAGAATCAGGGTGCAATGGGCTATAACTCCGAATGGTACTTTTACCGAACTCGTAAATTATCTTACAGATGATGCTCCTCCATCAAAACTTAAGCTTGGATTTTCCGCTTCTACAGGATCATTTGTTAATTATCACGAAATACGGAACATACTCATTACTACTCCCGGAGATGTCCTCGTTCAAAAGAGTGTAAATACGGAAAATTCTCCTCAAAACGGAGAATTAACTTATACTGTAAATGTAATAAATAACTCCACGTCAACATTACCCGGCTTAGTATTAAACGATGTAATAAAAGACGGTAATGGGAATGATATTGCATACGGTAGCACGTTCTCTATCAATACCGTCACTTTTAACAATAATGGTAATACAGACAATACAGCTGTGGGCTTTACCAGCGGAGTAGATCTTCCATGGAATCAAAATTCATTATTTGCAACCATAACATTAGCTCCTCGCAGTACTAGTACTTTTATAATCAAAGGGAAATTAAATGGAATTCCGGCAGGAGGAAGAATAGTTAATAATGCAGATATCATTCCTCCCGAAATACCAGGTTTAAACGATGATAAAACAAATAATCACTCCACGGTTAGTACTACCGTATATAATCCAAATTTGGATTTTAGTATAGAAAAGAATGCGGATAACGATGGTGTTGCCCAAGCATCCGGAAACACCTTTACTATAACAGTTACTAATTTAAGCGGAAATAATAAAGTCGCAGGTAACACGGTTACTGTAACAGATGCCATTCCTGATGGTCTGATTGTAACCGATTATACCGGTAAATCAGGTGGACTTGCATCCAATGGATGGATAGCTTCTGTTAATGGAAATACATATACTTTTAAGCGTACAGATGCTTTGAATAGCTTACTTTCTTATCCGCCAATTTATATCAAGGTAAATGCTAGCAATCCTACTACGCAACTGAATAAATGGACAAATACGGCTACAGTTAAGTATAAAGATGATACAAATCCGAATAACGATTCAGCCAATGCAACATTGAAGTGGTATAATTATTGGTATGGCACTACTGATACTGATTGGGCTAAACAAGAAAATTGGACTGCTAACTTTGTACCTGCAGAAAGTGATGATATTGAATTTGCAACAGAAACTAATAATGGAACAAGCGGTACAGGCAACGGAAAGGGTACAGCGATAAAGGATTTGTATCTAGACAAAGACCGTATTATAGGTGATCTGATTAATAATTCTAATGTAGATTTAGTTGTCACTACTCAAAATCAGCTAACTATCAATGGAACTGTAAAAGACGACAATTCCAATAAGGGTACTATCGTTATAAAATCAGATCCAG
>NZ_DAOKYH010000037.1:0-8159 GCF_035323175.1 Dysgonomonas sp. | reverse complement strand
CTTTGGTGGGTTCAACGGTTTTGAGTTTACCGTCCTGCTCCCCTGTGATGACTTTGAGTTTGCCATCTTCGCCTTGGGTCAATAAGACTTTAGGCTCTTCGGATTTTACTTTGTTTTGATCCATAATAAATGATGTTTTTATTTTGCATTACTATTAATGCAAAGCGAAAATACATCTTACTAATAGATTGATTGCAAGGTTTTAAAGAGGTGGTAGCTTGTGTCTGGGGTTGTCTATGCGCAATTGGTGAATATGGTGTTTTTACCTCCTGTTCTTATTGTTTAAACTGAAAAATGTAAATAGACAAAACTATAGAGTCTTGCTTTCATATCTGTATCAGTAAAATACTCTATCTTTGTGATAATCCTATAAGTAACAAATAATGAAAGTCGAAAAAATAAAAGAACTGATCCAATCCTGCAACATCAATTTCTTAATTGGTTCTGGTTTGTCACGTCCATATCTGAATACTTTAGGTGATATTGAAAACTGGCTAACAGAATTAAATAAAGAGGATAATAGTCCTCAAAAAGAGATTATACGAGCTTCAATATATGCGAAGTATTTTACTGATGTAATTAAGCCGAATCTTCAGTCTGAGATTGACGATGATATCGTTGGTTATTCTGACGATGTGTTAGGGGTTTATCGGCAATTTTTAATTCTCTGGAATGATATTATTGTACGCAGAGCAAGCAGGCTGCACAATAAACAGATCAATATATTCAGTACTAACATCGACTTATTTGTTGAGCGTGCCGCAGAAAAAACAGGAATAGAGTTCAATGATGGTTTTAAAGGTCGAATAAATCCGGTCTTTGATGAAGGTAATTTTCAAAAATCATATACAAAAACAAGTACTCATTATCAAAACATATCGGAAATTCCTGTTTTCAATTTGCTAAAACTACATGGATCAATAGATTGGAAATCAATCGGAACAGATATAAAACAATTATCTCATGATAGTTTGTTAGAAAATGTGCAAGTGACAAATAAAGCCTTACAATCTATTAAGAAAGATGTACTTATAAGAATAGATAAAAAAGAGACACTTGCAGAAATAGTTGCTAAAGCAAACTCGCTATCTAAAATAGATAAAAAAGCAATAAAGCCATTTACTGACAGTTACGACAAGTTAGTTGTTATAAATCCGACCAAACAGAAATTTAAAGACACAGTTCTCGACCTGCATTTTTATGAACTGATGCGAATATATTCTAATGTATTAGAAAAAGAAAATTCGCTATTGTTTGTTATGGGATTTTCGTTTGCTGACGAACATATCTCTAAAATCACAATGCGAGTAGCTGACTCTAATCCAACATTATTGATTATTATATTCTCTTTTTCAGATGATGAAAAGAGTCAGTTTGAAGAATATCTTAAATTGAACAATGGGAAATCAAAAAACAATAACATTCTGATTGTTACTCCTTCAAATTTTATCGAAACTAATGCTGAAGGAGATAAAGACAAGTTAGCTAAGCTAAAAAAGAATGTGGTAAATTTTGATTTTAAGACCTTAAATGCAGAAGTGTTCGAACAAATCAGCAGGATGATCCCCATTAACAATAACAATGGAAAATAGAGTTGATAATATATTACAGGAAAATTCTATTTTTAGGATTGGGACTGTCTTTTCTGTGGAAGGAAGAGAAGTTAAAGTTAAGGTTGATAAAGTAAAGAATGCTTCTCACTTGCTATATAAGGGAAGTCTAATTAAGAATGTATCTGTTGGGGGGTATGTAAAAATAGAAAAAGGCTTTATTTCAATCATTGCTAAAATTGAAGGGGAATCTATTAAAGAAGAAAAGCTGCCGGTTATACAAGAGTATGGAAAAGAAGAAAATAAAATAAACAGAATCCTCAATGCTAAACTGCTTGGATATATTGAAAATGCAAAGTTTGAGCGGGGGATAAAAGAACTGCCACTCATAGATAATGAGTGTTTTCTGCTAAATAGTGAAGAGTTTAAACAAATTCACCAATTTGTTAAACAGGATGACAAACCTATTCAAATAGGCACTCTTGCTTTAGAGAGAGGTCAGGAAATATATGTTGGTGTTAATAGCCTATTTTCCAGTCATATCGGGATATTTGGAAATACGGGAAGTGGTAAGTCTTATACATTGGCTAAAATATATAGGCAACTATTTAGGGCATTTGAAGATCAGGATAAGTTTAAGAGAAATGCACGATTTCTGCTTTTTGATTTTAATGGTGAATATAATGGTGACAATGTAATTATAAGCAATAAAAAAGTCTATAACTTATCAACGAAGGATAGTACAGGAAAAGACAAACTTCCTTTTTTTGAAAATGACTTATTAGATAAGAACTTGTTTTCCATACTGGCAAGTGCATCAGAAAAAACACAACAACCATTCATTGGGCGAACGCTCGAATTTTATAAAAAAGTTATGGGTGTAAATGATTCTTTAGGCTACTTTCATAATATTTTGAGAAAGCGAATAGAGGAAATTTTATGTATGTCAGACAAGGTACAGTCTAAATTACTATTGGATTACATAGAACAGATTTTACCTAAATACATTAATAAAGATGGTGAGGAGGGTAGATTAATTGACGATTTTGCGTGGAGACCAGATAAATTCTGTTATTACTTGGGAGATTTTAATAATTACCAATGTTTTATTGAAAATAGAAACTTTGTAAAAGAAACCAAACTTTATAAACAGGTTGAACAGTATGAATTTGAATCTGATTTCATTTCAAGAATCATACACTTTCTATATCTTCAACTCATTCATGACGTGCTAACCAATAGGGCTAATAACGAGCATATTGCCCCTGCAATAAACAAATTAAAGAGTTTCCAAAAAGATATTGCTAAAGTTATAGAAATCAAGGATAGTGCTATTGACTTTTGGGATAATGATTATTTAGCTGTTATAAATCTCAATGAAGCAAATATCAATATAAAGAAATTGATACCGCTCCTTATTTCTCACAAATTATACTCAGAACACAAAAATCATAAGACTGACAATGAATTAGAAAAGTCATTGAATATCATTATTGATGAGGCACATAATATTTTATCCTATGAATCTCTTCGGGAAAGCGAATCATGGAAAGATTATAGATTGGAAACATTTGAAGAAATAATTAAAGAAGGACGAAAATTTGGAGTTTTTCTCACTATTGCAAGCCAAAGACCGTCTGATATATCCACTACTATTATTTCTCAACTTCATAATTATTTTATTCACAGGCTCGTAAATAATAAAGATTTAGATATGGTCGAAAAGGCTATCTCATACCTAGATCAAGTGTCAACGGAGGCCTTACCTATATTGGGAACGGGAATGTGTATTTTGTCTGGTCAATTGGTTCAAATGCCTGTAATAATATCAATCGACACTATTGAAAGCCAACATCAACCCAATAATGAAACAATCAATTTATTGAAAAACTGGGAAGATTAATTCATTATACATTAGCAGATTATGGCAATACTGAGAAATTGTTTTACACAACCGACGTTAGAAGGCATTTCTAAAATTCTTGGAGATACAAGTTCAGGTTTGACTGGTAGTGAAATACAACACCTATTGGCACAAAGTAAAATAGCCGATGCATCGCCCACTTCAACTAAATAGAAAAGGATATACGATGCTTTTGCTATTTATCAAAATGAGAATCGATGTTCAAATCACATATTGAACTTTATCGGACTCGCATTAGCTCCTGCAAAATATGTCAATAACCCAGAAGTCTTTGCTGAAAAAAGAAATCAAATCAACCAACAATTAAGCTTTATTGGATATCAACTGAATGAAAATGGAAAGTTTAGCGAGATAAAACTGGCATCTACAATTTCAGAAGCTCGAAGAAAAGCAGACGATTTGAAAACAAAATTAGAGCAAAGGAAGGCGCATCGAGAAATTTTCAATTATTGTAAAGCTGAACTGCTGGCAAATAATTACTTTCATTCAGTATTTGAAGCAAGCAAAGGATTATTCCAGAGAATTAGGAATTTATCCCTATCTAATGAAGATGGGAACAGGTTAATCGAATATGTGTTTAGCAATACACCTGTATTAATAATAAACAACTATCAGTCCAAATCGGAACAAGATGAACATAAGGGATTTTGCAATATACTGAAAGGCTTATGTGGAATGTTCCGTAACCCCGAAGCACATGAGCCTAAAATTAGCTGGGAAGTTTCGGAGCAAGATGCACTTGAAATATTGTCAATGATTTCATACTGCCATAGAAGATTAGATAACGCACAAAAAATAAGGTAAACAGTTATGGGTGGAAAAACATCAAGAACAGGTAAGGATGGCAAAGTAGTAACATTCCCTATATCAGGCTACACATATAGAGAAGGTAAAGATGGTAGAGTTGTAGCCTTTCCTATATCGGGATATACATACAGAGAAGGTAAAGATGGTAGAATTATAGCATTTCCAATATCGGGGTATACATATAGGGAAGGTAAAGACGGTAGAATTGTCGCTTTCCTTATATCGGGATATACATACAGAGAGGGTAAAGATGGTAGAATTATAGCATTTCCAATATCGGGGTATACATATAGGGAAGGTAAAGACGGTAGAATTGTCGCCTTCCCTATATCGGGATATACATATAAAGAAAATAGTAAAGGGAGAATCATTGCTACCAAAATTTAATAGACTTATGCAGCTATTAAACTTAAACTAGTCCTCTTTCGGTAACAAATGGCAAAGGTCGGGATTGTCCTTTATACGCTGCAACTCTTCAACGACAATCTGTTTGGCTTCGGCTTTGATGCGATCATAATTCTCCTTAATCATTTCCTTCATGCGGTCTACTCCATTTTCATCTACAAAGTTGGTGATAATGGGTATTTTCTTGTACGCTTTAGTTTCCGTGGCTACTCGCTCGTTGTCTATCACAATTTCACAGTGAAAAGTCTTTTGCTCTATCCGTTCGTCGAAGTTATCCGCTATCGCACCCACAAACATACCCTGTGTTAGATTGGATATTTTGGATGGAGGTATCAAACTATCCATTTGTGTAGAAATGGAAGTCGATTTATCGTTACGGTTAATGGTCATGGACTGGCGTTTCTGCAAAACTTTACCAAAACGGTCGGACAAAGTTTTTGCCGTATCACCAACTACCTGCCCCGAAAATATATTACCTACTGTGTTCATTACTACGGCAGCCTCTTTGTCTCCATAGTCACGCTTTAACTGCGAAAAGTCTTGAAACCCCAATAATACAGCAACTTTATTGCTTCGGGCGGTGGCTATCAAGTTATCCAACCCTTTGAAATAAATAGTTGGCAACTCGTCAATAATAACACTACTTTTGAGTTGCCCCTTCTTATTTATCAGCTTCACAATGCGACTGTTATATAATCCGAGTGCCGCTCCGTATATATTTTGTCTGTCGGGATTATTACCTACTGCCAATATTTTAGGATCATCAGGATTATTGATATCTAATGTAAACTCATCACCCGACATCACCCAATATAATTGTGGGCTAATCATACGTGAAAGAGGTATTTTAGCACTTGCAATCTGCCCTTGGAGCTGATCGGCAGCCCCAGATTTCCACGCATCCATAAAGGGAGAAAGGTAGTTTTCGAGGTCTGGGTACGAAGTCAGAATCGGAAAAATATCTTCATAACTTTTGTTCAAAAATTCTATGGCATGAGGAAAAGTACAGTATTTACCATCCTTGTAGATTCGCAAATACCATATAATGGCAGCAAAAAGGATAATCGGAGATTCTACAAAGAAGTCTCCTTGTTTTTGCACCCACGTCCGGTTCAAATTTAACATTATGGTGTATGCACTCTCATAAGCATCTGAAATATCATCCATAAATGACGGGTTAATTGGATTGCAACGGTGGCTACGACTTGGATCATCAAAGTTTATCACATAAAAGGTCGGTACTTTCTTATAACCTTCTCTATTGTTTAACAGATGGTTATAAGCAATAGTCGAAAGGTCTGGAAACTTGAAATCGTAAATATAGCCCGTATAGCCTTTCTCAATCTGCTGTTTGATGAACTGATTTACAACGGCGTATGACTTACCCGAACCAGGAGTACCCAACACAATAGCCGCACGAAACGGGTTTACTACGTTTATCCAACCTTTCCACTGCTTTTTTTTGTACCAAAACTTTGTGGGCAGGTTTATCGAATAATCATTTACCATCAACTTGGTTTCCTGCATAAACGATTCGTTTTCGTTATTGAACGGATCGTCCATCAGATTGTTTTTGAGTAAGCGACTCATCCATGTACCCGCCATCAAAAGCAATATATATCCTACTGCAATGGTAAAAATATAAAAGCCTGCATTGGCTATTTTGGGAAGAGGCAGATAAAGAAGCCACCAGTTCAGAAAGAAAAATACAAAACCAAAAATAAGACATACATAGATATGATTCCATGTAATCTTTTCCTCCTTCACTCCCTTTGTCCCCAAACAGGACAGGGCAAGGAATACCACGGCAAAGATTTTCGTCCACAATATAGAATTGAACAAACCTGCGGTACGGTTAAAATTCATTAGAATTTTATCTACTACCCCGATATTAATTCCCCACTCGTGTATTGCCTGATAACAGAACCAATAAATATTCATCAGAACGAACAAAATACTGATCGCCCTCATAAACTCCATGACTTTAGCAAGTCCTCTTAAATCATCTTCTTGTGACATAATTGTTATTTTTAAATTGTTAGAATTTTAAATTTTATAGCTGCCTCCCATACCGACGTTTCTTCTTCCTCTTACGTTTTAAAGTCGGCTGCTTGTTATCTGTCCCTTCGACTTCGGGAGTAAAGACAGAAAATAAACTCCCCACCGGATCGTTCGTCTCGGAGTATGTTGATTGTGGTTGCTGATTGGTGGTTGGTTGTTTATTCTCGGAATGTTTCGGGGCTGGTGCTTGCATATCCTCACGAGGTAGATTATCTACAAAGCGTTCACCCAGAACATTCGCCGAAAATTCTTTACCCAAACGAGAACCGTTAAGAACCGTCCTCTGATTATGGTCAATAAATGTAGCCCCATAGATGCGTCCTTCATCGTTGCGACGTAACACAAGGTCGATACCTTTCTCCCGCAAAGCCGCTCGGAACTCGCTCTCTGTGCGGGTACTTGCAAAGGACGCTGAAACAGTAGCACGGGTTTGTTTGGCTATGCCATTTTCCTTAATTGATTCTTTTGACTTCTCAAATAGTTTTTCCAATCTATCCAAACCGTGTTCCTTGCCGAACAGTGAAGATTTCAAAGGTGTACCGACACGGTTGCCATCACCGTCCAATGCCGAATAAACCAATCCCCGATACGCTTTACCCTTATTTTCTCCTTTGATTTCCTCTACTCCTATATTATATAAGGAGAGCAAAGCACGATATTCGCCCAAAGTCTGAAAAGAATACATTTCAGAAAGCGGTTTTATGACGTTTGCCACCTGTTTTTTTAAGTTCCCCTGGCTAACGTCTATTGGAGCAAGCTGCCATGCCTCGCCTTGATTCTTTTCTTTTGAGTGCAGACCGTACTTTTGTTCTAAAGAATCGGTGATCTTTCTGCTGCGTTCGTAATTTTTGCTGTCGCTGATTATTGAGCCATCCGTGCGTACACGGGTCGATACAATGTGTATATGCTCCCTGCCAATGTCTTCATGTTTGAAAATCATATAGGGTTGTCCGCCATATCCGAACTGCTCCATGTACTCACGACCAATGTCGGCAAGTTGCTGATCGGTCAGTTTATCGTCCGGATGTGGGTTGAGTGAGATATGGATAACAGGCTTCGATGTGCGAATATGCGAGGGCATAAATCGCTCGAAATCTTCCATACAAGAGGCAACATTGAACACACCATCGTTAGGTTCAATGACCAGATTGGTAGCCAAAACTTTACCTAAACCCTCATTTACTTTCTCTTGATTGTAGGAAAGTGCACCATACAAACTGCTTCCGTGACTAAATTTTGCAACCATTTTTAGAGATGTTTAGCCTTAAATTGTTCGCACAATTGCATCACTTCCCGTCCAATTTCTGCCAGTTCAATGGTTGCATTCTCCAATTTATAAAGTAATGCCAATGCTTTTTTCTCTCCAAAATTGGAATGTAATTCCTTTACAACTTGATTGTAATTGACTCCGA
>NZ_DAOKYH010000015.1:0-76821 GCF_035323175.1 Dysgonomonas sp. | reverse complement strand
GACCTGACTTCGCTTTTTCAACCATTGAAGCCGACAGTATACGAATATTGTCTGCACTTTTGTTTAATAAATCAATAGAACTCATTGTTAAATATTTTGATGTTTCGAAGTTTAATCAGAGAAATTATATTTGTAAAACTAGGGCTTTTTAGATATAAACTGTCATTTTCATCAGTGAAGCTTTCTTGTTTTCAATAATTGTTTTTTCTCAATAATCATATTTCAAATTTACGAAACATTAAAAATAATAATTACAGAATCCATTCCTTTTACAATCGTATATAGTGCTTTGGACTGCTATTATGTCGCATATTCGTTCTTTTATGTTGCATCTTAACTTTCTCCCCTCTCTGCATACTCTGTAGGGGTACATCCATAGAATTTCTTAAATGCAACTGCAAAAATGGTAGGGTTCGAAAAACCTGTAGCATAAGCGACTTGTGATATGTTTACTTTTTTCTCAACTAACAATTTTGCAGCTTGTTTTAAACGTACATTTCGAATAAAGTCGCTGGTAGTTATCCCTGTTATTTCTTTAAGTTTTCGATGTAGTTGTGTACGGCTGATACCAACATCTTTAGATAGAGCCTCAATGCTGAATTTAGAATTGTCTATATTTTTATTAATAAGAGTCATCAGTCGTTCTATAAATAAATCGTCATTCGATTTAATATCTAAAGGAGTCACTTTCTCTTCCAGCTCTTTTACCCCTACAAATTTACCTTTCAATAAAGATCTGTTTGATATCAGATTATTACAAAGGAATAGTAGTTCTTCCATCAAAAAAGGTTTATCCATAAAGCCATCGGCACCTACATTCCAACCCATCATTCGACTATCCGCTTCAACCTGAGAAGTTAACAGAATGACTGGGATATGACTTATATTCTCATTGCTTCTAATTTTCTTGAGTAGAGTGAAACCATCCATCTCCGGCATAGCTACGTCTGATATCACCAAGTCGATGCGTTCTTGTAGTAATATTTGCAAAGCTTCGTTGCCATTATTTGCCGTAACGACTTTATAACTCGCACTTAGTTCTCTTTGTATATATTCTTGTAGTCCTTCATCATCATCTACAACCAATATACGTTGTCTTTTTTTATTTTTAATAGCTACTGTTGGATGATCTTTTTCTTCCCAACAAATAGGTGTTTCTAATGCAAAGCGGATTGTTTCGCTTTGCTGAACAATATCTTCTTTTGTGAAGTGTTCATTCCCTATAGGAATACGAACAGTAAAACAGCTACCCTGTATATCCTTCCTATTAGAAGCTTTTATAGTTCCATGGTGAAGCTCAACTAATAGTTTGCATAAATTCAGCCCTATGCCGAATCCTAATGGATTGTATGGCTCTGTTTGATAAAATCGTTCGAAAATGCGTTCAACCTCTTTCTCGTTTAATCCTAATCCCGAATCAATGATATTAATTTCAGCATACTTTCCTGCATTCCCTGTATTTTCGGATTTAATAGTTCTAAGGGTTATTTTAATCTCTCCTCCGTCCTTCGTGTATTTGAATGCGTTTATGAGCAAGTTCATCAAGACCTTGTCAAAGTTGTTTCTGTCAATCCATACAGGAAGACGATCTTCTGTTGATTCGAAAGAGAACTTTATATCTCGCTTATTTGCTTGGTAATCAAATACAAGTGTTAGATCTTTTATAAATCCGACCATATCCGTTTCCTGACATGCAATCTTCATCTGTCCTTTGTCTATCTTTCTAATATCCAAAAGCTGGTTTATAAGGCTCATTATGCGATGTGCATTACGCTGTATTGTTTCTAATAACTTTTTTGTTTTTTCATCATATTCGGTTTTTAGTAATTCAGATAATGGGCTTATGATTAGTGTGGTAGGTGATCGTATTTCATGTGCAATATTAATGAAGAATTTTAGTTTATCTTCATTATTTTGTTCTTCTCTACGTCTTTGTTGACGTTTCTGCCATGTATAGACAATACCTGTTAATATTCCGATAAAAAGTAATACATATAAGGATGTTGCCCAAGTAGTACTGTACCAAGGTGGTGAAATCTTTATGTTTAGAGTCTTGATAGAAGAATAAGCATTGTTCTCGAAAGCTCTTACTTCTAAGGTGTAATTTCCTGGAGATAAAAAGTTATATGTTATACGATTCTCTCCCGGAAATGTAGATATCCATTCTTCATTCATTCCCAGTAGGCGATACTCAAAAATAACATTCTCCGGATTATGATAATTCATTGTAGAAAATTCCAGAGAAAAAGACTTTTCGTTATAGGATAGGTTTATCTCTGAGGTATCAAACAGTCTAGTCTCGGATATCGGTTTGCCTTTTATTATTTTATCTGCACTAACGGATACATTGTTTATGTATAAATGAGTTAGTTTGGGTTGAAAGTCTAAACTTAGAGCCTTAATTGAATCCGGGAGGAATTTGGTTACTCCATATAACCCACCGAAATATAAATATCCCATCTTATCTTGTAAGAAAATATTCTTCGAGAATTCTCTATCAACAAGTCCATTCCCTGTGTAGTAGCATGCGATACGTCCGGTTTCTATATTTAATTGGAATATTCCGTTGAGTGTACTTCCCCAAATGTTGTTTCCCGTAGCATCAGTGCCTAGTCCGCATATAATGTTGTTCGGCAAACCTTCTTCCATCCCATAGTGTTCTATTTTTTTGCTTTTTTTGTCATATCTGTATAATCCATTATTTGTCCCAATCCAAATATTTTTTTTCTTGTCCTCCATTAGAGTGGTGCAAATCATAGAAGAAAGAGATGTATCATCGCTATAGTGTAGAAAGATATTCTTATTCGGATCGTAACAGTCTACACCTATACTATGTGCAAGCCAAATAAGCCCATCGGAGTCGCACAAGATATCATTAATCCAGTTGTTAGATAAAACCTGATCATTTGCTAAACGGGTTTTATCAGATATCAATATCCATTTTTTTGTTTCAATATTATACCGAATGAAACCTTCTCCAAGTACGGATATATATACATTTTTCTTTTTATCTTCAGCTATAGCAACAACCGATTTTCCTTCGAAGGATGGATATTTAGCACTCCTCCCACTTTTTTTATCAAAAGTATAAACACCTCCTTGGTAGCTTCCAATCCAAAATGTTCCGTTGATATCCTCATATATGGTAGAAACATCTTTTTTGATATTATAAGACTCTAAAATCTTCCCTCTGTTGTTTATCTTATCGAGTTTACCATTGTCCGTTCCTAGCCATAATTCATTTTCACGGTCTTCATATAATGAAGTAATAGATCCTGTTTCTCCATTTTCTTTAAAATACCAAAAATCGAACTGAGTAGGCTCATTTAAGCCCATTAATAATCCTTTTTGATTGCATCCAAACCATAAGTTCCCTTTATTGTCTTCAAAAAAAGTTGTAATACGTTCTTTTATAGGATTGTCATATCCATTTTTAAGTTTGGAAGGCGTAACCAAGGTCATCGTATTGGTATCTATATATTTCAGTCCTTGCCCTACAGTGTTGACGTATACCATTCCGTCTTTAAGACAAGCGATACCTCGTATATTTACATTTGGTTCATCATTTTTGATACGCATAAAGTCTTGACGGATTATATCCCATAAAAAAACACAAGAGCTTGTTGCAACAAACATTCTTCCCATGTGGTCTTCTGTTATTCCATAGACCTTATATTGAGGGTCGATAGGTAAATCATAAGTTTTTACGCTTTTTTTGTCTGGAGAAATACATGCCATACGGCTTTCTGATAATACTATCCATATTTGGTGTGCCCGATCTTCAAAAATATGGTTAGAATAAGGGATTACCAATAGTTTGTTTATATCTGTGAGAGAAGTTGCTGTCATTGTTTGTTTATTAATAGAGTATACGCCATAGCCTCCTGTTACAATCCAGATTTCTCCGCTATGCAGTTGTATAATTCCTCTGACTGATGGATGTGTATTATCGGGGAATTTGACATGAATGAAAGAGTCTTTGTAAGGATTGTAATATTCTAATCCTCTATTTGCACCGATCCAGAGAGAGCCGGAGTCATCAGTGAAAAAAGTTTCGATATAATTACCTGATAAGGATGTGGAGTCTTTGTCATTGTAAAAATAATGAGTGAAATTCCATCCATCGAATTTATTTAATCCGTTCTGGGTAGCTATCCAAATAAATCCTGAGGAATCTTGAGTAATTCGGGTGATTAGGTTGCTCGATAATTTCCCTAATCCATAAAAGCGTTCCTGTTGAGCTAAGCTTAAACTAATGGAGACGCACGAAAGGGCAATAAACAAAAAAAAGCGTTTGCTCATGTATTTTAGATTTTCGGTATTAGAATGTGAAACAAAAATAAAGAATTAAACAATGAAAAAGGGAACAAAATAAACATATTTTGTTCCATGTGCAACATAAACTATCGTTTGTGAAACGTAAAGGGTGTTTTATGTCTTTGTTTAGGTGGATTATATCGGTTTCTTCTGTTTTGGGAACACATATATTAATGATGGTATAATTGCATGTACGTTTCTTTAAATTTCAAATGTTAGTATATTTTAGCTAAATCTACACATGTATCAATTCGATTATAAGTGCAAATGTATGGCATTTATGCTAGCATTGACTTTTTAGACGGAATAGTCTGTTTTTTGAGGTCAAGCTCTTTTGTGAAAAAGAAGCACAAAAAATCTCTTTGTATGCTTTCAAGAATCTGAAGAAACAATATAGATATAAAGTGAAACATCTTAGAGTTGTTGCGAAACATATGATAGCGTAAGCTGTATCAATAATAGTTACCTCTCTTTTGTTAATGGTTTAATTTTACAATGCAGAAAGTCCTTAGCCTTAGACGTGTGAAGATAGGGGGCATAAATCAAAATCAATAAAGATACTGGTATGGCTTGTGCTTATAGTTTAATTTATAAAACCGGCGGGGATAAATCTAAACCTGAACAGGAATACAATGAGATAAACAAGATTCATTTGGAAATCGAAGAACGTTATCTGAATGACAAGTAACGTTCATCTAAAAATGAAATTAATAAATATATAATATAGAAAATCATTATCATGAAATTATTAACACCTATTCTTAGTTTTAGCTTGATGCTTTTATTGCTCTGCTGTGTTCAGGCTAAATCGACAAGTGATGACAAAAATCCATCTTTAAAAAATGCACTAGATGGAAAGTTTTATATCGGAACGGCTTTAAATCTAAATCAGATACAAGGTCGCGATACAGCTTCATTGAAAATTGTAAAAGATCAGTTTGCTGCCATTGTAGCAGAAAATTGCATGAAAAGCATGTATATGCAGCCCAAAGAAGGAGAGTTCTTTTTTGATGATGCGGATAAGTTTGTTGAATTAGGTGAGCAGAACCACCTGTTTGTCACAGGCCATTGCCTGATCTGGCATTCTCAGGCTCCGTCGTGGTTCTTTACTGATGATAAAGGAAAAGACGTTTCGCCTGAAGTATTAAAAGAAAGGATAAAAAATCATATAACAACAATTGTGAACCGTTATAAAGGACGCATAAAAGGCTGGGACGTTGTTAACGAAGCGATATTAGATAATGGAGAGTTTCGCAAAAGTAAATTCTATGAGATATTAGGTGAAGAATTCATTCCGTTAGCATTTCAATATGCTCATGAAGCTGATCCCGATGCAGAGCTTTATTACAACGACTATAATGAATGGCTTAATGAGAAGCGCGATGCGATTGTGGATCTAGTTAAAACTTTAAAAGAAAAAGGTATTCGTATCGATGGCGTTGGTATGCAAGGTCATGTGGGATTAGATTCCCCGACATTAGCTGATTATAAGGCGGCGATAGATGCCTATACAGCATTGGGTGTAAAAGTTATGATTACAGAGTTTGAATTGAGTGCATTGCCTTCGCCTCGCTTTAATGTGGGAGCTAATATATCGGATACAGAAGCTTATAGGAAGGAGATGAATCCTTATGTTGAAGCTTTGCCCGATTCTGTTTCAGATGTTTGGAGTAAGCGGATGTTGGAATACTTTACACTTTTTCTGGATAATTCTGATAAAGTAAGTAGGGTAACTATGTGGGGTGTTACGGATGGCGATTCGTGGAAAAATAATTTTCCAATGAGAGGACGTACAGATTATCCTTTGTTATTTGATAGGAATTATAAAGCTAAACCTGTTGTTCAGAGTATTATAGATGAGGCAATGTCTAGAAGAAAATAAAAAAGAATATCAACTGAGAAATAACGGAAATATGAAAACGTCTAAATATTTAGTTCCTGATGCTTACATGGCAGATCCAGCTGTTCATGTTTTTAACGGGAGATTGTATATATATCCTTCACACGATTGGGAAAGTGGAATCGAAGAAAATGATAATGGCGATCACTTCAATATGAAGGATTATCATGTGTTTTCTACGGATGATATCGAAAATGGTGTCCTTAAAGATCATGGTGTTGTTTTAGATACAGCTGATATCCCTTGGGCTGGTCGTCAATTGTGGGATTGTGATGTAGCCTGTAAAGATGGCAAATATTATATGTATTTTCCACTGAAGGATCAAAATGATATTTTTCGTATAGGAGTAGCTATTGGCGATAAGCCCGAAGGGTCATTCACTCCTGAGGAAAATCCAATAAAGGGAAGTTATAGTATCGATCCTGCTATTTGGGAAGAAAATGGCGAATACTATATGTATTTTGGTGGATTATGGGGTGGACAGCTTCAACGTTATCGCAACAACAAAGCGCTAGAATGTGCCGTTCTGCCCGAAGGGAAAGATTTAGCTTTATGTCCTAAAGTTGTAAAATTGAGTGCTGACATGCTTGGATTTTCAGAAGAGCCTCGCGATGTTCTCATCCTAGATGAAAACGGAAACTCATTAACGGCAGGAGATACAGAGAAGCGTTTTTTTGAAGCATCATGGTTGCATAAATACAATGGTAAATATTACTTTTCATACTCCACAGGTGATACACATTTATTGTGTTATGCTACCGGAGATAATCCATACGGTCCTTTTGTGTATCAAGGAGTAATTCTTACTCCGGTTATCGGCTGGACTACTCATCATGCAATTGCCGAATTCAAAGGGAAATGGTATTTATTTTACCATGACTGTGTACCATCTGGAGGGAAAACATGGTTGCGTAGCCTTAAGGTGGTAGAACTGGAATATGACAGCAACGGTAAAATCAAAACGATTGAAGGTACACTTAATTAGTTGCTTGATGTACAAAGGACGATGACTCTGTTTTTATGCATTCGATTATAAATAATATAAAAAAGTCAATTATTGGCTTTCTCTCTGATATAGAGAGTCTTTTTAGTGAAAGGGAATGTAATGTGCAACATAGAAGATTGAAAATGCAACAATCCGTAGGGTTGTAATTACTTGTGCGATTGTAAAAGAAACAAGTTTTTATCCTTTAATTTTTATAGATATATAGCTTTGTAATGTTATCGCTAAAGCGTAAAACCATATAATAACTTAATTCATATCATGAAAAAAAATGTAATTGCTATTATTACAGGTATACTCTTATTTAGTCCTTTTAGTTTGAGCAGTCAGACTAAGGCAAACAAAAAACTTCAAAAAGGGGTTCCTACTTTTTCCAAATTTATTTATCAAGGGAATGATAAGGTTTATAACGAAAACCCTTTAAAAAGCAATGAATTTTATACACCGATTTTGCAAGGGTGTTATCCCGACCCGAGTATTACTCGTAAAGGAGATGACTATTATTTGGTCAACTCATCTTTTGCTTTTTTCCCGGGAGTCCCAATCTTTCATAGTAAAGACTTAGTTAATTGGACACAAATAGGAAATGTATTAGAAAGACCAACTCAACTAAAAGTACAAGATATAGAAATGAGTGCAGGAGTTTATGCTCCCGACATTGCATACAATCCTCATAATGACACCTTTTATATGATCACGACTCATATTGGAGGAGGTTTGGGTAATATTGTTGTTAAAACTAAAGATCCTCGACAAGGATGGGGCGACCCGATCCGCCTAGAGTTTAATGGAATTGACCCGGCTTTATTCTTTGATGATGACGGTAAAGCTTATTTAGTACATAATGATGCTCCCGATCATGGCAAAGAATTGTATTCTGGTCACAGGGTTATTAAACAATGGGAATATGATGTAGAAAACGATAGAGTTATTCCTGGTACAGATAAAATAATAGTAGATGGGGGGGTGGATATTACAAAGAGACCTATATGGATAGAAGGCCCTCATATATATAAAAAAGATGGTCGCTATTTTTTGATGTGTGCAGAAGGAGGTACTGGCGATTGGCATAGTGAAGTGATTTTTGTTAGTGAAAATCCACGCGGACCATTTAAGCCGGCTGCTAATAATCCTATATTGACTCAAAGATATTTTGCAAAAGATAGAAAAGATAAAGTCGATTGGGCAGGACATGCCGATTTAGTACAAGCTCCTGATGGTAAGTATTACGGCGTATTTTTAGCAATTCGTCCTAATAATAAACAAAGAGTAAATTCGGGTAGAGAAACATTTATATTACCTGTAGACTGGAGTGGAGAATTCCCTGTTTTCGAGAATGGGCTTATTCCTCTATCGCCTAAATTGAAAATGCCGGAAGGTGTACAAAATCAAACAGGAATGAATGGTTTCTTCCCTAATGGAAACTTTACTTTTAATGACGATTTTTCAAGCAAGAGTTTAGATCATAGATGGATAGCAGTAAGAGGCCCTCGTGAAGATTTTGTGAATATTACGAAAGAGGGTTTACTGATTAAGCCATTCCAGACAAATATCAAAGATCGTAAGCCTATTTCAGCTTTGTTTCATAGACAACAGCATAAAACATTTTCAACAACAGTGAACATGAACTATGTACCTGCCTCTGAAACTGATTTAGCCGGAATCGTTTGTTATCAAAAAGAATCATTTAACTATGTATTTGGTATTACACAAAAAGGAAGCGACTCTTATATCTTGCTTGTCAGAACAGATAAGAATAAGTCTACCCTTGTTGCTAGTGAAAAAATTGATGTAAGCAAACCAATAAAATTGCAGGTTGAAGCAGACGAAGATAATTATAGATTTAACTACTCTGTTGATAATCAGGTATTCATAAATGTTGGAGGAACTGTTTCCGGTGATGTTCTTTCCACAGATGTTGCCGGTGGGTTTACTGGAGCATTGATTGGTTTATATTCAACATCTTCAAATGATTTTCAACCATAAGCTTTTGCTTATTTGCATATAAACTTTTTTCGGCGTAGTGGAGAACTAACATTCCATTTGGAGTCGATTATTCACTACGTCGATAGTTACCTGAAAAATTTAATACCATCTCTCCAGGCATTTTACTGCAGCAAATACTATTAGAAAAACAGAAAACGATAACCAAAACTGTGGTGATAAAAAATACTGTCTGAGATAATAATTGTAAATAATACACTTAAAATAACCTTAAATTGTAATACCATATGATAAAAAACTCTTTTGTGAAAAAATACCAATAAACTGAAGAAAATGTAGCTAGACAATACTCTATGTTATGTTTTCTATGATCAATAATCTCCTAGACCTAAATGCTGATTTGACAAATTCTCGAAGAGAGTATGCAAATGTACTTTTTTAATAATAGGCATTAACTTATTATTTAATTTTTAATCCATGAAAACTAATATTGATGACAGCTGACTTTTATAATCCTATTAGATTGATATTAAGAATCGATCATATTATGATAAATTAAAATTGTTAATCATATTAAACTAATAGTAATGAATAATAAAACAAAACGAGCTTGGAAAATTCCCTGCGTAAGTTTACTCCTGCTATTTATTTGCTTTGCAGCATATGCGCAGAAAGGAACTGTTATTACGGGAAATGTCGTAGACAAAAATGATGAGCCTCTTACAGGAGTTAATATTACTTTAAAGGGCAATACATCAGTAGGAACTGTAACAGATTTTGATGGAAATTTTTCATTAACTGTTCCAACCGGAACAAAGACCATCGTAGCTACTTATGTAGGCATGACAACACAGGACATAAACATACAAGGCAAACAGAATGTAAGAGTGGTTATGTCCGAAAATGAAGAGATTTTAAGTGAAGTGGTTGTGGTAGGTTATGGTCAACAGAAGAAGGCCAGTGTTGTAGGAGCAATCACACAAACAACAGGTAAAGTTTTAGAGCGTGCCGCTGGTATTTCCGATATTGGAGCTGCTCTTACCGGTAATTTGCCCGGTGTAATCACTACTCAGAGTACAGGGATGCCCGGAGAAGAAGAACCAAAGATTGTTATTCGAGGAGCTAGTTCGTGGAACAATAGCGATCCTCTAGTATTAGTCGATGGTATCGAACGTCCAATGAGCTCCGTAGATATTAGTTCGGTAGAAAGCGTATCTGTTCTGAAAGATGCTTCTGCTACAGCTGTTTATGGAGTTAAAGGTGCGAATGGTGTTATTCTGGTTACTACCAAAAGAGGTAGTGACGGAAGCGCAAAAATAGATGTTGGTTTCAACGCAACACTAAAAGCTCCGTCTAAATTACCTAACAAATTGGATTCTTATGATGCATTAATGGCTCGTAACAGGGCTATTGAGCATGAATTAGCTCTAACTCCTGATTCTTGGGCTTATATACGACCACAAGCATTTATCAACAACTATCGGAACCAGACTACTATAGAGCAACGAGAACGCTATCCGAATGTAGATTGGCAGGATGCTCTATTCAAGAAGACTGCAATGTCTTATAATGCAAATATAAATGTATCGGGAGGAACAAAAGTTGTAAAATACTTTGCTTCTGCCGACTTTGTGCATGAAGGCGACCTTTTCCGCGTTTATGATAATGGACGTAATTATAATGCCGGATATGGATTCGACAGACTAAATGTTCGTAGTAATCTGGATTTTCAAATAACAAAGACAACTTTGTTTAAGGTTAATCTAGCAGGTTCTAATGCTATCAAGAAAACACCTTGGGGACAAACCGATAACTCTACATGGGCTGTTGCTCAACAATGGTCTGGAGCCTATAATATTGCACCGGATGTTTTCCTTCCGCAATATTCGGACGGCTCTTGGGGATTCTATCCAAATATTTCGAATGTTAGTAACTCGGCTGCCGTTCTTTCTTTGGGAGGTACAATGCAGACAACAACTACTCGTATCAATACAGACTTTACTTTAGAGCAAGACTTGGGCTTTATAACAAAAGGATTATCTGCTAGAGGAGTTGTTTCTTGGGATAATACTTTTGTTGAATTCGAAAGAGGAATAAATGATTTAAATAATTCGGCTCAGGGAAAATGGATAGATCCGGAAACAGGTCAAGTAACTTATAGACAAAATTTTGATGGAAATAATAAATTCGACTGGATGCAAGGTGTTAACTGGGCTACATCAGGAGGATCTGTAAATAATGGAGCAACATTACGTAATTTATACTATCAGGCACAATTGAATTGGGCTCGTAAATTTGATGCGCATAGCATAACAGCCATGGGTGTTTTCAGTCGTCAAGAAGAGGCGAGAGGTAGTGTAATGCCTATTTTCCGTGAAGACTGGGCTTTCCGTGCTACTTATGATTACGCAGACAAATACTTTATAGAATACAACGGTGCTTATAATGGCTCTGATAAATTCAGTAAAGAAAATCGTTTTGCATTCTTTAATTCCGGTGCAATAGGATGGATGTTAAGCAATGAGAATTTTATGAAAGGATTAAAATTCCTAGATATGCTTAAGATCAGAGCTTCATACGGAGAAATTGGAGATGATAATCTTGGTGGTGACAAATTCGATTCAGCCCGACGTTGGCTTTATATGACCCAGTGGGCTTATGGAGGCGTTACAGCAATGGATTTAAATCATGGAAATAGTCCTTATACATGGTACAGAAAATCAGCACTGGGAAATGAAAATGTGAAATGGGAAACCGTAAGAAAGATAAATGTAGGAGCAGACTACTCATTCTTGGACGGATTATTTATTGGTAGCGTGGATGTTTTTAGAGATGACCGTAGAGATATCTTGGTATGGGGTGATCAACGTTCTACTCCGTCGTATTTAGGAGCTATGCCTCCTACAGCGAATATTGGTAGAGTTCGTACAAATGGTTATGAATTGGAATTACGTATAAATAAACGACTCTCTAATGATATGAGACTTTGGGGTAATTTCAACATGACACACTCTAAAAATAAAATATTAGAAAAAGATGACCAGGCGCTAAGACCTGCTTATCAGAAAGCTGCCGGATATAGCATTGGACAATATACATCTTACGTTGATGCAGGATATGTCAATACCTACGACCAATTATATGGAAGTACCCGTCATGACACTAACGATTCGCAAAAATTACCCGGCGATTATAACATAATAGACTTCAATGGAGATGGGGTTATTGACAATAAAGACTTAGTGCCTTATGGATATTCCGGTACACCTCAGAATACATTCAATGCTACTATTGGCTTCGAATGGAAAGGATTTAGTGCTTTCGTTCAGTTCTATGGTGTTACAAATGTAACCCGAGATGTATCACTGACTAGCTTCGGTAATAAACTAAACACTGTATACGATATAGGAACATGGTGGTCGAAAGATAATACATCTGCCGATGTTGTAGTGCCACGATGGTCTTCTAGTCCGAGCTATAATACCAGTACTCAGTTTTTATATGACGGATCATATATCCGTTTGAAGAATGCTGAGGTTGCCTATACATTTACTGATGGCTGGATTAAGAAATTAGGTGTGAAAAATATGAAAATATATCTCAACGGAAATAATCTCTGGTTGTGGACAAGAATGCCTGACGACCGTGAAGCAAATTTATCTGGTGCAGGTTATTTAGGCGCTTATCCTACTGTGAGACGTTACAATTTAGGTATTAAATTCTCATTATAAGATCAAAGATGATGAAAAATATATATAAAACTTTTCTAAAGAGTTGTATCCTGTTCTTAATATTAGGAACTAGTTTAGCTTCTTGTGAAGATTATTTGGATAAAGAACCTGATTCTACTATATCAGGAGATGATGCCTTTAAGAACTTCATGAATTTTCAGGGCTACATAGAAGAGATTTACAATTGCATACCTGACAAACAGAAGTGTAATTGGGCTCCTTCCTGGAATTGGGGTGACGATGAAATCTTCAACCCCGAGGCTGATGGTCGTATGACTCACCAAGTAGACCTTGGAAACTATCGCGCATGGAGAAGCGCAGGTGATTGGTTATATAACAGTAATAGTAGTTCTACAGCTACCGGAGACGGATCTCCTAAACGACATTCGTTATGGCCTCATGCATGGTATTGCATAAGTAAAGCAAATGAAGGATTGGCTAATCTGGACAAGCTAACAACAGCCACAGCTGAGGAGAAAAACCTGATTGCAGGGCAACTATATTTCTTTCGTGCATGGTGGCATTTTGAACTCATGACATTCTTTGGTGGGTTACCTTATGTAGACCATGTATTAGACGCTACCGGAACATTGACTCTTCCTCGATTGAGTTATCAGGAATGTGCAGATAAAGTTGCTGCCGACTTTAGGCAAGCTGCCGATTTACTTCCTATCGACTGGGATAACACAACAGTAGGTAAAAATACAGTGGGCAAAAACCAATTGCGTATTAATAAAATAATGGCATTAGGATATTTGGGTAAAAATTATCTTTGGGCAGGTAGCCCATTGATGAAAAACGGTCCTAAAGTAGGTGGAAGTCAAACTTATGACTATGATGAGGCATACTGTAAAAAAGCTGCCGAAGCCTTTGGTGAACTACTAAATCTTGTAGAAGGTAATCAAACTCAATATGCATTAGCTCAGTTCAACTACAAAGATATTTATAATCATGAGAGAGCTGAAGGTTCTACATCTAGCTACTCGGATATTTTTTACACCACTCGTCAAAACTGGTTACAACCGGGATCTGTTGAAGCAATTTTCAGGGGGCCATCTCCAGACTTCAATGCCAGTAACTGGAATACTGCGAAGGTATTTGGTCCTAAAGTTGGCGGTTTGGTTGCTCATGATAACGTGATTCACCAACCAACAGCAAACTATGTTAATATGTATGGTATGGATAATGGACTTCCTCTAAATGATCCGGCTTCAGGCTTTGATCCTAATTATCCATTCAAAAATAGAGACCCTCGCTTCTATCATGATATTGTATTTGATGGATTCAAGTATGTAAATAGTACAATGCCTGCGGATATGGAATATCTGCGTTATTGTAGTCTTTATACAGGAGGTGCAATGAGACCCGTAGCTAATGCTAGCCGTACAGGATATTTTATCCAAAAGCTAGTGCCTCATACCTGCAACGAGTATGATAGAACATATGACTGGGGAGGAAACTATCACTGCTATTTGCCATATATGCGTTTATCTGATATTTATTTGATGTATGCCGAATCATGTGCTGCATTTGGTGGTGCTAGTGGTAAATCTTCTAATTTCTCAAAAACGGCAGAAGGTGCGATCAACACAGTGAGAGATCGTGTAAAAGCAGGACATGTAGGCAGCTCTTATACAGCAAGTAAAAATAAATTTATAGACGAAATTCGTAGAGAGCGTGCCGTAGAACTTTCATTTGAAGGATTCCGTTTCAATGATTTGCAACGTTGGTTATTACTAACAGAATATCCGTATACAGTAAAAACATCACAGGAATTTAAGCGTGTAGAAAACAATGACTTTTTCAAGAATAACGACCCAAAAGATGCAAGGGTATCAGAATTCAAAGAAGAAGTTATTCTTACACGAGTATTTGGTACCAAACATTATTGGTTCCCTCTTCCTGACAATGATGTATATCTATATCCTGAATTCGGGCAAAATCCGGGCTGGTAAATCCAAATAGAGTAAATGAATGTGTAATTTAAACGAATAAAAGATGAAATATATACAATCAATATTCATTTTGTGTGCCATGTTTGTCTTCTGCCCATTTGCAACTAAAGCTCAAACATTAGACCAAAATGAGGCGGACACACTCAAAAGTGATAAAGAATCGCTTGTACAGATTGCTTTTCGAAAAGTAGCGCAAAGCGACTTGTTGGGTGGTGTATCTGTTGTTAATGTAGAGGAACTGTCAAAAAAGAACTATAACACATATAGTTTAGATAATATGCAGGCCTATATCGGGGGGTGGAATGGAAATTCGCTGTGGGGTATGGATGCCGACAATGCAGGATATTTAGTGCTGGTTGACGGAATTCCCCGTGTGGCCAACAATGTTTTGCCTAGCGAAATTGATCAAATAACATTCCTGAAAGGAGCGCAGGCTGTTGTACTTTATGGTAGCCGCGCAGCAAAAGGTGTTATATATATAACGACCAAAAGAGGTAAGACCGAAGATCTTAGGATAAGTGTAAGAGCCAATACAGGTTTTCATATATCTAAAAGCTATCCTGAATATCTAGGATCTGCTGAATATATGACTCTTTATAATGAAGCTCTTCATAATGATGATCCCACTAGACTTCCTAAATATACTGAGAATGAGATTTATAATACCGCTTCGGGCTTAAATCCGTATCGTTATCCCAATGTAGATTTTTATTCTTCTGAGTTTTTGAAGAAAGTATCTAATCGTTCAGAAGTTACAGCAGAAATTACAGGCGGAAGTAAACGTGCTCATTTTTATAGTAATGTAGGTTATTATCATCAAGATGACTTGTTTAAGATCGGTGAAGCGAAGGATAATAGTATCAATCGTCTAAATGTGCGTGGTAATGTGGATGTTATGATTAGTAATGCTATTAGTGCATATATTAATGCGAATGCTACTTTTTATGATGCCAAAAGCGCAAAGGGTGATTATTGGAATGCTGCATCAACATTTCGTCCCAATCGTGTAGCTCCGTTAATCCCATTAGATATGATTGATAAAGATGCTTTGGCCGCATGGGATTTGGTAAATAATACTAATATAATTGATGGTAAATATATACTGGGAGGAAATAGCATTGATCCCCAAAATGTATTTGCCGATATCTATGCTGCAGGTAGTAGCAAATATACAAGCCGTTATTTTCAATTTGATACGGGAATTGATATTAATTTAGAAAGCTTTTTGAAAGGACTTTCTTTTCATACAAAGTTCGCCGTAGATTATGCTACAGGTTATACAACCTCTTTTGACAATACCTATTCGGTATATAACCCTAAATGGGCAAACTATAATGGAAAAGACGTTATTGCAGGTTTAGCCAAGGAAGGTAATGATAAAAAGTCAGGAGTTCAAAATGTTGATAAAAGTGCTGATACTCAAACAATGGTGTTTTCAGGGCAGTTTGACTATATAAATACTTTTGCAGATAATCATAACCTCTCGGCTATGCTAATAGCTTCGGGCTACCAGCAAACCGTATCTTCTGAATATCATAAAATATCAAATGTAAACTTAGCATTACAAGTTGGTTATAATTATCAAAAGAAATATTATGCCGATTTTGGATCAGCCGTAATACACTCAGCAAAGTTAGCCGAAGGACACCGTAATGCATTTTCACCATCTCTTACATTAGGTTGGAGGATGAGCAATGAAAATTTCCTATCCGGATCGTCTGTTGTAGATGATTTAATGTTGAGTGTTTCAGGAAGCGTCTTACATCAAGATATTGATATCGAAGATTATTATATGTATAAGTCGGCTTGGAGACAGGATTATGGTTGGAGTTGGTATGACGGTAGTTTGGAAAAATATACAATGTCTCTCCGTGGAAATAATGATGATCTTACATTTATTAAACGCAAAGAAATATCAGCGAATCTAAGAACTTCTTTGTGGAAGAAAATGATAACTGCAGATCTGTCATTCTTCATGAATTCTATGGAAGGACTTATTGTAAGTCCTAGCCCAAATTTCCCTAGTTACTTGTCTACAGCTTATCCAAAAGCTTCATTTGTTCCATATATGAATTATAATAACAATAAACGCACAGGATTTGACTTTAGTGTTAATTTGAATAAAAAAATTGAAGAGGTTAATTTTTCTCTAGGTGTATCGGGTACTTACTACGATACAAAAGCCACCAAGCGTAGCGAAATAGATGTCGAAGATTATCGAAAATCTCAAGGTAAACCTATAGATGCTATTATGGGGCTACAAAGTGCTGGTTTTTTTAAGGATAATGCTGATATTGCTAATTCTCCTGAACAACAATTGGGTGGTACATTAAAACCTGGAGATATTAAGTATGTAGATCAAAATGGAGATGGTGTTATCGATGAGAAGGATGTCATATATTTAGGCAAAGCTGGTTGGTATGGTGCGCCATTTACTTTGGGCATAAATATGACACTTAAATGGTCTGATTTTACATTCTTTGCTTTAGGAACAGGCAGCTTTGGCGCTAATGGTATGAAAAATAGTTCTTATTATTGGGTTTCTGGAGATGGTAAGTATTCCGCAGTCGTTCGCGACCGATGGACGGAAGAAACAAAAGAAACTGCAACTTACCCTCGTTTAACGACTACAAGTGGAAGTAATAATTTCCGTTCGTCTGACTTCTGGATCTATAAATCTAATCGTTTTGATTTGGCCAAAGTGCAGGTTACATACGACTTGCCTAAGCATATATTGAAAAATAGTTTTATCAGAGAGCTTTCCGCATATGTAAGCGGTGCTAACCTGCTAACAATATCCAAGGAACGTAAACACATGGAAATGAATGTAGGTAGTTCTCCACAAACCAGATTTTATAATATAGGTATAAAAGCTGCATTTTAATAAAAAAATAACAGTATGAAAGCAATAAATAATATAACAAAATTTCTGGTCATTATCTTGCTCTTCTTAACATCTTGTGATGATCTGTTTTCTCCTGCTTTAGAGAACAATAGAGAGTTAGATGATATGTATAATGAACCGGGATATGCACAAGGAATATTAGGATACGCTTATTCCATGCTTCCCTATCAGACTAAATCTGAAACAGACATTGCGACAGATGATGCAGTGACTAACGATAAAGCTAGTAGCTATTTAAGCATGGCAACAGGATCGTGGACAGCTAGTAACGATCCTATGTCTAAGTGGCAGAACTGTAGAGCTGCTATCCAATATCTCAACATTTTTTTAGAAAATGCCGACAAAGTTGCATGGGCAAAAGATCCGAATGTACATATCATGTATTGCGATCGCCTTAAAGGCGAAGCGTATGGATTGCGTGCGTTGAATATGTACTATCTCTTGATGGCTCATGGAGGCTGGACTGAAGATGGAAAACTATTGGGGATACCTAATGTAACTACTGTAGATAATATGAGTACAGATTTCAATGTGCCAAGAGATACATTTCAGGCTTGTATAGATCAAATTTTTAGTGATGTAGAAAAAGCGACAGAATACTTACCTCTTGATTACAATGACATCAGTGATGCTAATATCCCGGCTAAATATAAAGCGATCGGCGTAACTAATGCCAGTGATTATAATCGAGTAAATGGTACTCATATACGAGGTCGCCTTACTGCTCGTATCGCAGAAGCTATTAGGGCACAAGCTGCTTTACTTGCAGCAAGTCCTGCATACAACACGGGTACAACCATAACATGGGCTAACGCTGCAGATAATGCAGCTATCGTACTAGATCGTATCAATGGTTTAGGCGGAATAGATCCAACCGGATGGACATGGTATATGAACAAAACTGAAATCAACTCATTGGGATCAGGAGCTGTTCCTAAAGAGATACTATGGAGAGGAGACAAAGATAATAGTACCGAAGATTATGCAATGGGACTTTCGCAAGAAAAGAGCAATTATCCGCCATCACTTTATGGTAGTGGACGTATAAATCCAACCCAAAATTTGGTGGATGCATTTCCTACGGCAAGCGGATATCCAATTTCAGATCCGGCCAGTGGATATTCTTCTAATGCTCCATACACTAACAGAGATCCACGTTTGACAGCATATGTATTGTATAACGAAACTACGTATGGTACAAATTCGAAGAAAATAATTACCGGAACATACGAAGCAGATAATAAAGATGCGTTAAATAATGAAAGTACATCTACACGTACCGGATATTATTTGAAAAAACTATTGCGTGATGATTGTAATCCCGATCCGACATACAATACGGCACAATACCATTATCCCGTACGCATACGATTTACTGAAATATTCTTAGCTTATGCCGAGGCGGCAAATGAAGCTTGGGGGCCAACTAATGGCAACGGACATTCATACAGCGCTTACGACGTAATCAAGGCTATCCGTGCCCGTGCAGGTGTAGGTACTAATGGAGGAGATGCTTATCTTGAAAGTATTAAAAACGATAAAGATAAAATGCGAGAGTTGATACGTAATGAACGTCGTATTGAACTTTGTTTCGAAAACCGACGTTTTTGGGATTTGCGTCGCTGGAAAGCCAACCTGAATGAGGAAGCCAAAGGTATACAGATAGATAAAGTAGGTGGAGCTTTGGTATATAAAGTAATTCCGGTAGAAGAAAGAAACTACAAAGATTATATGTATCATGGACCTGTGCCTTATAGTGAAACTATAAAATGGAGCAACCTACAGCAGAATCAAGGCTGGTAAATGAATAATCAAAAAATATCTAAATATTGAAAAATATGAAACGATTCAAATTATTGCCTGTATTGTTTGCCGGAATTTTGATTGCATCAATGACATCATGCGAAAATCAAGGTGTTGAATTCCCAAACTATGAAGGCGGAACAACTGTTTATTTTGCCTATCAATATCCCGTGCGTACAATCGTATTGGGAGATGATACTTATGATACTACTTTAGATAATGAGCATCGTTGCGAAATATACGCAACAATGGGAGGTGTATATAAAAACCAAAAGAATATCAACATAGATATTGCCGTCGATAATGGATTATGTGATAACTTATTCTTCGAAGACGGTAGTCCGGTTCAAGCTATGCCATCCAATTACTACACTTTAGCGGGTAGTAAGATTATTCTTGATAAGAAGATTCAAGGATCGGTAGGAGTCCAATTGCAAGATGCATTCTTTTCCGATCCCGACGCTTTGAAAAAAACGTATGTAATTCCATTATTAATGACTAAAGTACAAAATGCAGACAGTATTTTGAGCGGTCGTCACTTGATACAGAACGCACCTCGTACCTATTCAGAAGCGTGGGATATTCAGCCTCAAGACTATGTCTTATATGCACTGAAATTTATTAATCCGTGGCATGCAAAATATCTGCGCAGAGGAGTAGATCTTGTAACCGAGAATGGTGCAACTGCAACGAATGTACGTCGCAAACCACATGTCGAAAATGACGAACTTTGTAGTTTAACGACTGCAAGTTTAAAGGTGACTAAGTTTCCGGTTAAAACTACTGTTTCTGATGGTTTAGGAGGTGTACAAACTCTTACATGTGATTTACTCCTAACTTTTAATGATAATAATGAATGTACTATCTCTACCGATACGCAAGGCTATACCGCTAGTGGCTCAGGTAAATTTGTAAAAAACGGAGAGAAAAATAGTTGGGGTAATAAAGACCGTAATGCTATGTATTTGGAGTACAATATAAACTTCGGATCAAAGCAATATGTGACTAAAGATACTTTGGTGGTACAAACCCGAGGGATCGATTCTGAATTGTTTGTTCCAACTTATAAAACTAATCATTTTTAATTTTACTAAAGATGAATATGATGAAGTATTATAATAAATTCTTGTTGATTATTGTCGCTATGATGGCAATGGTCTCTTGTGTCGATAATTTTGATAGCAACTTTAATGTTGATAAGCCGGCAGATCTCGAGAAATATGAATATCTGAATGAATATGATGTTCTGAAATCGTATGTAGACCGCAAGGCTAATCCAAATTTCAAATTAGGATCGGGCATTACTGTTAGCGATTTTTTGAAGAGAGACATGGTTTATAGTCTTGCCTGTTCCAATTTCGATGAATTAACAGCGGGTAATGCGATGAAATATGGTTCGATTGTAAAAGACGATGGTTCAATGGATTTCTCTCAGGTCGTAAAATTTGTGGATGCTGCTAAAGGTGCAGGTCTTAGTATTTATGGACATACGATATTGTGGCACTCTCAACAAAATAATAAATATCTGAATAATTTGATTGCTGATAAGGAGATTGAAGTAGATCCTAACGATGCAAATAATTGCTTGCATATAAATACAACCGAAGCTAAGGCTAATACATGGGATTGGCAAATTTATTACGAACCGGCAAGCCCATTAACGGTTGGTGTGACATATACATTAAGCATGAGAATTAAGGCATCTGCGGCGGCTACTGTTGACTTCTGGCCTACAGATGGCAGTAATGTTCTTTATGGTTTATCTCTTGCGGCAAGTAAAGAATGGAGTAATGTTACTATTCAGTTTACACCAAGTCATGCGTTTAACAAACTTCAGTTCTGTTTTGGTAAATTTGGTGGCGATTTGTATTTTGACGATATTACTTTGACAGCAGTTAATTCTACGGATAATGTAATCAATAATGGCGCCTTTGACAGTAAAGATTTATCAAACTGGGGAAAACCAAGCTGGCATTCCTATTCCTTCAATATTGAAGCACTTGCAGCAGGTCCAGCTAGTTGGTGGAAAAATCTTGTAAGCAATAGTAATTGTGAAGACAATGATGTATCCTGTTTCTATGCTACTGAAGTATCTAATGGCCCTAAAGCGGCTACATTTAGCGCTGCAGGTACAGGTGCCGGTGGTACGGGACGGGCAATTATTGTTCAGTCAGGCGATAATGCTACTCAGGATTGGGACACACAATTCTTTGTAAAGGTTCCTCACGTATTTAAGGAAGGTGAAAAATATCGTTTCAGTATGAAGGTCAAGGCTAGTAGAAATGTTAGTATTGATTCTCAGGCGCATAAAGAGCCGGGCGGTTATTTGCATTACGCTATGGTGGGCAGTCCTGATGTAACTACAGAATGGCAGGAATATACTAATTCAGGTTCTATCAATTCATCACAAGAAGGAATGAGTACTATAGCTTTTAATCTTGCAAAAAACAAGCTGGCAACTACATTCTATTTTGATGATATCGTATTTGAGATAGAAGAATCAGGCAATACCATTCCTTTGACTCCGGAAGAAAAGAAAGAAGTTTTGACCAATGCGATGGAAAATTGGGTAAAAGGTATGATGGAAGCTTGTGGCGGATATGTGAAAGCATGGGATGTAGTGAATGAGCCTCTGGCCGGTGCTGATAAAGATGGCGATGGTTGGTATGATTTACAATCTGTAAATAATGTATCGGCAGAAGACGCTAAGAATAATTTCTATTGGCAAGATTACTTGGGTGATGACTATGTGCGTACAGCTATCCAACTTACCCGTAAATATGGACCTGAAGATATGAAGTTGTTCATCAACGACTACAATCTGGAATCAGACTGGGATGATAACATGAAACTGAAGAGTTTGATAAATTGGATTGAACGTTGGGAGAAAGACGGAACTAAGATTGATGGTATCGGTACTCAAATGCATGTCTCTTATTATCTAAACTCTGCAACACAAAAGAGCAAAGAAGACCATGTCGTGAAGATGTTTGAACTATTAAAAGCTTCAGGAAAACTCATAAAAATATCTGAGTTGGATATGGGTATAGTAGATGAGAATGGTAATGAAATTAAGACAGCAAACCTTACTTTCGAGCAACAGCTATTGATGTCTGAGTATTATAAGTTTATTGTGAAAAAATACTTTGAAATTATTCCTGTGAGTCAACAATATGGAATTACTCATTGGAGTCCGACAGACAGTCCTGACGACAGCGGCTGGAGAAAAGGGCAGCCTATTGGGCTATGGAGCTTGAACTATAACCGTAAGCCCGTTTATGCTGGATTTGCAGAAGGTTTGAGTGGTAAATAATAATCTAATGTTTTTTAATGATATGAGATAATATCATATAGGCTTTTAGGTGATTCGTACTTTTTTGAGGAGACAGCGAAATCTTTGTATAAGGATTTCGCTGTTTCTCTTTACTATCAAATGATCTTAGAAGTTTCATTTATAGGCAGAGCAGATGTATGCATATCTTTTCACAATATTGTGATAGATATAGAGGGGTAGGAGATGAGGTATCTTTTGTATCTTTATTAGGTTAAATAAGATTAGTTCTCTTGTGTATAAGAAACTGCTTTTAGCTTTTTATAAAAGCTTTTTTGTAAAGTTTTTATATTTAATTGTTTATGATTGTTCTCTTTGTCTGTTTATAAATATAATTAAAGAAAGTTGCATAAACACAGAAGAGGCTGTCCAATAAGACAGCCTCTTGCTTTATTCCTTTATAAAAGTATTCTGTTGTTAAAAATTTATATATAAGTATGTTATTGTTTTACCAAAAGTATATGTAAAATGCAACACAAAGAATTACAACTCCCAGTGATGCGATAACATCCCATTTATTCCAACTCTTGCTAATAAGTTTCTTGTAATCGCTAGAGAAAGTGATAGCATCTATCTGTTGGGCTGTTGGCTTCGGAGTGAAGAACGACACTACTACCATTAACAACATAATGAATACTAATAACCATATTTCAAAAATAAGCCAGTTCGTTTGCCAGAACCAACTTGTGTATTCCCAATACCAGCCCGTCATTGCATCCTTGCCGGTGTTGGTAAATATATTGGTTAATAAGCGTACCATCCCAATAGCGAATCCCACTATCATACCAGCTTCTCCCGCCTTAGGTGTAATTCTTTTAGAAAAGATACCAAGAGCAAATACGGCTACCATAGCAGGAGCGAGTAATGATTGGATCCCTTGCAGATAGTCGTAAAGACTACCAAGGCTCATCATAACAGGTATCCAAACAATACCAAGTATTACTACTACAATTGTCGCAATACGACCTACTAAAACATAAGTAGATTCACTCTTATTTTTGAACATAGGTTTATAGAAGTCTTCCGTAAACAATGTTGCGCAAGAATTGAAGAATGCAGCCAAAGAAGCAATTAAAGCTGATATAAAACCTATGGTAACAATTCCTTTCACACCCGCAGGTAATACAAATTTAACCATTGAACCGAACGCTGTGTCCGGATCATCCAATGTAAATCCGCTATCGGGACGTGCAGCCAATGCCGCTGCTACCATACCCGGTATTAGGAACATAAACACAGGCAACAATTTGAAATAACCAGCAGCAATAGTACCTCTACGAGCACGTTTCATCACTACATCGTTGTCTTCGCCCTTGCGTTGTCCAAGTACACGTTGAACGATATGCTGGTCGGTACACCAATACCAGAAACCTATTATTGAAGCTCCGATAAATACCCAAAAGCCGGGGTAATCATCATATAACGGATCACCGGTATTGAAGTGAAACATGTGGTTTGTACCGTATGCAACACCATCTTCTCCTACATTCAATGTTTTTGCATAGTCGATCATTGCTGTCCAACCCTCAGGGATGCTGCCTCCTCCAAGAGCAGATAATCCTAGGAAAAGCACAAGGAATGAACCTATAATAAGTATCGGTGTTTGGATTGCAGATAGAGTCATAACTCCTTTCATACCACCGAGAACAGTAAAAATACCTGTTAATACTATCAAGCCGATAGCCCCATACCAGAAAGGCAGACCTAGAAGGCTTTCCATAAAGATACCTCCTGTAAATGCGGTTACACTCACTTTGGTAAGTACGTAGGCTATAAGTGTGATGATAGACAACCACGAACCTGTAGCAGGTGTATAACGGTATTTTAGGAAGTCGGGCATTGTGATGATTTTGCCCATCTTGTTATTCATCAGTTGATAGAATGGTACGAATAACCAACCTAAAATAAGTATCATCCAGCCTTGCATCTCCCAGTGTGCCATACCCACTCCGGCTTTAGCGCCTGTTCCGGCAAGTCCTACAAGATGCTCCGATCCGATGTTTGCTGCAAAGATAGCAGCACCTATTATGTACCATGGTTCGCCTTTTCCGAACAGATAGTCTTCGCTACTGGCACCTTGTTGCAGGCGTTTGTCTTTTTGTATCGAACGCCAGACAGCCCATGTTACTGCCAATATCCCAACTGCAATAATCACCCAGTCGAGCCAAATAAATTCGTGTGAATTCCAGTTCATAGTATGATATTATGTTTAAGAGAATAATTCTGTTTCAGTAAATTTTCCTAGTTTTTGATATTTTGCATATATCTGCATATATACCTCGTGTTTCTCCATATTAGGTTTGTATTCGTGAGCAAAACCTTGTCCCATCGCTTTCTGAGCAGCTTTAATATCAGGGTGAACTCCAGCTGCAACAGAAGCAAACATTGCTGCACCAAATGCGCATGCTTGTTCTGATTTAGCAACTTTTATAGGCATTGCCAATACATCTGCCAATGTTTGCATAACCAATGGCGATTTCAGGGAGATACCCCCTATACCAATTACGCTATTGATTTCAATTCCGTTTTCGAGAAAGCGATCTACAATCGCTTTCGATCCAAAAGCAGTGGCCTCTACCAACGCTTTGAAAATTAGAGGAGCAGAACTGGCTAAATTTAATCCTGTTATTGTTCCTTTTACCATTTGATTGGCATCAGGCGTACGACGTCCGTTCATCCAATCGATTGCTAAAATAGAACTTTCTGATACGGGAATTTTTTCAGCTTCTTTGGATAGGGTAGGGATTATCTTGTCAAGAGTTTCGTCTATTAGTTTTTGCTTTGTTTCCTGATCTATTAGTGCCGACCCTTTTAGTATATTCTCCAAAGGCCAAGCCAGCACAGATTTGAACCATGCATAAATATCACCAAAACCAGATTGTCCGGCTTCTAGACCTACCATTCCCGGAATAACAGACCCATCTACTTGTCCGCAGATACCAGGAATTAGTTTTCCGTGCATATCTTCATAAGGAGCAATCATTATATCGCAAGTAGAGGTTCCGATAACACGAACAAATGCTTTCGGTTCTATTTCGGCACCTACAGCTCCCATATGACAGTCAAACGCTCCTACACCAACAGCTACATTTGTTGTTAATCCAAGCCTGCCAGCCCATTCTTCTGTTAGGTTTCCTACTTTAACTTCGCTGGTGTATGTATCGTGAAATAGTCTTTCTCTATACCCTTTCAGTTCGGGTGCTATTTCTACAAGAAAATCTTCTGTTGGCAAGCCGTCCCATTCTTTCAGCCACATGGCTTTGTGCCCTGCAGCACAACGTCCTCTTATTATATCTGATGGTTTTGTTGTGCCTGTAATTAGTGCGGGCATCCAATCACAATGCTCTATCCAACTGTAAGCTTCTCCGGCTACGGCTTTATCTTCTTTCAGAACATGTGCCACTTTTGCCCAAACCCATTCGCTGGAGTATATACCACCTACATAGGCAGTATAGTCGATAGGCCAGCGTTTGGCTACCTCATTTATTTTAGCTGCTTCTTTGATCGCTGTATGATCTTTCCAAAGGACAAACATTGCATTTGGATTTTCTGCAAAATCAGGTCGTAATGCTAACACTTGTCCGTCTTTATCAATCAGGGCAGGAGTAGAGCCTGTAGTATCAAATGACATGCCTACTACTTGCTCTGCTGTACCTGCCGGAGACTTACTCAGAGCCTCCTTTACGGATTCTTCTAAAGCTTCTATATAATCGAGAGGGTGTTGTCTGTATTGGTTTTTTTGAGGATCACAGTATTTCCCCTGTATCCATCTTTTATAATATTTGACTGATGATGCAATTTCCTTTCCTGTTTCAGCTTCTATGATTACTGCTCGGCAAGAGTCAGAACCGTAATCAAGTCCTATTGTATATTTCATATATTTTATTTTTCATAAATAGTATGAAATTCACATTTCATTATAGTTGGCAACTATAGTATATGTTCCTTTCATAAGGTAGTTAACTTTTTAATGATAAAATAAGTATAGGGAATATCACTACTCCCCATACTTGAAACAATCTAACTCAGCTTAACGCTGTATTTAATAAGTAGTATACTTCATTTACTTTCAACTCAAACTTAAAGTTATTTATGGTTGTATTCTTGTCTATAGTTACCAGTTCTATACCAGCTATATCAGCATAGTCTTCCAGCATTTCGGTAGTGACAGAATAAGAGAAGCTTGAGTGATGAGTACCACCTGCCAATATCCATGCAGCGGCACCAATTTCAAGGTTCGGCATTGGTTTCCACAATGCACATGCTACAGGCAATTTAGGTAGTGGTTTTGGTTCTTCTACTACTACTTCATTTACAATCATACGGAAGCGATTACCCATGTCTACAATTGTAGCAGCAACACCTTCACCCTTATGTGCTTGAAATACGAGGCGCGAACAAGTGCGAGCATCGCCAATACCAAGGAAATGAACTTCGATTCGAGGTTTTGTTCCGGTTATATCCGGATTGATTTCCAACATGTGCGATTGCAGAATAGTACTGTTCTCTCCATCGAAATTGAGCGTATAGTCTTCAAGGAACGATTGACCACCGGGCAGTCCTTTTCCCATTACCCACATTGTACGGACAAGGGCAGCCGTTTTCCAGTCCCCTTCGGCTCCGAATCCGTAGCCTTCCGCCATGAGGCGTTGAGAAGCAAATCCCATCAATTGTTTCATGCCTTCAAGTTCATTAAAGCTGGTCGTGAATCCCTTCGCTCCCTTTTCTTGAAGAAAACGACGAAGCCCTATCTCCTGAGCTGCTGCATCACGTACAAATTGATGTTTTTCTCCTCCTTTTTTGCAATCAGCAGCAAAGTCATATACTTTTTCGTATTCAGTAATTAATGCATCTATTTCAGTTTCTTTTACGGCTTCTATATACGGAACTAATGTTGCGATAGGTGCATTGTCTACATGATAACCCAAACGCATTTCGGCTTCTACCTTATCTCCATCTGTTACAGCGACGTTGTTCATATTGTCTCCGAAACGAATGATAAGCATATCCTGAGCATCAGCCCATCCTGCACATACACGCATCCAAGAAGCTAGTTTAGCCTGTACCTTTTCATCAGACCAATGTCCGACAATTACTTTTCTGTTTTTGCGCATACGACTTACCATATGCCCAAATTCACGGTCGCCATGTGCTGACTGATTTAGATTCATGAAATCCATATCGATTTCATTCCAAGGAATTTCTTTGTTGAATTGGGTGTGAAAATGTAGCAGAGGTTTCTTGTAGTTTTTTAATCCCTGTATCCACATTTTTGCAGGAGAAAAGGTGTGCATCCATGTTATTACTCCAATACATTTGTTGTCAGAATTGGCATCAGAAAAAGCCTTTGCTATTTCTTTAGATGAATTGACAGTTCCTTTATAAACAACTTTGATAGGTAGTTTGCCTGAGCCGTTCAAACTTTTTACCATTTGAGTAGAGTGTGAATCCACAGCAACAACAGCATCGCCTCCATATAATAATTGCGCTCCTGTAACAAACCAAATTTCTAAATCTTTAAAATCCATGATATTATTTATTGTTAATGAATTATTAATTAAGTTCCAACATTACAACCGATTTGGATGGTAATGTTATCGATATTTTGTCTTTTGATAATTTTGCACCTTTAAATGCTTTCACAGAAACAACATCGGGAGTGTCGAAGGAATTGTAATCATTTATTTTGCCTGATGTCAATACTTGTCCCGAAACGTTTTTAACTTCTATTCCCCGCAAATCGGCATCTATACTTTGTTCTTTGTTCGGATCTATATTTACCAATGTAATATGAACTTTTCCTGAAGCGTCTTTTGATGCTGATACACTGATGGCATCAATCTTTTTCCCATTCAGCTCGTATTTAGCAGAAGATAGTGAAATAGGAAGCAAAGTTGCATCTTGATGAACTTTATAAAGATAATAGACCCAATAAGTCGGAGTCAATAACATCTTTTCCTTGTCGGTTAATATTACAGCTTGTAATACATTTATTGTTTGCGCTATGTTAGTCATTTTTACCCGATCGCAATAGCTATTGAATATATTCAAATTGATAGCAGCAATAATCGCGTCGCGCATAGTGTTTTGTTGGTAGAGGAATCCCGGATTGGTTCCAGATTCTACGTTATACCAAGTACCCCACTCGTCGGGGATAAGGGCGACTCTTTTTTGCGGATCGTATCGGTCCATAATGTTTGAATGTCTTTTTAACAAATCATTCATTTTTAGCGTTTTTTCTATAGTCACATAGTATTCCGCTTCGTCGAATTGTGTAGCGGAACCTTTGTCTTCCCAATTCTTTGGAATTGTATAATGGTGCAAAGACAATCCCTGCATTTGACGTGCTGCATTTTTCATTAAAGTCTCTGTCCAATTATAGTCGTCTGAATTAGCGCCTCCGGCAATAAGATAGAGTTTGTTGTCGCCATAGTTTCGGCAATAAGTGGAATAACGTTTGTACTGATCTGCATAAAATTCGGCAGTCATATTACCTCCGCAGCCCCAGTTTTCGTTTCCAACTCCCCAGAAAGATACTTTCCAAGGTTTCTCGCGGCCATTTTGACGACGCAGGTTTGCCATTGGGCTTTCTCCATCGAAAGTAATATATTCTACCCATTTAGACATTTCTTCCACCGTGCCACTCCCTACGTTTCCACAGATGTAAGGCTCACAGTTCAACTGTTCGCAGAGATCGAGAAATTCGTGCGTGCCAAAACTGTTATCTTCGACAACTCCTCCCCAATGAGTATTCACCATTTTAGGACGTTTATCGCGAGGACCAATCCCGTCCATCCAATGATATTCGTCGGCAAAACAGCCTCCAGGCCAGCGCAAATTAGGAATTTTGATATCGCGTAAAGCTTTTACCACATCGTTGCGGATACCACGCGTGTTGGGAATGGAGGAGTCCTCACCTACCCAATAGCCTCCGTAAATACAATGTCCGAGATGTTCAGAAAAATGTCCATAAACATGTTTGCTGATAACATCTTTCCCCTGATCGGCATTAATAACCAATTTATTTTGGGCTACTGAAATAACAGCGACACCGCTTAGAAATAGTATGGAAAGAATAACTTTTTTCATGGTATAATATTTAAACGTGTGTAATACTTTTATTGTCCGTAATATGCATCAGGACCATGTTTTCTGAAAAAGTGTTTTTTTATAAGCTCATCATTCATCTTTAGTTGCGGGTTGATGCTATATGCCAAATAAGCCATTTTAGCGACTTGTTCCAATACTACTGCATTGTGAACAGCATTATGCGCATCTTTTCCCCACGAGAAAGGGCCATGATTATTGACAAGAACTCCCGGTGTATAATCCGGATTTAGAGCGGCAAAACGCTCGATAATTACATTACCTGTTTCGAGTTCATATTTGCCTTCAATCTCTTCTTTTGTCATTTGTCTTGTACATGGTATCTCATCTTTAAAGTAATCGGCATGAGTAGTGCCGATATTAGGTATATCACGGCCTGCCTGAGCCCAAGATGTGGCGTAAGTAGAATGAGTATGTACAATTCCCCCTATATTTGGAAAGGCTTTATATAAAGCTATATGAGTTGCAGTATCGGATGAGGGTTTCAATTGTCCCTCTACAATTTTTCCATCTAAATCGAGTACAACCATATCTTCAGCTTTCATCTTTTCATATGATACACCTGAAGGTTTGATTATTACCAGATTTTTCTCTCTATCGATAGCACTAACATTTCCCCATGTGAATATGACTAATCCATGTTTTACCAGATCCAGATTAGCATCGAATACCTCTTTTTTTAATGATTCTAGCATGATATTATATATGGTTTAAAAGCTTATTTAAATCATAAGTGTTTACTGTACACTTATGAGTGCAATGTTAATAATAAGTGTAAATATATACACTTATTTTTGACATGTTTTAAAACATATATTAAGAGTTCTTTTGTCTAATTTGATCTATTTTCAAAAAGGATGGAAAATGAAATCTCGAATCTTTATTTTATATCTTTCGAAATGAAAGCCGACAAGGAGAATATGGTAGTATATTCTGTTGTTTTGGGTTTTATTATTTACGTAGTTTGTGTTTAAGGAATGGTCTTGTTAGGAATCCAAGATTCAATCTTTTAGTTGATATAGGTTAAAATAAGATTATTATAGAAGACTATAGAAATAAATGTTATTTGAATTGCTTTAAATTCTGTTTCTCTATATGTTGTACTCTTAATTATTTAAATAAAGAGTACATGGTAAAATAACTTTATATTGTCCTTTCTCACCAGCTTGTTTGCTTTTTTCCTGAATCTCTCCGAGTAAAATATCTACAGCATTTTTACCTATATCTGCAACAGGCATTTTTGCAATGTTAATTTTTGGTGCTAAAATTTTGAATAAAGATACGCCATGTATGCATGCCAGTTGAAATTGTCGATTAAAGTCGATTCCTTTGTTATCAAAATAAAGGAAGGCTTCTACTGCTAGAATATGTGTGGTGAAGAAGAATCCATCTACATCAGGTACTTTTTCAAATATATTATCTAATACTTTTACAATTTTATTATCATAATCTTCATATTCTATATTTCCCACAAGTGCTGGATTAAATTTGATACCGGAATCTGACAATGCTTGTTTATAACCCTCATTTCTTTCACCCATTGTAGTAAGATGAGAGTTTGTGGTAATAAGTGCAATGTTTTTGCACCCCATACCTATGAGATGTTTTGTTAACTTGTAGCTACTTTCCTTGTTGTCGATAATTATATAACTTGTTTGCAGTTCAGGGAAATAACGGTCGAATGTTACTAAAGGAAATTTTTCAGATATAAGTCGTTCTATTTCAACTTTCGATCGCTTTGTCGGTGCTATAATTATTCCATCTACTCCCTTCGATTTGAACATTTGTATAACAAGGTCTTCTTTATTGAAGTCAGATTCGGAACTTGCTATCATCAGAGAATATCCATGCATGTTGGCTTGGTTTTCTATTTCTCTGGCTATTGAGGAATAAAAATAATCGGATATGGAAGGCAGAATAAGTCCAATCGTTTTGGTCTGCCCAATATTAAGACTTCGAGCTATTAAATTTGGCTGATAGTTCAATTCTTTTGCACAATTCAGTACAATCTCTTGTGTATTTTTACTTATACCTTTTTTCTCTGCTTGTCCGTTCAGTACCCATGAAACTGTGGTTTTAGACAAGTTTAATTTTTCTGCAATATCTTTAAGTGAAACCCTTGTTTTCATATATAATACACAAATTGGTAATTTACTATATTTAACGGTTAAATATTTAATTGATCTGAATGATATATAAGTATATTAGATATTTATATGTGCAATAGTAGGTTTAGTATTATTACCAACTACATCTACATTATCTTAACTCTGATTAGGTTCGGATATCTATAGATAATTGTTTTAGTATTATTTCGCTTCATCTATACATATAAATACCTATTTATGTATCTAAAAGTATATATAAGGATACCAATTCCTTTTTATCATTCAAATATAATATACTATTTATATTTCTACAAATGTATATTATTTTACTTTCTCGTTAAAATAATAATACTTTATTTTTATCTTATATAAGAATCCTCGCTCTTGTTTCTTTCCTAATCGAATGTATATTAGATTCTATTTTATAATTATAATATATTATTAATGAGATGTTTGTTTGTTATTTTAATGTCTCTATTCTAAATGTTCCATTTTTTAACAATGGTTAATTATGAAAGATATTTGAACTTTTTATTGTGGTTTTTAAAATAAGAATTAAATTTGTATTGTTTAACCGTTTAAGTTGTGTTTAAGTATCTTTAAATGAGGTTTTGTTATATGTTTGGATCAATTTAAATAACAAATCCCATTTCTTAGGATAGAGGCGGAAGCATGATTATAATAAAAAAAACGATATTTAAATATAAATTTATTGGATTAATCAATACGGAATAACCAAATTAATATACATGAAAATATAATGAAACCATAATTTTATATGTATGTAATAGTTTGTTAATATGTAGTTTCTACTTTTGCAAACAGCTTTATCGAAAGCTTCTTCTATTTTTTTTGAATATTTTACTAAACCGTTAAAGTTATTCGTGATAAAATAATAATAACCATGCATAAATCTAGATTAACCATAACCATTTTATTATTGACAAGTCTCTTTATTATTCTAGCACAATCATGTGATACAAAGAAAGTCAAGATTAACAACTTAAGATGTGAGTATATGCACAATCCTATTGGAATTGATGCTGTTTCTCCTCGATTTACATGGAATTATGAAGCAATTTCAGGACATGACTTTAAACAAGGCAGCGTTCAACTTCTACTTTCAAGGAATAAGGAAGCTCTTTCAGAAAAGACTTCTAATGATATATGGCGTTCGGGAATAATCTCTACCAAGGAAATGTTCATTACCCCTGATTCCAGTTGTGTGCTTGAACCGCACACTACATATTATTGGCAAGTTACAGTATGGGACAATAATAAAAAGCAGAAGATTGTATCACCTGTCAGTCATTTCGAAACAGCTTTCATGCAACCTTCAGCCTGGCAAGCAAAATGGATATCAGACAATGAGGCAATGGATAGCCCTATTGCACCCATGCTACGTAAATCTTTTGAAATAAATGGTAGTAAACAAATAGCGAAAGCTAGGTTATATATTAGCGCCGCCGGGTATTATGACGTTTCTATTAATGGAAAGTCTGTTGATTCTTCCGCCTTTTTGGCTCCGGGCTACACCCATTATGATAAACGGAATTTGTATAACATCTATGATGCAACGTCATTGGTACAATCCGGTAAAAATGTTATAACATCTATCTTAGGAAATGGGTTTTACAATGCATTTGCACCTGTGGCAACGTGGAGCTTCGAAAAAGCCCGTTGGCGCAACCGCGCTTCTATGATCAGCGAATTACATATCACTTATAAAGATAATACGAAGGATATTATAATATCAGACTCCACATGGAAAGTTTCTTCGTCGAGCCCTTATGTGCAAAACAATATTTACAGTGGGGACACTTACGATGCGAATAAAGAAATTGAAGGATGGGATAAACCTGCCTTTGACGACTCTATGTGGGCTAATGCAAAAATAATGAATGCTCCGTGTAACCGTCTGGTTGCAGAAACAGAGCCCGTAATAAGGAAAGTGAAAAATATAAACCCGATATCACTAAAGTCTTTTGGCGATACTGTTTTTGTCTATGATTTTGGTGTGAATATGACAGGTGGATGTGAACTAAAAATAAAGGGAGAGAAAAATACAAGAGTAGAGATACAATATGGTGAATTACTGAAACCAAATGGGCGATTAGAGATGCGCAATCTCGACATCTATTATAAGCCTCTTCCGGGATTGGCTTTTCAAACAGATGTACTTATCCTTGATGGCAAGGAGTGTGTCTTTACACCTAGATTTTCATACAAAGGATTCCAATATGTAGAAATCCGTTCAAGCCGTCCGATAAAACTTGATGAAACAAATGTAACAGCACTTAATTTTCATTCCGACTTGAAAGAAGTAGGTCATTTCAGCTGTTCTAATGACCTGCTTAATCAGATATGGAAGGCTGCAAATCGGTCATATTTATCAAATGTGATGAGTATACCTACTGATTGTCCTCAACGCGAAAAAAATGGATGGACAGCGGATGCCCATATTACAATGGATTTGGGATTACTAAATTTCGATGGTATCCGATTCTATGAAAAATGGATCGAAGATATGATTGACAACCAGAATTCAGAAGGTCGTATTTCCGGAATTATACCAAGCTCGGGTTGGGGATACGATGACTGGATTGGCCCTGTATGGGATGCTGCGATGTTTATTGTCCCAATGGCTCTGTACGATTACTACGGAGACAAACAAAGCATAAACAGGATATATAACACATGCGAGAGATATCTTGCATATTTGGCAACCCGAGAAGATACTGACGGCTGTGTAACCTATGGTATAGGAGACTGGGTTCCTTACAAAACTCAAACGCCTACCGAATATACTACTTCGTGCTATTATTATCTGGATAATCTTTATATGGCTAAATTTTCGGAAATATTAGGCTACGATGGATCGATTTATAAAGCAAAAGCAAAAAGCCTTAAGGATTTGATTAATAATAAATACTTTGACTACCGAAAAAATATATATGCTAACGGATCGCAAACATCATTGGCCATAGCACTTTATTTAGGAATTGTTCCCGAAGGAATGGAACAAAAAGTAGCCGACAATTTATATCGGTTAGTAAAAGAAAATAACGGATACCTCGATTTCGGAGTATTGGGAAGTAAGACAGTACTGAGAATGCTATCGAAATATGGCTATGCAGATATGGCTTATCAGATGGCTTCAAAAGAAGATGAACCTTCGTGGGGTGCATGGATAAAGAAAGGTTTTAATACAATGCCCGAAACATGGACTTTGTCTCCCGAATTCAGAGATGCATCTATCAATCACATGTTTTTGGGTGATATCAATGCATGGATGTATAATGTTTTAGCCGGTATAAACTTTGATCCTGACAATGCCGGGTTCAAGCATATTCTCATACAACCTCATTTTGTAGAAGGTCTGGATTGGGTGAAAGGAGAGTACAACTCCGTAAAAGGACTTATACGATCTGAATGGAAGCGGCTAGGAGGTAGCATTCAATTAGATGTCGAAATTCCAATCAATACAACTGCTACTGTTCTAGTAGGAGATAAGGCGATTTCTATTGAAGGAGGAAAGCATAAATTCAACTTTTAAATACAACCTAAAATAAATCAATGAAAGGAGGAACGACCATGACAGAATAAGCATTGTAAATGCATAAATATTAAAGGCAAATTACATCACTGAAAATAAATTAAATAATCTTTATCAATGAAAAACAAACTTAATTATTATCAAAAGATATTTTTGATAATGTTTATGTCCCTTTTATTCATAAATATTGTACATGCTCAAAACATACAGACAGATGGCAATATAAAAGGATCCGTTTTTGACCAGAAAGGAGAGCCAATTATTGGTGCAACAATAATGAACAATACGACGAAGGTTGGTACAGTTACAGACCTTGATGGATTGTTTACTATTGCCGCACAACCCGGTTCAATGCTAGTTGTATCTTACGTGGGTTTTAAACCGAAGACAATTCAGATAGGAACTGAAAAAGAATATAAAATAATTATAGAAGAAAATGCTTCGCTATTGGATGAAGTCGTTGTTATCGGATATGCCACACAGAAGAAAAAACTTGTAACAGGTGCTACATTACAAGTTGACGGAAACAGAATAAAGGAGTTGCATACTCCAAATCCACTGACTGCTTTGCAAAGTATGTCTCCGGGTATGCAAATTACAAAGACATCAGGAGAACCCGGATCATCATACAAAGTCTATATTCGAGGAATGGGTACAATCGGCAATGCAGATCCACTTTACATTGTGGATGGTGTACCGGGGAATATATCGAACATAAACCCTGCAGATATTAAGTCGATAGATGTATTGAAAGATGCTGCATCTGCTGCAATCTATGGTGCTCGTGCTGCAAACGGCGTGGTGCTGATAACAACACATCGCGGAGAAGGAGAAGATAAAGTACGCGTTGCTTACGATACATATATAGGGATTTCAAATGCACCTGATTACAAATGGTACGTTGATGCAACAACACAGGCGATGTTGGATGACGAATACTCAAAAAACACTTACGGATATGGAATTAATTTTTCTCAGATGGTTCCTAATTGGGATAAAGTTCTTTCAGGAGAATGGAAAGGCACAAATTGGTATAAAGAAATAAAGAATAAAAATGCACCTACACAAAACCATTCGGTTACCATTTCCGGAGGGAGCAAGAAATCATCTTATTTTACCAGCTTTTCTTATTCATCTCAGGAAGGTACTCTGGGGAAACCTGTTCAAACAAAACAAGATAGATATACTTTTCGTCTCAATGCAGATCAAACGATTTTTTCGGCAAAAGGACGTGACATTGTACGCATGGGAGAGACAATCAATTTTATATATGCCAATAAAGATGGTTCTTTAAGCGGAAGGTCTACCGAAGGACTTGGTGCATTGGGTATGATAATGGGGGGAAGCCCGTTTATGCCGATATATGATGACAATGGAGATTATCATGGGCCGATAGCATATGCTCCATATGCGCCCAATCCTATTGCATATCTTGTCTATAACAGTAATAACAACAAAAAGAATTACCAATTAAATACAAACGCATTCATAACAATCGAGCCTATTAAAAATTTAGTATTTCGCTCAAATTTTGGATTAACAATGGATGCCGAAGAAAGCAGGGCTTATATACCTAAATATAATCTGGCGCCTGAATATACAAGCCAAGAAACAAAAGTAAGTCAGGATATATCATTAGGATTTAGTCGTTTGACATTCGAGAATACGTTGAACTATAAATTCTCATTAGACGAAAACAAGCATAACTTTGATGTGTTGGCTGGTACGAGTGCAGAAAAAGGAGGTTTAGGTTCAAGTATTTCGGGTTTCAATACCAATTCTATTTTCGAAGGTTTTAAATATGCTTACCTTATTAATACTCCAAAAGTTAGTGAAACATCCACTCGCTTAGGGGGCTCACCATGGAGTCGATCAGCATTACTTTCATATTTTGGTCGTGTCAATTACGACTTCAAAGAAACCTATATGTTATCTCTTATTGCGCGCTCGGATGGCTCGTCAAACTTTGCTCCGGGAAAACGTTGGGGATTCTTCCCTTCTGTTTCTGCCGGTTGGGTTATTAGTAATGAGTCTTTTATGGAATCTTTTAAGACCCATCTCAATATGTTTAAACTGAGAGCAAGTTGGGGACAGAACGGAAATCAGGCGATTTCACCATTTCAGTATCTCGCAAAAATGCGTGTCGGAGGTCAGAACTCAGGAGATTATTCAAGTGTAGAATATAGCTATTATTATCCGGGAGTAGATAAAAACAGTTATACAATTGCTTCATATCCGATTAATCTGCCTAATACGAATATAACTTGGGAAACCTCAGAACAGTTAAATGTGGGTTTTGATGCTTTATTGCTCAAGAACAGATTATCATTCAACTTCGACTGGTATCGCAAAACAACCAAAGATTGGCTTGTAGCAGCACCAGTTCTTGGTTCATACGGAGCTAATGCTCCCGATATAAACGGAGGAGATATCAGAAATACCGGTGTGGAACTGGCTGTAGTATGGAGAGATCAGATAAGCGATTTCAGCTATGATATAAATGTCAACTGGGCTTATAATAAAAACAGGGTGACTCGTATCGCTAACCAGGAAGGAATTATTCATGGTAGTGCTCGAACTGTAGGAACATGGAGTCCCGAGTTTTACAGAGCGCAGGTAGGATATCCTATCGGTTACTTCTGGGGATTGAAAACCGATGGCGTATTCCAAAATCAGGATGAGATAGATGCTTATCGCAATTCGAAAGGAGAACTTGTTATGCCAAATGCAGTACCGGGCGACATCAAATATGTAAATCAGAACGACGATGGTGAAATCAACGAGCAAGATCGTGTATTTATTGGTGACCCTAATCCTGATGGAATATTTTCATTTTCATTCGGCGGGGCATGGAGAGGTTTTGATTTCCGCGCTTCGTTCTCGGGTGTATATGGTAACCAGATATACGGAGGACAACATGATCCGATGGATCGTTGGCATGGAGAAGGCACATCTAATAAATGGCCAAGACTGGGACAATCGTCTTATACCAACATTGTTTCCGACCTTTACTTGCAAGATGGTGACTATATCCGCTTGAATGACCTTACTATTGGTTATGATTTTGCAACCTTGCTAAAGAAACAAAATATCTTTTCTCAAGTACGTTTTTATATTACCGGACAGAATCTAATTACTTGGACAAAATACAAAGGGCTTGATCCCGAAATTGGAGCAGGGCCTACAGGATGGATGAGTGGTATAGATTATGGATTTTATCCAAACTCCCGTACATTCTTATTTGGTCTTAATCTCAAATTTTAAAAATCTAAGGCAAAATGAAAAAGATAATTATAATATTAATTTCTGTTTTTACAGTTAGTTGTTCCGATTTTTTGGATACAGATCAATTAACGCAGAAAGATTCATCAAATTACCCTCAAACTCCTGAAGAAGCATATACGTCTCTTATGGGTGTGTATAATGCTTTTGGATCACGTGTGGGTGGGGGCGAAACAGAACATTCTTTTATTGTTCTCAACCTCATGGCAGATGATATGCTGGGAGGTGGAGGGAAAGACGACCTCACTTCTCATGCTATCGATTTGTTCAAGCTTACATCAAGAACGATGTACACCGATCTATGGGAATGTACATGGCGTTCGGTTTATCGGGCAAACTTGCTGCTTGGTTCTTTGGATAATATAAAGTGGCCAACTACCGAGTCAAGAAACAAAATAGAGGGTCAGGTACTTTTCTTACGCGCTTTTACCTATTTCCGTCTGTGCTCTATGTTTGGACCCGTACAGCTGATTACTACTCCCGAACCTGTAAACCTTCCTCGTGCTTCGGCAGAGGATGTATATGCACAAATGGGGGCCGATCTGAAGCGTGCAATTGAAATATTACCCGCTACTAAATTTCAGGATATTCCTAAAAGTGAGAATGGATTGGCTACACGTTGGGCTGCTCAGGCTTTAATGGCTCGTATATTTTTATTCTATACTGATTACTACAAGCAAGCCCAAATGGGTGATATTACAAAAGAGCAGGTAGTAGCATGGGTTGACGACTGTATAGCTAACAGTGGACATGATTTGATTCCTGATTTCAGAAACTTGTGGCCATATTCGATTGTAATGTCAGGAAAAACAAAATCTGATTACAAGTACGCAGCGGATAACAATTTAAAATGGATAGGGGAAAATGGAGATAATAACGAAACTATGTTTGCTATCAAATGTTCCACTGCTGCTCAAGGAAATAACTATGATCGTAGAAATACGGTGAACTTACACTTCGGATTTAGAGGTAATCAGGATTTATTGCCTTTCGGGTCAGGTTGGGGAAAAGGACCTGTCAATAGTAAATTCTATAACGAATGGCCTAATAATGATCTACGCAAACGCGGTTCGGTTCTCGATGTGTCTGATGCAACACACGAAGGAGAAGGTTCTACCTCAAAATATAAATGGGGACAAGCTTACCAATGGAATGAAACGGGTTATTGGTCAAAGAAATATATGCCGGTGAATGTGTATGACGACAAAGGAAATATTGTATCGTACAGTTCTATCTTATGGAATATGCCAAACGATCCTCAGTTTAATAGCACTCAGGATATAGTGCTTATCCGTTTTGCTGACCTCCTTTTAATGGGTGCGGAGTTAGGTGGTTCTAAAGCTCAGGAATATATGGATCGGGTACGTAAACGTGTAGACCTACCATCAGTTCCGGCAACATTGGAAAATATCAAGAATGAGCGTAAATACGAACTAGCATTTGAAGGTATAAGATGGCTCGACGTATTGAGATGGGGAGATGCTGAATCTACTGTTAACGGAATGAACGGTATAACCTTGAAGAATAATAGCCAGAATGCTACCTATAAGATAAAATTCCGTCCCGAAACCGGAGGATTCTTACCTATTCCGGAAGCCGAAATAACATTGTCTAATGGAGTCTTGACTCAAACACCGGGTTGGAATACCAATGATGCTATGTTGCAACCGGGTGAATAAGAAAGAGAAGAATTATGACTATAATTAAATATCGATTATTAATCTTATTGACCTCAGCCCTATTTCTGGGAAATATAACGGCTTTGTCAGGGAATATTTCTTTGAATGGGAAATGGCAGCTCTCCTACTGGAAACAGCCTTCTAAGCCGGTTGTTACTCCACAAGCTATCAAAGATATGCAAGTGGAAAAAATAGACGCTTCTGTTCCCGGAAATGTTGAATTAGACTTGATGGTTGCGGGCTTGATTCCCGACCCAATGATAGGTAGTAATGTGAACGCATTACGAAAGTATGAAAACTATCAATGGTGCTACACAAAAACATTCGAAGCTCCATTAGTCCAAGAAGGCCAACGGGTCGAATTGTTTTTTGGAGGAATAGATTGTCTTGCTGATATCTGGCTCAACGGAGAGAAAGTGGGAGAGGCTGCAAATATGTTAATCGAGCATAAATATGACGTGACAGATTTTCTGAAAAGAGGAGAAAATACTTTGCAAGTAATTATCCGTTCGGCTGTTATGGAAGCTCAGAAACATACACTTGGTACGATTAGTATTGGTAATTTTCCGGCAGAGGAGGCTGTTTATATTCGAAAGGCTCCGCACATGTATGGATGGGATATTATGCCGCGTTTGGTCAGTGCCGGATTGTGGAGAGATGTTGAACTTCGGGTACTCAATCCTACTCGTCTCAAAGATGTAAATTGGATGACCATCAACATCGATACAACGGCTCATACTGCACGTATTTTTACAGATGTACAGATGGTTATCCCCTTTGATAAGTTTGACAAAGTGAAGGCTCAATTTACCCTTCGTCGTAAAGGAAAAATCGTATATCAGAATTCGCAGATTGTAAGCACTCCGGCTTTTCGTCATATATTCGAACTTAAGAATGTTGATTTCTGGTGGCCTAGAGGCTACGGTGAAGCTGCGCTCTACGATGCAAGTGTGCAATTGATAGATTCGGATGGAAAAGAGCTGGATGTCAACAATTGTAAAATTGGGGTTCGCACTGTAAAGCTGGATATGGATGATATCAATCTCCCCGGAAAACCCGGACAATTTCGATTCATCGTTAATAATGAACCGATCTTTATTCATGGCACTAACTGGGTACCAATGGATGCATTGCATAGCAGAGATAAATCTCACTTGAATACGATGATCGACATGGTCGTAGACATCAATTGCAACATGATTCGCTGTTGGGGTGGCAATGTATATGAAGACACCAACTTTTTTGATCTTTGTGATCAAAATGGAATTCTTGTATGGCAAGATTTCGGTATGGGGTGTACATTCTATCCACAGCGTGATGATTTTGCAAGGATGATTGAAGAAGAGGTTACGTCTGTTGTGCTTAAGTTTCGAAATCATGCTTCTTTGATTCTCTGGTCGGGCAATAATGAGAACGATTTGGCTATGCGTTGGACGCTGCAACCACTGAATATCAATCCAAATAAGGATGTGATAACTCGTGAAGTTATTGCTAGAGTACTCTATGAATTTGATCCCACACGACCTTATATACCAAGTTCTCCATATTACAGTCAAGCAGTATGGGAACATGGCGGTGGTGACGAATTATTACCCGAGAATCATCTCTGGGGGCCACGAGGATACTATAAAGAACCATATTATACAAAGGCAGCCTGTTGTTTTGTTAGCGAAATAGGGTATCATGGATGTCCGAATGTCGAAAGTCTAAACAAAATGATGACTAAGGAAGGTGTTTACCCTTGGACTAAAGACAAAGAATGGAACGATGAGTGGGTTACAAAGTCGACACGTAGGTTCCCTTCTCAAGGAAAAACTTTCGATCGCAACAATCTAATGTTGAATCAGGTGAATTTGCTTTTTGGCGAAATACCAACCAAACTTGACGATTTTGTTTTTGCATCACAGGCAGTGCAGGCCGAGGCTATGAAGTTTTTTGTAGAGTTGTGGCGTGGGCAGAAGTTTAGTCCTAAAACAGGAATAGTGTGGTGGAATCTTCGTGATGGCTGGCCAATAATTTCGGATGCTATCGTAGATTACTACAACTCAAAGAAAATGGCGTATTATTTCATTAAAAATGCACAAACAGACCTTTGTGTACTCATAAATGATCCTGTAGATAATGGCTATCCTTTAATTGTTGCCAATGACACCCGTAATCTGCAAAAAGGACAGGTGATTGTGTCTGACATGGCATCTAATAAAGAAATATACAAAGGAAATTTCGAGGTTTTGGCAAATGGTATGAACAAGATAGCTTCATTACCTCTGCAAAAAGGGCAAGGGGTACTTCTCATCAAATATAAAGTGGGGCAAAAAGAATATAGCAATCATTATTTATATGGAGAAGCTCCTTTCAATTTGCAGGAATATAAAAAGTTATTAAAAAAGACAGGATTGTATCCTAGTATTAAATAGGAATATGAAAGATAATTTATTAGGAATTGACATAGGGGGCACTAAATGTGCCATCGTTTACGGAAAAAGAATAGGCTCTGATTTGCAGATAGTTGATAAAACAAAAATAGAGACTACTACAGTTGAAGAAACGATCAGAAATATAATGAGTGAAGCAAAAAGAATGATGGCACGCTTCAATCTTACCGCTCAAACAGTCCGTGCTGTAGGTATTAGCTGTGGCGGACCGCTCGACAGTAAGTCGGGAACGGTAATGTCTCCACCCAATTTGCCGGGCTGGGATAATATACCTATCGTGAAAATCATTGAGGAAGAGCTTGGTGTAAGAGCCGGATTACAGAATGACGCCAATGCGTGTGCATTAGCCGAGTGGAAGTTCGGTGCCGGGAGGGGAACTCAAAATATGATTTTTCTGACATGTGGAACAGGACTTGGTGCGGGAATAATTCTTAATGGTTCTTTATATTCGGGAACGAACGATAATGCCGGAGAAGTTGGGCATATTCGTCTAACAGATGACGGACCGATAGGGTACGGTAAAGAAGGCTCTTTTGAAGGATATGCCAGTGGTGGCGGAATAGCTCAATTGGCTCGTAGTTTAGCTGCAGAAGAGATAAAAAAAGGAGGCCATGTTTCATGGTGTCCATCTCTCGATGATATGGAAAATGTAAATGCGAAGCTCATTGCAGAAGCTGCCGGAGCAGGAGACAAACTTGCCCTGAAGGTGTACGAAACATCAGCTACTTATTTAGGGAAAGGCCTTGCTATGCTAATAGATATTCTAAATCCGGAGCTTATTGCTATAGGCAGTATATATGCCCGCAACAAGGATATGATGGAACCTTATGTCTTGGATCAGATATCGAAAGAAGCTCTGGAAGGAGCAAGAGATGTTTGCAAGATAGTTCCTGCGGCTCTTGGCGAAAATATTGGAGATTATGCTGCTCTTTCTATAGCTGCCAATCTAATCGATTAAAAACAATATTATGAAAAATTTGATAAGAGAAAGCTCGCAAGCAATATTAAAAGAGGTCGATAGTTTTTGGAACAATCCAGAAACAATAGAAGTCATTGAACGGGCTGCTATATTACTCTCCGATTCATTGAGGAAGGGGAATAAAATTATTAGCTGTGGCAATGGAGGATCTCTTTGCGATGCTACGCATTTTGCAGAAGAATTGACGGGACGCTATCGTAAAAACAGAACGTCTTTACCAGCCATTTCAATAAATGATCCGGCATACATAACATGTGTTGGAAATGATTTTTCGTTCGACGAAATATATTCCCGCTATGTTGAAGGTGTGGGATGCGAAGGTGATGTATTATTGGCTATCAGTACCAGTGGTAACTCTAGCAATATAGTGAAGGCAGTTGAAAGTGCCCATCTAAAAAAAATGAAAGTTTTAGCACTAACCTCTACCGGCGATAATCGTCTCTCTGCATTGAGTGATGTTGTAATTGCTGCACCGAAAGTTCATTTTTCCGATCGGGTGCAAGAGATACATATTCAAGTAATACATATTTTGATTCAAGCGATAGAGAAACAACTAGGTTTTGAATAATTGGATTTTATAAAAAAGTTAATCAATGAAAACACTGAAATATTTCAAACAAACATTTGTTATCGTGCTTCTTTTTAGCATGATGACTATTTCTAGTGCCTGTTCCAATATAGATGAAGGTTATAACCGTATTCCATCCAATTTTTACCCCACTCAGGTAAAAGAATCTACAGGTGTGAAATTGGTAGGGATAGGAGTCGAACTGGATCCTCATTTCTTCTCACAAAACTTAACCCGTCCAGAAGACGGATCTAAGGCTGAAGATTGGAACATCGTAAAAGAGCGTGTAAAGAAAATGGGTGTCCAAAATTTCCGGGTAATGGTACAACCGCATTGGTGGGAACCACTAAATGATAATGATGACCCGAATGTTGCGGATATGAGCAAGTTTACTTTCGATTCGCAGGAAATGCAATCATTATATAAAGTACTGGAATTAATACAGGAAAATAATGGAGAAGTAACACTTGTACTATGGGGATGTCCTGTAAACATGGATTTGATAGCAGGAACACCAACAGGGAAGCATTTTCTTTGCGATAGCAGACCGAATGCTCCGTGGGTATGCGGAACGGATAAGTATGAAGAATTTGCCGAAAACTTCTCGGTATTGGTCAAATATCTGATCGAGACGAAAGGTTTTACATGTGTAAAAGCAGTAACTCCATTCAATGAGCCTGATAGCCATACCCCCAATTATGGTAGAACGATGTGGCAAGGAGAGCCTGACAGCCATCCCGATCAGTATGCACCTATGGTAAAGTCTTTGGATGCAAAATTTAAGGCAATGGGACTTAGGGATAAAGTAGAGTTCAATCTATCTGACAATACAGATGGTAGCCCTAACTATTTAAAATCATGTGCAGAAGCTCTACAAGCAGAAACAAATTTACTGAATACTCATACTTATAAGTTTGGATACACTACTTCGAATGCCGATATCGTTAATTGGGAAAAAAATAATGTGACTCTATCGAGCGGGAAGAAACACTTTGTAGGGGAGTTCGGCTCTAATCAAACTTCGGGTTCTTCACGTCAGTTAGATATCGATAAATACGAACGAGGAGTCCTCTTGACTCGTATTGCTATCAACTTGCTTAACGGAGGTGCTGCTGGTGTAAGTTACTGGTCGTTGATAGATCAATACTATAGCAGAAATGGAAGTTATTCGGAAATGCAACAGCTCGGCTTATGGAAATATGTAAAAAAAGCATATGAGCCTGATCCGGAAATTTATAATGCAATAAAGGAAGACTATGAGGTCAGACCTCATTACTATGCATATAGTATGTTGACTCGTTTCATCAAAAAAAATGCAGAAGTATTTCCATTAGATTTGAACGAAAATCTTGTTGCCGGAACAGCCATTCTGAATGAAAATAATAAATGGGTCTACATCTTTGCAAATGGCTCGGAGCACAATAAACCTGTAGAAATTATCAATGACAAGTCTCAGGCAAATGGAGAATATGAGGTTTACAAATATGTAGAAGGAAATCTTCCTACCGGGGATAATCTCATTCAATCTACAGAAACTATAAATATTAAGGATAAAACTTCGCTTAGCATTTCGCGTTCGAGTGTCTTAATATTAGTTCAAAAATAAACAGTAATTAAAGCCTAATAAAATGAATAAGTTTAAATTATTAATATTATTGGTTTCGCTAACTTGCTTCTGGAGTTGCGATGATGTGACTGAGTATGATTTATCATTTGGTATATCCGGCGTTGTTATACCTAAATATGAAGAAGGTATCCAAGGAACGGAAGTTAAAATACAAGGACGGGGTTTTCAGTCTACCGACCACCTGCATTTACGTCCGTTACTGAAACCTCTGGACGGTTCTTTTGATATAGATGTTGAAATAAAAGAGGTTACATCTTCTTATCTCTCATTCTTGTTTCCTCTCAATGCAAAAGAGAGTGGCTATTCCTTGGTTCTTCTCAGAGGCGACAAAGAGATATCACTGGGTAGTATGCAGCAATGGTTACCTAAGGGATGGGTAGCAGATATAAATTTGCGTAATACACTTAAAGTAATCGGACCTCAGCTATTTGATGCTCAGGATAGTTTGAAACTTTCTGTAGCAGCTGATTTCGAATTCGAAAATGGAACGTTGAATATTTCGGGTAAAGGAATTACTAATTTGAGTGGTTTAGAGAAATTCCCTAAATTGAAAACTCTTTGGGCTACAGATAATAATCTTGGCAACATTGAACTAGTGGGAATGGATGGTATTGTCAGCATCTTTGCATGGAGTAGCAATATTACAAGTATGAATATACAGTCTAAAACATTGCAAACTTTATACATGGGCAATAATCCTCTCACAGAACTAGACTTGAGCAAATGTCCGGCATTACTAAACATTGTATTGGATAATATCAAATTCCGTAAATTAGATATCAGCAACTGTATGTGTTTTGGCTCGTTTGATAATTTCAAGTTCGATTTCGATACAAATCAGGAATGTCAGTTACTAGTGAGCAATATCTGGTTCTGGCACATGGATATGTTCAACAGATCGAGTGCTGTAAGAACAGCAGGTCTTTCGGGAGTGAAGGTAACTACAATAGGTCTTGACAAAGAAGTTGTATTTGATAAAATTAATTGGACTAATGCAGGTACAGCATCCATGCCGGATGCAAATCTGCGAGCCATAATGAAAGGTTATTGTCCTCAGGCTTTCAGTGGAAATGACATCATAATCAGTGAAGCCAGAAATGCTAAATTACCAACTAATCTGGCTAATAAGCTCGATCTTTCGGACAAAAATATTACATCTTTAGATGGTTTGAAATACTTCGATGATGTTTGGTATCTGGTATGTGATAACAATAACATAAGTGAGATTGATATGACAGGCTGGTACAATCTAACAACGATATCAGCGAAAAATGCAGGACTAACTTCTTTCAAAACGAAGGATCAACCATGGTTGAGAGATATAGATCTAAGTAACAATACTTCATTGAAATATATTGACATGCGGGGTATTTCATTACTTAGCAACTATAATATTCGTTTCATTGCTACAGGATGTCCGATAGAGTATCTTGATCTACGTAATGGTTATGCTTGGTCTACATGGGGACAAAGTGGAGATAAGTTGGCATTCGACTTTACAGCCGATACATCTAAATCACGGACGCTGAAAGTAGAAACTGCAGAAAACGGAGGTTGGAGTAGTGTTTGGAACTCAGGTGTAAACCCTGTTCAGAAAGCAATTGAAGCAGGTGTTCGTGTAGAGTACTATAACTGGACAAATGCGGCTACGGGTAACTATGGAGAGTTATTAAAAACGGTCAACTAAAAAGGATTATTAAACACAGTAAGCTATCCCGGATTAGGGTTCGGGGTAGCTTTAATCAAACGAATTTGTAAAGGATGAAAAATAATACTTCCGCCATAAAAATATTATCAGTGATGTTTGGATTTTTCATCATGGGATTTGTAGATATCATAGGGATTTCTACTAATTACGTAAAAAATGACTTTAGTCATCTTACCGATTCCATGGTAAATCTGGTATCACTATCCTGTTTTTTGTGGTTTCTTATCTTATCTATCCCCACCGGGATGCTGATGAATAAAATAGGCCGAAAAAAAACAGTGTTAATTAGTTTTGCATTCCATGTATTAGCTATGTGCTTGCCTCTGGCAACCTATGACTTCACCACTGTTCTAATTATGTTTGGGCTGATAGGGATTGGCAATACATTGTTACAAGTATCGCTCAATCCGCTCGTGGCAGACGTAGTAGGCTCGGGCAAACTAACAGGCACTCTTACTTTAGGTCAATTTGTGAAAGCGATAAGCTCCTTTGTTGGTCCTATTCTCGCAGCGTCGGTAATCGGTACTACACTGGGATGGAGAATGATATTTCCGATATATGCGGCACTTTCTCTTCTTGCTTTTATTTGGTTGAGCTTAACTAAGATAGAAGATAAACGAAATGACACTTCTAATATTTCAATTAAAAATACTCTTGAACTTTTCAAGGATAAGTATATCGTAGCCTTTTTTATCGGAATATTGGTGTTAGTGGGTGTTGATGTAGGAATGAACATGACATTTCCTAAGTTATTGATGGAAAAGGCCGGACTTTCGGTAGAAGATGCAGGTATGGGCAACAGTGTATATTTTCTGTCTCGTACCGTGGGGGCATTCTTAGGGGGTATATTGTTGATGAAGAGCTCCGAGTCGAAGTTCTTTACCTACAGTGTGTGGATAGGATTAGTAGGACTGCTTTTACTGTGCATCAATACGAATGTTTGGATAACGCTGGCTTGTGTTGCAATATTTGGTTTAGGTTATGCCAATTTATTTTCTATCATATTTTCGTTGGCATTAAAACGCATTCCTGAGAAAGCAAACGAAATATCGGCTCTGCTGATTGTCGGAGTTTCGGGTGGTGCTATACTGCCTCCTGTGCTTGGCGTTGTTACCGATATTTTCAAAACGCAGATATCAGCAATTGTTCTCATCGCTGCTATATGGTGCTACTTATTGTGGCTAATAAGCATTGTCAGAAAAACAAGTAAATAAAAACATTGAAACCTATATTAAAGCATTGCAGATTTCTTGTAATAAAATAAAAGTTCTATGATAAAAAATATTTGCAGTAAAGCAATCATCACGTTTCTTATTTTCATCTGTGCGACAATGAGTTCTCGCGGGCAAACTGTTACTAAGATGACCAAAACACCGGTAAATGTAGAAAATCAGATATCAACACTATTTGCCAAAGGTAAAACTCCTCCGTTTTCGTTTGTATACGGTGGTGTTTCTTCAAAAGAATTTATTCGCAAATGGAAACATACTATTGAGAAACAAAAGGTAGAAGAATCGGGAGTTGTCAGATATCTTGCGACTTATACCGAAGCCGGGACAGGGCTGAAAGTGGAATGTGAAATAAAAGGATATCCGGATTTCAAGGCTTTGGAATGGACGATTCATTTCACAAATATGGCTACTGCCAATTCGAAAAGCCTGAAACAGGTAAAAGCCATAGATATGGAGATGGATTATCCTGTCGAAGGCAATTTTAATCTGCATTATGCAGATGGTAATCATATATCCAAATACGACTTTCATCCTCGTACGCTTACTTTGAACCCCGGTGAAAGTAAATTGATGGAGCCAATAAACGGGCGTTCATCCGAAGGCGATTATCTGCCAATATTCAATATCGAATCAGCTTCATCCCAAGGTGTTTTTGTGGGCATCGGGTGGAGCGGTAGCTGGTATGCAGATATCAGCTGTAAAAATCAAAAAAGAATATCCATAGAGTCGGGAATGAAAACGATGGATCTCTACTTGTATGGAAAAGAAAGTATACGCACGCCAAGCATTACACTAATGTACTGGAACGGCGACGACCGAATGGAGGGACACAATCAGTTCCGTCGCTTTGTGCTGAATCATAAGACACATAAAATAAATGGGAAAAATGCTCCTTATCCATTAGCTACAGGCTTCAATTATAAAGACCCTGCTCCTTATACTGAGTATTCGGGTTTGACTGAAGAATACGCAATTGCGATGATGAAACGTTACAAGCAATTCAACATTATGCCTGAAGTATTCTGGTTAGATGCCGGATGGAATACCGGAGCTGCAGATTGGGAAAAGGGTAAAAGTTGGGCTAACACAGTTGGTAACTGGACGGTAGATACAACACGCTTTCCTCGTGGATTAAAGCCTATCTCGGAAGAAGCACATAAGCTAGGAGTAAAATTTATGGTGTGGTTCGAACCCGAACGAGTAATCAGAGGTACGCAATGGGCTGTAGAGCACCCCGAATGGATGCTGGATATTCCCGAACATAACGATGATACTTATCTCATGTTTGATCTCGGAAACACTGAAGCTTGCGACTGGCTGTGTAAATATATCGGAGACATGATAGAAGAAAACGGAGTAGATCATTATCGTCAGGATTTTAATATGCATCCCGATATTTATTGGGCTGCGAACGAAGAAGAAGGACGAGTAGGGATGAAAGAAATACGCCATATCGAAAATTTGTATAAGTTTTGGGACTATCTGCTCAAGCGTTTCCCTAATTTGTTTATAGATAATTGTGCCAGTGGAGGAAAACGGATCGATATGGAAACGATCCCAAGAAGTGCTCCTCTATGGCGAAGCGATTACTATCATTACGATGATCCTGATGGCTATCAATGTCATACTTATGGATTAAACTTTTTCCTTCCTCTGCATGGTACCGGAATTTTACAGACCGACCCGTATGCGTTCCGTTCAAGCATGAGCACCTGTTTGACCTGCAACTGGAAAATAACAGACAAAAGTTTTTCGATATATGAAATGCAAGCCCGATTAAATGAATTTCAAGATATCCGCCCTTATTATTATGAGGATTATTATCCATTAACGGGGATAGACGATACAACTCTCGATAATATCTGGTTGGCATATCAACTCAACCGACCTTCTGATAACAGCGGGGTTATAGTTGCTTTCCGTCGAAAGGCTTGCGAGAAAAACACTATTGAAGTGAAACTCTCCGGCATCAAACCCGAAAAGAAATATAAAGTAACAGATCTGGATAAAAACGAATCCATTATTATATCGGGAAGAGAGCTTGCCGATAGATTTGTCTTGACTTTGGATAAGCCAAATCAATCGCTGCTGATAAAATATAAGGCAGTGGAGTAGGGCAGATATATGAAAAGCAGAATACTTTATCTATAATAATACTAGAATAGCTTTTAACTGATAGTATAGAAAAAGTGACAGAAATAAAAAGTGTAAAAAGGTGTTACTTTTGTCACCTTTTATCAATGATGTTTTGATAATCAATAAATTGATAAAAATATATAATGAAAAAAAACATAGTTTATCTAATCCTACTGTTATTGGGATCTTTGTCTGTCGCAGGGCAGTCGACGGTACAAATAACAGGTAATAAAAATGATATCGGCAAATGGATTTCCGCTAATTTCAGAAAGGGAGTTACTCCTCCATTTTCGTTTGTATATGGTGGAAAACATTCGAGCACATTCATTAAGAATTGGAGCTATAGTGTGAAAAATATAACGGAAAGTGATCCTTCCGTTATTAAGCGTATCTATTCTTACAAAGACCCGGTGTCGGGGCTCACTGTAGAATGCGAAGTAAAAGGCTTCAATGCTTATAACGCCGTAGAATGGGTGCTTCGTTTTGTGAATACAGGAAATAAGAATACTCCCGAGATCTCATCTGTGAATGCCTCTGATATTACATTCACATATAAAGAGGGCGGAGCCTTGAAAATGCATTACGCGGACGGTAGCCATGTGTCAAAAGAAGACTTCCATCAAAGGCTAAAAGTGATGCAGCCTCACGACAGTCTGTATATGGAGCCATACGGAGGGCGTTCTTCTCAGAATGCTTTTCCATTCTTTAATATGCAAGCACCCAAAGGGCAGGGGGGCGTATTAGCAGCCATAGGATGGACTGGAACATGGTTTGCCAAAGTAAAGGCAGAGACGAGCAAGAGTACAAATCTGAAATCGGGTATGGTAAATCTTAAAACATACCTGTATCCAAAAGAGAGTATCCGTACACCAAAAGTATGCTTATTGTTCTGGAATGGTGAGAACCGCTTTGTAGGACACAACGCCTTCCGGCGACTTGTTCTCGAACATTATACATGGAAACAGAATGGTAAGCCTACGGTATATCCCGTATCTACCAGCTTCAATTACGGAGATCCTGCGCCATGTAATGAATATACATGCATGACAGAGGATTATGCTATCGCTCTTATCAAGCGCTATGCACAATATAAACTGGTACCTGATGTTTTCTGGCTTGATGCAGGGTGGTATATTAAAGCTGCAGATGTTGCCGGTAAAAAAAACTGGGCTAACACTGTCGGTAACTGGACTATCGATCCTGAAAGATTTCCTCGTGGATTTCGTCCTATAGCGGATGAGGTACACAAACAAGGGGCTAAATTTATGGTGTGGTTTGAACCTGAACGTGTTATGAAGAATTCGGATTGGGCGAATCAATACCCGCAATGGATGCTCGATGCAAAAGGATCAGTGAAACAGGAAGAATGGCAGAAAGATGGTGATCATGATGCTGTACTTTTCAATCTGGGAAATGCGGAAGCTTGTAAATGGCTTGGAAAATTTATAGGTGATTTTATGGAAACGAACGGAATAGATTATTATCGTCAGGATTTTAATATCGAACCGGCCGGCTTCTGGTATAATAATGATGAGGAAGGACGACGTGGTATTTGCGAGATACGCTACATCGAGGGTCTTTATAAATTCTGGGAATATTTATTGAATAGGTTTCCGAATACAATAATTGATAATTGTGCAAGTGGCGGACGTCGTATCGACTTGGAAAGTATATCCAGAAGTGCCGCATTGTGGCGTACAGACTATAATTATGGCGAACCTAACGGATCTCAATGTCATACTTACGGACTCGAACTCTATTTACCTCTACATGGTACAGGTATTCAGCAGGCTGACTCCTATACCTTCCGCTCAGGATTGGGAACATCTGTTATTTATAACTGGAAAGTAACAGAAGGAAACTACAATGTAGTTGATATGCGCAACAAACAGGCTGAGTTTAACGAAGTACGTCCTTACTTTTATGAAGATTATTATCCATTAAGTGGATCGGGTGATGTGGATATTACAGCCGATAATATATGGATGGTATACCAATTATATCGCCCGTCCGATGACAGCGGTTATATCGTTGGATTTCGTAGAGCTAATTCTCCCGACCAAACTTATCAGGTAAAGTTGCAAGGGTTAAAGTTGGATAGAGAATATACATTAACAAATAAAGATACAGGAGCTGTCCTTGTGAAAAAGGGAAGTGAGCTTGCCAAAGGCTTCGAGATTACGTTAGATCAACCTCGCTCTAGCCTTTTAATGAAGATTGAAATAAAGCCTTAATATTTATTGCAAAAGATAGTACCGGAATAATTGTTATTTGATAATGATTCATGATGGTACTATCTTTTTATTTCTAATTAAAGAATACTACTATGTATAAGAAGTTCTCTTCAATATGTAAAATGCTATTAATCTCTTTATTGCCCTTTTTTTTCTTATCGAATACTTATTGTTCAAAATCAATTAAACCTGATACCGGTAAAGAAGAAAAAAGGAAAACAATCGAGCTTACTCTGTTACAGCTTAATATTTGGGTAGAATGTACCAAAGTGCCCAATGCGGTTCAGGGACTAATAGATCAGATAGCAGGATTGAAACCCGATGTCGCCACATTCTGTGAATTGTATAAAGGGGAGGAAGATGATCCCGTTATGCCTCAATTGATAGACGCGTTAAAAAAACAAGGGCTTAATTATTACAGTGCGCGTATAGATGGTAGAGCTATTATAAGCAAATATCCGATTGTAGAACAGCAGCGGATCAACAAATGGCAGTTTAAGGCTGTGCTGAATGTAGACGGTAAACGTGTTGCGGTTTATCCCGCCCATTCCGAGTATAGATACTACACTTGCTACTACCCGAGAGGTTATAACGATGGCAGTAAAGACTGGAATAAATTAAACTCGCCTATTACTGATGTGGCTACAATATTGAAAGTATGTAACCTTTCGGGACGTATAGAGTCTGCTCAAGACTTTATAAATGATGCTAAAACCGAAATGAGCAAAGGTGGATTAGTTATTTATGCCGGAGATTTCAACGAACCGTCTCATCTCGATTGGCAAGCTGGAACAGCTAATTTATTCGATCATAATGGATGCGTGGTAAATTGGGGTGTATCGTCTTTATTATATGAGAATGGATTTAAAGATGCATACCGAGAGACATATCCCGATGTAGTAAAATACCCGGGATTTACATTTCCGGCTAACAATAAAGATGTTGTCCCGAATGCTATTACTTGGACTCCAGATGCAGATGAGCGAGAACGTATTGATTTTGTATACTATTATCCAGATAAACGGTTGACGGTAAAAAGAGCAGCGTTATTTGGACCAAAAGGCTATATAGTAAGGGGAAAGAGAAATGAGGATAAAACAAAAGATCGGGTTATTAAACCATTCAAGGATGTTTGGCCGACTGACCACAAAGGAGTTTTTATTACTTTCGAAATAAAATAGACTTTAATATTTATACACAGTCTAATACCTATTAAGTGTTTTTTTCCACATAAGAGAAAAAGATAATCCAGAGGAACATGGATTTGAGTATATGCGCTTTTATCTTCTTCAGGGCTACCGAAATATGTTTTTCCACCATCTTTTGGGATATACCTTCTTGCTCTGCAATTTGAGTGTAGCTCATACGGCTATAGCGACTGAGTTTAAATACAGTTTTGCATTTTGGAGTTAGACTTTCAATGGCTGTTTCTATACTTTTTTCAAATTCAGTCCTGTCTACGCAATCGTATGCTTCATCCAGTTCTTTTTCTTCAGATATCCATTTGGCGAGCAACTCTTCGTGAAGTTTTATATCTCTAAAATAGTTTAATATACGGTTACGGGCAGCGGTATAAAGGTATGCTTTTATATCATCTATTTGCAGCAATTCTCTATTTACCCATAAGCTACAAAATACATCTTGGGCAATATCTTTGATAACATGCTCATCTTTAGTATAAAGATTTAGGAAATAACATACTGGTTCATAATATGTGTTGAATATTTCCTCAAACTCAGACTCTATATAACTACGCATATCTTATATTCTTATTTGTAGAAGGAGTCACTATTCTTTCTGATAAATACGTACATAATCAATATCGAAGTAATGCGGAAACAACGTATTGTCTACACCTTTTATACCACCTAATCCTCCGCCTATGGCAAGGTTAAGCAATAAGTGAAATGGTTGATCGAAAGGCCATGCGTCTATTCCCTCTTGTTTGCTGAATGTAAAATAATGAATACCATCGATATACGATCTGATCTGATGCTCGTTCCATTCCATAGTATAAACATGAAACCTATCGGTAACTAGCGGAGCGTGAATTGATTTTCCTACCTGTGTACCTTTCGTATGGTTATATGTTTCGGTATGAACTGTAGAAAACACACTGTCTGGTGAAAAACCTACATGTTCCATAATGTCTATTTCACCACATCTGGGCCAACCACCGTATTTACTCTCTGTAGGCAACATCCATATTGCAGGCCAACTACCTTTACCTGTCGGTAGTTTTGCACTTACTTCTACCTTTCCGTATAGCCAATCTCCTTTCCCTTTTGTCCTTAGTCTTGCAGAAGTATATTGTTTACCATTAGACTCTTCTTTCACGGCAGTGATTCTTAATACACCGTTACATACACGAGCATTGTTTATATTTCTGTCGGTATACCATTGTAACTCGTTGTTTCCCCAGCCATATGAGTTTCCATGTGTATCGAAACTCCATTTTGTAGAGTCAGGTAGACCTCTATATTCAAACTCATCAGACCATACTAATTTCCAGTCACCGCTTTGAGAGGATAACGATTTGGGTAAAATAAATAAAATTAAGGCGATTAAGATTATTCCTTTTTGGATATAATGATTCATTTCTTTAATTTTTTAGTTATACTTCCTTTCTCCACTATAAGATTTTTTACTCGTCGTACTAAATCTTTTTTTTAGCGAATATATGTATCTCTATGGTTTCCTTTATCACAATCTTCTTTAGTCTCGTTTGATAACTATAAGAAAACCATAGAGCACATAATAATTATAGATGAAGATACAAAAACAAGCTGGATAATTGATAAAGTTTATAACAATTGTATGTTATTTAAGCAACCACATCAATTTATTGATTTCGTCATAGCCTTCGTACTGTTTATCCAGTGCTATTTTTAAATTATCACGATTGTAATTTGTTTCTGAACTTGGATACAACCAACGCATAGGTAATCCGTTTTTATTATTCTCATTCAAACTTGTTTCAGGGTTGATAGGGAAGTCAGGATAGTTATTACGTCTGTATTCAAAGAAACTACTTTGAGCTTCTTGCATAAAGTTAAGAATGTAGCGTTGCATCCATATCTGTTTCAATTGCTCGTTGGTAGAGCCTTTGAATTCTGCGTCACCAGTAAAGTAATTGTCAATATAACTCTGAGTAATGGCTTTACCGTGCGCATATTCAGCCTTAGTCGCCATAATAGAGGCAAGAGCAGATTTTACACCGCTTTCGTAATAAGATTTTGCATCACCTGTTGTTATCCAGCCTCTTACTCTTGCTTCTGCAACGATTAGTTGTTGCTCGGCATAAGTTAATACCATGCGTGGTTCACAAGCATCTTCTTTTAAGTAACGCTTGTTTAATAGCGAATATTTATTGGCGCTATGACCTGCATTCATTGCAGAATAATCCATTGAAACATCAACGCCTATATAGGCTTCTTCGTCCGATTCTGTTTTACCTGCAGCGATAGCTGCTCCTGCAGGTTCTGCAAAGTAGAATAATCTTCTGTCTCCTAAAGATTTCAAATTGTCGATGAGTAAAGAACTTACAATTGTTTTACTGGTAAACAAATCATTGGTACTTGATAGTGGGTGTCTGTTTAGACTTGAATAATTAAGCCCGAAAAATCCTGTTGAGGCTTCCAGTAGGTTGCCACTATTAACGATTTCAGCAAAACGTTTCTTTACTTCCAAAGATGCCACATTCTCTTTTTTGCTCAATGTTATCAAGACTTTTAGTGCGAGTGCATTTGATGCTCTGCGCCATTTAGCAGGATCACCATTATACGGAGTTGGGTCTCCATCGAAGTTTGTTCCGTCCGCAAAGAACTGATCTGCCTCTTTCAACTCGTTTAAAATACCTTTGAATACATCATCTTGTGTGTCATAACTTGGCTTGTAAACACCAGATGCACCTTTATTCGATTCACTATACGGTATATCCCCTAATTCCATTGTTAGTTTGAAAAATGCAGCTGCGCGAACAAACTTTGCTACACCTTTGTATGAGTTCTCCATCGGACTGCCTTGCGCATAGCCTAGCATTTTATCTATGTTAGGTAGTACTGTCAGTATTTCGAAGCTGCTACTTCCTATTGTGTTGTATTGCGTACTCATTTGTCCTTCGTTAGCATAGCCTACATATTTGGATAATGCGTTATCGGAGATCATTACCTTTGCGTCTCGTCCATCAAATCGGGCTACACGTAACACTACATTTGTGCATAGCAAAGATGCACTAACCTGAGATGTAGAGTCGGGGTTAGTATTCAAATCGTCGAAATTGCTACATCCTATAAATATTGATAAAAGAAGGATGCTTGCTATAATCGTGAATTTATTTATGGTTTTCATTTCGTTTCAGTTTAAAGTTTTAAAAATCTATTTTCACATTAAATCCAATATAACGCTGAGACGGGTCGCTAAAATTATCTATACCTCCGTCTGGGTCTGAATATTTAAAATCTTTAGCCCATAATAGCATATTTTGCCCTACAGCCGATACTGCAATATCTCTCGCTCTTAGTTTAGCCGATAGTGTTTTTGGAAGATTGTAGGTCAGAGCAATTTCTCGGATTTTGAAGAATGTGGTGCTGTAAGCATCCAACGAAGAAGGAGAACCTCCCCATGCTGTTCCTTTATGTAGATTTTCGATATATGTTTTGTAAGTAACGGCTACATCATTAGCAGCATATTCGCGAGTGTCGCTTGTAATGTTTCCGTATGTATCGTACGTTGCTTTCCCCGATATTACTTTTACACCTTGCCCTGTATAGTTTTTCGTTCCAGGCTGGGTTGCATCCAGATAACGTTCAGGAACTACTGAGTTAGGATGTGATCCGGCACGCCACATATACATTTCGGTAGTTGTTTGAGCAATACCACCTACACGTCCGTCCATCGTCATTCTAAAATGCCAGTTTTTGTACCTTACACTAGTGTTCATACCCCAAATCCAATCAGGATCGTAATTCCCAAACTTAGAATCGTATGCCGAGTAGAGTGGTAGTCCATTGCTATGTATTATATTACCTTGTGGATCTTTTTGATACTCTCTGATTATATAATGATCTACTCTCTCTCCAACTTTTACCCAAGGTTTATCTTGCGAAAATGTTTCATCCAGTTTTGTATAATAGCGGGCATATTTCGACCAATTTAGCGTTACATCCCATTCCCAGTCTTTTGTTTTGATTGGTGTTACAGTAGCTGTAATTTCAAAACCTCTACGTGTGATTTCTTCTCCCGAATTGATATAGTTGCTTTTATAACCAGAGGCTGGGCTTATAGGCGCTTGTACTATAAAGTCGTACATGCGTTTATTATAATATGCGACATCAAGCGAAGCTCTACCTTTGAAAAAATTGAGAGCTGTACCTACTTCGAATGTTGATGTAGACTCTGCTCTTACGCTTGTACTTCTGATAGATGTAGGATATGTAGCCGAACTTAGATTTCCCCAAGCATTTTGTGTAATCGCATAGTCTGAATTAATATCATATATGTTAGCGGGCTTTTTGGAAGTTGTCCATGATCCACGAAGCTTCCAGAATGATAGCCAATTCACCTCAGGTAGAAGTTCAGAAGCAATAAAGCTACTTGCTACCGATGGATAGAAATAAGAACGTTCTGATTTTGAAAGGGTAGAACTCCAATCGTTACGCATAGTTGCTTCTATATATGCCATGCTTCGCCAAGATGCCCCCACACGTCCGAATACACTGTTTACTTGTTTCTTATACAATCTTGAATTGGTAAGTACAGAATTAATAGATGCCTTCAATGAGTAGAATCCCGGTATTGAGAGTCCGCTTTGTGTGCGGGCTTCCATTCCTTCATCTTGGTTGTAGAAAATAGAACCTCCTACAAATCCGTCGAATCTGAAATCTTTATATGCCTTGTCTGCAGCTAAGATAAGGTCGTTGTTGATGCTGTAACCTCTGCCTACGCCCATATTGAATGAGCCTTTTGCTGATTCGCCCCATATCTCTGTCCCATTTTTTATTACGGTTGATGTACCTCCTCCTGTGAACGAACCTTTGGATATGCGTACATCCTGACGGTCACTATAACTGTCGAATCCAGTTCTTAATGTAGCTTTCAACCAAGGAGTAACATCATAGTTGAGAGAAAGCGTCCCGTTAAAAATATCTCTGTTTAATGTATGCAATCTCTCGTATCTGTCGAAGTATGGATTGTTATTTGCACTTTCATAACTACTATTTTGCTTCTCGTTTTTTATTAGCCAATAGTCTTTATAGTCTCTGATATCGTAGTCTGGAGCCGACCATACCAATAGACTGTACATAGGATCATATCCGGCATATCCATTGAATCCTAGATTGGGAGAGGTTTGTTTGTTGAATCCTAAGCTCGAAGACAATGTAAACTTATCAACTTTCATTTCTCCACCAAGACTATAGGTATATTTATTGAATAAAGAGTTGGGATATTGACCTTTATTTTGTACCCATGTCGCAGATGCTCGTAAACTACTATTTTTAGTTTGTTGTACAACATTTATATTGTTGTTTAGTATATAGCCCTGCACCAGGAAGTTTTTAAAGTTGTCTTTTCCTCTAGCAGTGTATGGCATTGGCGTCATTGTTTTTGAAATAGGGTCCCATTGTACTACTTCTTGCCCCTCCATTGGTACACCCCACGAACCGTCGCCTGTACGTGCATAGGTATTCGTTGCTGTATTCACAACACGTCCGTAAGTTGATTGCATCTCGGGTATGGCAAGATAACCCGCTGTAAACATAGTTCCACTATTTATAGATACAGATAAGCCTTGTCTTTCCGAACCTTTTTTTGTTGTAATCATGATGGCTCCTCCATCACCTTTAGATCCATAAAGGGCAGAAGCGGTAGAGCCTTTTAATACGTTCATAGACTCTATGTCGTCAGCCGGCAAATCGCGCAATGTCATATTTGTATAAGGAACACCGTCTATAACGATTAACGGGTTTTCGCCACGAAGAGTTATTTCGGGGGCAGCTCCAAATTCGGTACTGTTTAGTACATTCAATCCTGCCACTCTACCAGTCAGTGATGTTCCAACATCTAATGGGCGTACAGTCTGCAAGGCTTGTCCCTGTACTCCTTGTACAGCGTACCCAAGAGCCTTTTCTTCACGTTTGATGCCCAATGCAGTAACTACGACTTCTGAAAGTACTCTTTCATCTTCTATCAGAATAATGTCGAATGCAGATTTTGAACCCACCGTTACGGTATTTGTTTGAAAGCCGATGGATGTAATATTAATTTTTGAATCTTCGTTTACTGATAGTTCAAACTTTCCGTTGATATCAGTAATTGTACCATTTGTTGTTCCCACTTCTTTTATCGTGGCTCCAATAATAGGTTCATTGTTTGAATCTAATACGACTCCAGATATTTTCTTTTGAACGGTTTGTTGGTGAACCGTAATGGGTTTCAAAACTATTTGGTTGCCTTTTATTTCGTAGCCAACGCTTTTGTTCTTAAAGACTTCTGTCAATACTTCTTGTATAGACGCATTTTGGACATTCAGGATTACTTTTTGCTTGTCGTCCAAATCACTGTTGCTGTATATAAACGAATAGCCGTATTTTTTCTGGATGTCGCTAAATAGCTCTTTGATGGAGATATTTTTTACACTGATATTAATTGGTTTTTGAGCTAGAATTGCTGAGTGCGCCATTAGACACAAAATGAGTGTAAATAGCAATTTTCTGATTATTGTTTTCATGGTATTAAATAAAATGTTAGTAACTATTTCCCTTTTATTTTCACTGAGTTGTCATATATTTCATATTCTATTGGTGTTATCTTGTTAAATAGGTCGAGAAACTCTCGCAGCGATTCGGTATTCAAAAGGAATGTGTATCTTTTACTTTCATCTAATTGAGAGTAAGAGATATTAACTCCATACCATCGTTCGAGTTTCTTTATTGCAGTATATAGTGTCGCATTATGAATGAGCAATTTATTTGCAGTCCAAAGTTTTGCTTCCTCTGTATCTTCGTTTATTATTTCGTATTTCAGATTGTGTTTATTTATGTGTGCTCGTTGAGATGGTGACAGATTAAACATATGCTTGTTCTTTTTTGCATCTAATACTTCTATTTCACCTTCGATGAGGGATATTTCAAAAAAATCATCACCATCGTAATTGGAAACATTAAAGCTTGTGCCGAGTACGCGGATTTTGACCTTACCGATGTCTACAATAAAGGGTTTATCCTGATCATGAGCAACATCGAAAAAAAGTTCTCCATGCGCTTCGATTGATCTGTTCTCGTCATTGTAGTCGCTAGCAAATGATAGCTCTGACTTAGAATTAAGCCATACTTTTGTTCCATCAGCAAGTATTGCTTGAGACTTCTCGCCCCATTGAGTACTTATATGAGTAAAAGACTTGGGCCTGTAAGCATTATTAATCAAATACCCCGATATAGTGAGCAAAGACAGTATTAATACAGCAGTAAGTGCCCACATAGTATACGGAATAGAATGTTTCTTCCTTATGCCTGTTTCTTTTTCGAGATATTGCTTGTAATCTGTTTTATTACAGATTTGCTTCCATACAGCTTCTTTATCAGGAATAACATATGATGGCTGATTTATGTAAATCCATTCTTTCTGTAAGTCAAGAAAGGTATTTAGGTTGTTGTCATCAGCAGCAAGCCAGTCTTCAATAAATCGCTTTTCTTGGATATTGCATTCATTTTTGCAATATTTGATCAATATTTCGTAAGGAATCTCCATCTTCTAATGTTTTATACAACTATGACACATATGTTGAGGAAAACCCTACCTTAGAATGGAAAATATTTTTTGAATTTGTTTAGGGGAGGGGTTTTTTATTTAGAAAATCAATTGTTTCCATTCATATATGGAGTTAGTCTCTTACCCATTTTCTGCTTTTTTAAGATCAGTATCCCGATTATTTTTTATATATTTACGAACCGGAATCATTTATACAAACGCAATAGCATCCTTTTAGCTGTACCTGTGTTTGCTCCGGATATGATTAGACAAATATCGTTGTGGCATATTTTACAAACAGATAAGACAAATTTTTGAGTCTTATCTAATTTAGCTTAATTATAATTTAAGCTTGTCTTTTTGCCTCTTAACTGATTGTAATTATTCAGCTAGCGATATTTATGTCTCTGCAATATATATTAATGGCCTACGCTTAGATTATCAATAAGTGTAGCTTAAAAACTTAACTATAATATGAATAAATCCCGAAATCAACTAAAAACGTTCACATTACACAATTATCAATCTATACCTCAAATAGCCAATATTCCAAAGGAGTTTGTGAAGGATATTGAAGTTGTAGGAAGAGTACTACCATTCAAAACAAATAATTATGTAATAGATGAATTGATAGATTGGGATAATATCGACACTGATCCGATATTTACATTAAATTTTCCAAGAAAAGGAATGCTTGATAAAAAGCATTATGCGATAGTTGAACAGCTACTAGATGACAATGTTGAAAAATCTATTATTGAAGATAAAATACACAAAATCCGCCTTTCTCTGAACCCAAATCCTGCGGGGCAGGAGCACAATGTTCCGTCTTTAGGAGAAGTAAAGTTGAAAGGTATTCAACACAAATACCCCGAAACGGTATTGTTCTTTCCCAGCCAGGGACAAACTTGCCATGCTTATTGTACGTTTTGTTTTAGGTGGCCTCAATTCTCAGGAATGAGCGAATTGAAATTTGCAATGAAAGAAGTTGATCTGTTACTTAAGTATTTGCGAGTTCATAAAGAGGTTACAGATGTTTTGTTTACGGGTGGAGATCCAATGGTAATGAATGCTGCTATTCTCGGTAGTTACATCAAACCATTATTGACATCCGATTTTGATCATATCCGTTCTATCCGTATTGGAACAAAGTCATTAGCCTACTGGCCATATAGATACCTTACTGATTCTGATAGTGATGATGTTATCCGTTTATTTGAAGAAATTAACAAATCTGGGAAGAACTTATCTATTCAGGCACACTTTAACCATCCAAGAGAGCTTTCTACTGATGCTGTTAAACAAGCGATTTTACGAATAAAGAATACCGGTGCACAGATACGGACGCAATCACCTCTACTAAAGCATATCAATGATAAGCCTGAAATATGGGCGCGGATGTGGCGTAATCAAGTTGATTTGGGCTGTATTCCTTATTATATGTTTATAGCACGAGATACAGGGTCAAAGCAATACTTTGAACTTCCACTCGAAAGATGTTGGAATATCTTTCGCCGAGCATATCAGCAAGTGAGTGGTCTATGCCGGACGGTAAGAGGACCGAGTATGAGTGATCATGCCGGGAAGATACAGGTATTAGGTGTACAGGAAATTAAAGGAGAAAAGCTGTTTGTTCTTCGTTTTATTCAGGGACGTAATCCTAAATGGGTACATATTCCGTTTTTTGCTGAATATGATCCTAAAGCAACTTGGTTTAATCAGCTTAAACCGGCATTCGGTGAAGACAAATTCTTCTTTGAAGAAGACCGTCATAAACTTATCGATACAAAACCATTTTTGTTTGAATAATAAATAAAGTTATAGAGAAATACAAATTTGATAGCTTAGGCCACCTTATGATGGCTTAAGCTATTCATGAATTCTATTACTTTACTCCTGTCACAGTAATGGAATAAATACCGACATTTCCTTTTTTATATTTTTCAATTGTCGATTCATCGAGATGTTCCTGTAAAACATCATCAGGAATGATTACCGTTTTTGTCCGTTCAATTTTTATATTAGTAAAATTAGCTTTTTCAATCTCACCTAAATAATCGTCTTTTTGTATGGCACTGGCTATACAGCCTGCATACATAGAAGCATTATCCGTAAACTCTTTTGGAAATAAACCATTCAGCACCACATCGGAAATACAGAAATGGCCTCCATGTTTCAATACCCGATATATTTCTTTAAATATCTTATCCTTTTCAGGTAACAAATTTAAAACACAATTACTTACTACAACATCTATAGAACTATCGGGTAGAGGCATATTTTCTATATCTCCCTCAATAAATTCGACATTGGTATATCTTCGCCTAGTTGCATTCTTTCGCGCTTTTTCTATCATTTGTGGAGAAAAGTCAATGCCGATTACTCTCCCTGTTTCTCCGACTTCTGCTCTGGCTATAAAACAGTCGTTGCCCGCACCTGATCCCAAATCCAAAATGGTATTACCCTCTTTAATACCTGCATACTCAGTAGTTAATCCACAGCCTACACCCAAATCCGCATCGGCTTCATATCCTTTAAGCCCGCTGTAGTCTTCGCTCATGATTGTAAAGACCTTTTTTGAAGGAGTTGCAGGGTTCGTTCCACAACAGCAACCAGATTTTAGAGCATTACTATTCAATGCTAGTTCGCTATACCTTTGTTTTACTAAAGCTTTCTTTTCTTCGTTCGTGTTCATAATGAAAGTATTGTAGTTATTTTATTTGTAATATTTCTTCTTTAACAAAAAAGCAATGTTCACTAAAAGTATGAGTACAGGTACTTCAACCAATGGCCCCACTACCCCAGCAAAGGCTTGCTCGCTATGTAAGCCGAAGACTCCAATAGCAACTGCAATAGCCAATTCAAAATTATTGCCCGTAGCGGTAAATGCTATCGAAGCATTTTTATCGTAAGATGCTCCCATTAATTTTCCTGCAAAGAAGCTGAGGAAGAACATGACTACGAAATAGATTAATAATGGTATGGCTATGCGTACCATATCCAATGGTATTTGTACTATCAGTTCCCCTTTGAGGCTAAACATTAATACAATGGTAAATAGTAAGGCGATCAAAGTAATGGGTGAGATTGTCGGGATAAACTTTTCTTTATACCATTGTTCCCCTTTAGTTTTTACTAATATCAGACGGCTTAGAATGCCCATCAGAAAAGGAATACCCAAGTAGATAGCTACCGTTTCGGCAATTGTTTCTATGGATATATCAACAATTACACCTTCGAAGCCAAATAACTGTGGTAGCTTTGTTACAAATAACCAAGCATAAAAACTATAAAAGAATACCTGAAAGATACTGTTTAATGCAACCAATCCTGCACCATATTCGGTATTCCCTTCTGCCAGGTCGTTCCATACAAGTACCATCGCTATACACCGTGCAAGACCTATCAGAATAACCCCAACCATGTATTCGGGATAATCGTGCAAAAAGAAAATGGCCAGTAAGAACATTAAGACAGGCCCGATAATCCAATTTAGGATTAAGGAAATAGATAATATTTTAATATTGGAAAATACTTTCGGTAGTTGTTTATAATCCACTTTTGCCAATGGCGGGTACATCATCAGAATAAGACCGATTGCCAAAGGAATGTTTGTTGTACCGCTCGACATAGAATCTATGTAGCTGCTGAAGGTGGGTATAAGATACCCCAATCCTATACCGATAGCTATCGCAAGGAAAATCCAAAGCGTTAAGTTTTTATCTAAGAAATTCATCTTCCTTTTACTCATGACCTTTTATTTTATCAATATATAATTCGTAAAATATTTTTTTGATTTCATCCCTTACCCTGATATACTCGGATTGAATAAATTCAAGTGTTCCCGTAGCTTCGGACGGATCATCAAAACCAATATGTAAGCGGTTCTTTACTTTTCCTAAGAATGTTGGGCAGCTTTCTTTTGCACCTCCGCAAACAGTAATCACATAATCCCACTCATCATTCATGTATTTGTCTACACTATCGGATGTATGGTGCGAAATATCTATTCCTGCGTCATACATGATTTCTATAGCCTTAGGGTTTACTTTTCCGCTAGCTTTTGTCCCTGCCGAGTAGACAGCAAGAGACGGATCAAATGATCGTAAAAAGCCATGTGCCATTTGACTGCGACAACTGTTGCCTGTGCAAAGTATGAGTATCTTCATATTTTATATTTATTGGAAGTTAATCCGTTTGTTATTCGTAAAAATACGAATATAGCAGATAAATTTTTTACTTAGCATTACAATTATCTTCATTGCGAATCTCTATGAAAAATGTTGAAAATAAGCCTTTGGCTTTCTTCCAATTCTCCTTGTTGATGCAATATTTTACAGTAGGTAATGTGATTGTTCCTTGAATTAACCCTACATCTTTTAGTTCGTTTAAATGCTGTGATAGCGTACTTTTGGCAATTGGTAATACCTCGGACATATCGCCATGATAGCAGCATGATTGATTGGCAAGCATTTCAAGGATAGCAATGCGAATAGGGTGTCCCAATGCTTTCGCAAAGCGTGCAAGTTGTTCCTGATCGGCTGTTAATTCTTTTTTTGGCATTGAATTAATATTTTTCATGTTCGCAAATATACGAATGATATTTTAATTCGTATATCTACGAACAATTCTTTTATGCCGATATCAATTTAATTCAGTAATTTTTTAATTTTTGAGTTTTAGAACCCTAAGTCATTGCCAAAAATTGAAAAAATGATGTACCGGGCCATGTCCTTTCCCTATTTTGTATTCTTCGCCGGCTAGTATAGCTTTATTTATATATTCCTTCGCTTTTATTATAGCATCGTTGAGCGAGATACCATGAGCTAGATAAGCCGCTATGGCAGACGAGAAAGTACAGCCTGTACCATGTGTGTTTTGTGTTTTAATTCGCTTAGAACTCAGATGTATAATTTCATCTGTTTCAGCGTTATAAAAAACGTCTACTAACTCATCATTTGTCAAATGTCCGGCTTTTAGAAGTACAGAAACAGATCTGTCAAAAGATAAATCTTTGATAACTAAAGGTAAATCCTCTTGTGTTTGGATTTTTTTTCCTAATATTATCTCCGCTTCGGGTATATTGGGTGTTATTACCCGCACAAAAGGAATAAGCTCATTCTTTAATGTTTGGATGGCCTCATCTTGAAGCAATTTATCGCCTGATGTAGCTACCATAACAGGATCTAATACAATGTTCTTTATATTGTAATACGATAATGTTTCTTTTACAGTACGTATAAGTTCAGAGGAATGTAGCATCCCTATTTTTATAGCATCCGCACCAATATCGTCTAATACAGATTTGATTTGCCCTGCTACAAAGGTAACCGGAATAGGGTGTACACCTGTTACACCAATCGTATTTTCGTCTACTACCGCCACTATTGCTGTTGCTCCATAACATCCGCAAGCAGAAAAAGTTTTGAGGTCTGCCTGAATGCCGGCTCCTCCACTAGGGTCGCTTCCTGCTATAGATAACACTCGCTTATATTGTCTTTTCATTTTCCTTTGCTGTTTAAATTATCCACTTTTCTTGTTTATATGCACTATCCCAAAACATCCATTCCAGTTTGGAGCACATCACAAATGCCTCGGTCATAGCTTGTCTTTGTGATTCGGTACATTGTGCAGCAACCTCATCGCAAATAGAAATAGCTCTCGATACAGATTCTTCGAAACCATCTCCGCCATAAGTGTTTATCCAACTCTGATATGGATTATATCCTTCAGTTTGATTTTTTAATATGTAATCTCCCACTTTCTTATAAATCCAAAAACAAGGTAAAACAGCAGCTAATGCCACTTCAATAGGAGCATGGGCTAATTGTTTATTTAGGAATGATGTATATAGCAAACAGGTAGGAGATGCTTCACTCTTTTCATCTTTTATTTCTTGCAGAAAAGATTCATGCAATGCATTTTCTACATTTATACTGTCGCTGGCAAAGTTGACAAACGCAGTAGTATGTTCTGTTTTGTCCAGTTTTGAGGCTATGCCTATCAATATCTTCCCGTATTCAGCGAGGTATAAGGCATCTTGTCTGATGTAGAATATAAATCGTTCTTTTGTTAACTTTCCGTTTATTAATTCTTTTATAAATGGTAACTCCAGTATCTTATCATAAACAGGTTTTGCGGAAACCCATGCTTCTTCACTCCACTTCATTTGATTCTTTATTTTTTGATTTAATTATAATTTCTAATAATTCCGATGCTGCTAGTCGAGGATTGTTAGCAGACATAATAGCCGATACGACGGAAATCCCATCTGCTCCGGCACGAATAATATCTTGTGTATTTGATTTATTAATTCCTCCTATACCCACACTCCGATGTTTCGATATTTGAGTTATATCACGTACTCCACTTAAGCCTAAAGCTTGTGCGGTATCGGTCTTGGTTAAAGTTCCGAAAACAGGGGATATGCCAATGTAATCTATGTCCAACTTGTTGGCTTCAATAGCATCTTGTATATTCTCTACCGATAGACCAATAATTTTATTTTTGCCTAATATTTTACGTGCTATATGATAGGGAATATCTTCTTGACCGATATGCAGTCCTTCTGCATCGCAAGCTAGTGCAATATCCAATCTGTCGTTGATTATTAGAGGTACATTATACGGTTTTAAACATTTTTTTAATTTCAAGGCTTGGTCATAAAATTCTTTCGAAGAACATGTTTTTTCTCTCAATTGAACCATCGTTACACCTCCTTTTACAGCTTCTTCCACAACAAGTTCTAATGGTCTGTCGAGGGATAATGAACGGTCGGTAACCAAATATAGGGTTAGATCAAAGTCTTTCATAGCCTAATGTTTTTTCTTATCACTTCTTCATTGATATTGAATAATGTATCGAGAAAGTTTACTTGTAAGCTTCCATTCCCTTGCGAGTGTGCAGCGGCAACTTCGCCACATATTCCCATCACCGACATCCCATGTGTAGCAGCTTCGAGCAGATTTTTATTTACAGCTGCAAAGGTTGCAACTATAGCTGTAGCTGTGCATCCCATCCCGGTGACTTTAGCCATCATCGGATTACCGTTTTTTACAGTTTCAACATTTATGCCATCGGTTATATAATCAGTTTCGCCGCTGATTACAACTATTGATTTTGTGTTGCAAGCCAATGTTTTAGCTGAATCTAATGCAGAGTCAGAAGCATTTGTGCTATCTACGCCTTTGGTCTGGGCCTGAGTATCTGACAAGGCTATTAATTCCGAAGCATTACCACGTATAATCGACGGTTTGCATTCTTCTATCAATTGTTTACATACTTTCGAGCGGTATGACGTAGCTCCTGCTCCAACCGGATCGAAGACAATCGGTGTAGATTTATTTAACGCTGTCTTCCCGGCTATAAGCATAGCCTCTACCCACAGAGCCTCTAATGTACCGATATTGATAACCAGTGATGAGGCTATATTTGTCATCTCTGCCACTTCGTCCACAGAATGTGCCATTACAGGAGATGCACCTATAGCCAGTAAGGCATTGGCTGTATTGTTCATTACTACATAATTAGTTATGTTATGTATAAGCGGTGATTGTTTTCGGATCAGATCCAGATCTCGTATAAGAGATTCGATATTTATCATAATTATTTATTTTATGTATAGATATTTTGTTTTTTACAATAAAAAAGCCGCTTCATATCTATGAAACGGCTTGATTAATACTCTATATATAGTATTATTAATATCTTTTATTCATTCCGTTTCCCTACGACGCCAATTACAGCATATCAGGTTCAAGGGTTTAATCTCAGCTCTTATAAAAAGAACACCCCTAACAGAGATAAAACAAATTTACATATAAATATTGACAATAAAGGATATTCTTGCGACTCATTATGAACTAATCTTTATTTATTTGTTATTTAATGTTATTTATTAAATATATACGAATTATTTCTTTTAGAATTATTTTCTATTGGAAATTATTTGCTATCTTTGTAGCATCATAATATAAGAATAACTAAATATGCAAATTATAAAAAACAATTGGACATACCTTTTAGGTGCTCTCATCGGAGCAATAGGCGGATATATGTACTGGAGGTATATCGGCTGTAGTACCGGTACTTGTCCCATAACTTCATCACCTACTATCAGTACTCTATACGGAGTATTATTGGGTGGTTTATTCGGTGGAATATTTAAAAAGAATAAAGTAAAGAAACAGTAATAAAATAAATAATATGGCAGGATTTCTTAGCAGATTTTTCGGACTAGAGGATAAGGCTGACTTTAAGGCACTCTTAGAGGATGGTGCTATCCTTTTAGATGTTCGGACAAAAGAAGAATATAAACAAGGGGCGGCAATCAATTCAATCAATATTTCGTTAGATAGTTTAAGCAGTAATTTATCTAAACTGAAAAAAGATAAACCGATTATTGCTGTATGTGCGAGTGGCATGCGTAGCCGCAGTGCAGTGACACTTCTAAGAAATAAAGGTTTTCAGGAAGTATATAATGGTGGAAGTTGGTTTAATTTTAAATAAATAACAAAATGAATCGCATATTGAAGAATTGGGGTTTTGCACGGATCGTTCGTTTGATATTGGGAATACTTATGGCTATCTATTCAATGATTTCGCAAAATTATATATTTCTGGTTTTTGGAGGATGGCTACTTTTTCAGGCAATTATGAATATTTCCTGTTGTGGTTCCGGAGAATGCTATACAGATACTAAGTACAAAGAAAATATTTATGGAGATCAGATAAAAAAATATAAACCGGATTAAAAATGAAATATACAGTATTATTCTCACTCGTGGCATTATTGCTTATTTCTTGTAATAACAAGGCAAAAACAAAAAATCAAATAGAAGAAACAATTAAAAAAGAAAATAAAATGACAACAATACATTTAACAAAAGCTGAATTCTTAACAAAAGTTGCTAATTTTGAAACAAATCCTACTGAGTGGAAATATTTGGGGGATAAGCCGGCATTGATCGATTTCTATGCTGACTGGTGTGGCCCTTGTAAGGCTATAGCTCCGGTGTTGGAAGAATTGGCTGCAGAATATGGAGATCGTATATATATTTATAAGATAAATACGGAAACAGAGCCAGAACTTGCAGCTCTCTTCGGAATAAGAAGTATACCATCTTTACTGTTTGTTCCGATGAATGCACAACCTCAGATGGCTGCAGGAGCATTACCCAAGCAGCAATTAAAGGAAGCTATTGATAATCTTTTATTAAAAGAATAACAGTAAATATAAACTTAGACTAAAATGGCAGACAATATAAATAATTCGCAAGTAAAAACATTATGTCAGATCAGAGATGTGTATCGGGCGATTTATGACTTTGAACTAAATTTTCAACAATTATATGATCTTGGACTGAATGAAGGGATGCTGCTATGTTCGCTAAATACTCAAAAATATTCATCAAATGAATTGGCGAGCGTATTGGGGCTGAGTAATTCGAATACATCAAAAGTGATAAAGTCGGTCGAAAAGAAAGGTCTGATCCGCCGTATTGTAGGTAAGGAAGACAAGCGTCAGATGTATTTTGCCTTGACTGATTTGGGCAAGAAAAAGCTTGAATCGATAAAATGTGCTGAATTTGATATCCCCGAAACGCTAAAACCTGTAGTCAATTTATAATCGTAGGCTATGAAGACAATTATAAATGTAGAAAATATACAGTGTAGTAGCTGTGTGCAGTCTATAGGCAAAGAAATCGGTATTGTTCCCGGAGTATATGGTGTGAATGTCGATATTGCTAACAAAGCTATTGTTATCGATCACACAGAAGAAATCACAGAAAAAGAACTTCAGGAAAAATTTGAAAATATATATTGATCTATAAAGTAAACAGAGGCAACGGTGAATAATAACTGTTGCTTCTGTCTTTTATATCTTTTGCCCGATAAAGCGTATTACAGAGGCTTTTCCATTATGTCCTATACCTTCTGCCAATTCTATTTCGATCTCTTCCAATAAATCGATTTTTAAAGATTCAAAAATAGATAAAATCTCTTCCTTCGAATACATCATTTCCACTTGAGGAGGACCTCCCGCCAATGGATTTTGTTGCTGGTATTTTACATGCTCTTTGCTAAATCCTTCGATAATAATATGCCCTCCAATTTTCAAAAAAGGTAATAATGATCTGTGATATTTTGCTTTTAACTGTTCCGGTAGGTGAACATAGGTAAGAGCGATTACATCATAAGAGTCTACAATATAATTTTCAGAGATCTCTTCGAAATCAATCACTTTGAATGAAATATCCACACTATTCTTTTGAGCCAAACGCAAGGCTTTTTCTTTAGCTTGCTGGCTTTGGTCGAAAGCATCTACATTCCAACCCCTTGTCGCTGCATATACACCATTTCGTCCCTCTCCATCAGCCGGAAGAAGAATTTTTCCTATTGGAAGCGTATCGATGATTTGCTTGAAAAATAGATTCGGAGCTTCTCCATAGCGGTATTCTTTCATATTATAACTTTCGTCCCATTTATTATTCATAGTCATTCATTTTTTGTTAATATGCACTGAAGAAATCCGGTTTTATCGTAAATCCTATTCTTACCTGATTTGTATATTTCTTGTAATTCAGCAACCCTTCTCCATAACCGGCATAATAATCCAAAGTTAAGTATTGATTTGAATTTTTAGATACTCTAAATGATAAAGATGTATGTAAATTAGGGTTTATAATTTTATCTCGAGGGATTATATTAAGGCTAAACCACCATAAATTTTCCTTATCAATATAATTGACCGAAAAAATTCCATATCCTTTGTAGCGCAACAAATCTTTATTATTACCACCATCTACATAGGGTAGATATATTTGAGCTTTAGCCGATAATCGCATATTGTAAAAGTATTTAGCTGACAGATTTATATAGTTCCAACTACGGGAATCTTCTTCTGCTTTACCATTCGATTCGTGTTCCAAAGAAATCATCATTGCCCCTTTCAGTTTGTTGTCTTTTATCACATACCTACCTATGCCTATTCCCGGATTATAATTTGTATCGCTGAAAGGACTTGATTCATCGTAAATATCCCAAAATGATTTCTGAGAATAAGTAATGTATAAGAATGAGTTGAAAGGGAGTACACTTCTGGTAACTCTATGACGAATGCTAAATTGAAAAAATGCATCCGCTGTTTTGCGGGTTACAGATTTATTTAAAGGGATTCCGGTTACCATATAATTATCCTTATATACCGCAAAAGGAGCCTGCTTGTCGAGTACTGACCTTACAAGGTCTTCCGAAACTTCAATCGGTTTATGTTTCAATACATTTATTGACTGCATCTCATTCAGATAGTTATTCCGAAGTGAAATACTATCTACCTGTAAGATCGTATTTTCTTGTGAGTAGACCCTAGGGGTGTGTATAATGAGGATAAACAATACGATTATTGTATAAAATATTGTTTTCATATCTAAAAAAGAGAGCAAAAGACGATTTCAGTGTTCGGTTTTGCTCTCTCTAGTTTAATTAATCAATTTACCGTTTAACATTCAGTTTATCGAGCAGGATTTCTAACGGACAAAATTTAGTGAACGAAGACTGTATAAGATTCACACCAACAAATGCAGCTAAGAACAGCCATCCGATAGAAACAAAATAAGCTAGAGAAATGCCTGTTAGTACCATTGTACCCGCTACTATTCGTATAATATATTCACGTTTCATAATCAAATCAGTTTAGAAAAATTCTCTACATCAAGGATAAATGCATGTACAGGAAAAGGATTTTTTGTCTCAATATTACAACTATCAATTTCTACGATAGCCTTGTCTGCTATTTCTTTTGTTACAAAGCTGAAAAGCATTATCGAATTAGTTTTTGCATTACTTCCATTCGCTGCAAACCAGCCCAAGTTTTCTTCCTTCTTTTTATATCCGGTGATATTTGTTACACTAAACCGTTTTACTCCGGCCTCATGGAGCAGACTTCCTACCTGCTCCTGATATTCCTTTATACTTAATACAACTAATAGCTTCATAATCATTTTACTTTCTTTTTCAACATTTTGAAATACAATAACGGCACAACAATCAGTGTCAACACAGTAGAGGTTATTGTTCCACCCATCAAAGAAATTGCCAGACCTTGAAAAATAGGATCGAATAGAATGACGATTGCCCCCAAAACTACGCCTCCTGCAGTCAGTATGATAGGTGTAGTGCGTACAGCTCCGGCTTCAATTACAGCTTGTTTTAATGGAATACCATCTTTGAGCCGTATGTCGATAAAGTCGATAAGCAATACAGAGTTGCGTACCATAATCCCCGCGAGGGCAATAAATCCAATCATAGACGGAGCACTAAAGTAAGCTCCCATAATCCAGTGGCCGAAAATAATACCAATCAATGATAGAGGTATAGCAGCCAGCTGTACTAACGGCGTTATAAAGTTTTGGAACCATGCGACAATGAGTACATAAATAATAATTAATACAAATAAGAATGCTAATCCTAAATCACGGAACACCTCGTATGTTATTTGCCATTCTCCATCCCACTTTAAGGAAAAGTTGTCTTCATATTTTGGTTGCTTACTATATTCTTCAGATAAAGTGTATCCTTCAGGGAGTTTTACCTGAGATAACTTATCCGACACTTCCGTAATAGGATATATAGGGCTTTCTAAACTTCCTGCAACTTCGGTTAATATGTAAACTACACGTTTTTGATCTTTGCGGTGAATGCTCTTTTCCTTTTCTCCTTTAGTGACTTTCACTAAATCGCTAACGGGAATTGCCATACCTTGTTGATTCACAACTTTCATACTTAGTACATCTTCTATACTTGATTTCTCTTTTTCTGATAGTTGAAGTACAATACCTACCTGATTGACAGACGAAGGTTGATGCAATATACCTACAGGCATACCCGATAGAGCCGCTCTCATATTCTGAACAACTTGTGCATTCGGAATTCCCAATTTCATCGCTTTGTCTTTATCCACCTCAAACTTATATTCAGTCTGAGCATCTTCTACCGACCAATCCACATCAACAACATTATCTGTCGCAGTCAGTATATCTTTCACTTGTTTGGCTACAGCTATTTGTTGATCATAGTCTGGACCATATATTTCGGCTGCAATTGTAGACATTACAGGAGGACCGGGAGGTACCTCTACTATTTTTACATTGGCATTGTATTTTTTGCCGATAGCTTGCAAATCGGCACGCACCGATGTCGCTATATCATGACTCTGTTCGCTACGTTCTCCTTTGTCAACAAGATTAACCTGTATATCAGCTACATTGTCACCCATGCGCATGTCATAGTGGCGAACCAATCCATTGAAGCTTATAGGAGCAGAAGTTCCCACATAAGTTTGATAATTGGTTACTTTATCATTTCGGCTGATATACACAGCTAATTCTTTAGCTACGGCGGCAGTACGTTCCAAAGTCGTTCCCTCCGGCATATCTATTACCACTTGAAATTCATTCTTATTGTCGAAAGGCAACATTTTTACCGGAACAGATTTTGTATAAAACAACACAAACGATCCCAGTAAAACGACAGTTAAGCCAATCATAAATGTCCAGCGGCGTTTTCTGCTTTCCAAAAACGGTGTTACTATTTTAGCATATAATTTGTATATTTTCGTTTCGTGCAAATCTGTTTCTTTTTCTTCACTTTCGTGTTCTTCTCCTTTTTTATCTTTATGTCTTAAGAATAAATAGCCGAAATATGGAGTCAATGTCAGAGCTACCAGTAAAGAGAAAATCATGGCTATGGATGCACCTATAGGCATCGGACTCATATATGGCCCCATCATTCCCGATACGAATGCCATGGGCAGTACGGCAGCGATAACAGTCAGCGTTGCCAAGATAGTCGGATTCCCTACCTCATTGATAGCATATAGCGCAGCTTGTAACGGTGGTAGTTTTTTCATCTTGAAGTGACGGTGCATATTTTCCGCAATCACAATGGAGTCATCCACAACAATACCTGTAACAAACACCAAAGCAAACAGTGTAATACGATTGAGTGTATATCCCAAGAAGTAATAAGCAAAAAGAGTGAGGGCAAATGTTACAGGCACGGAAAGAAATACCACCAAACCGCCACGCCATCCCATAGCTATCATTACAAACAGGGTTACAACTATAATTGCAATAGATAAGTGGAACAGTAATTCGGATACTTTATGCGACGCAGTTTCTCCATAATTACGAGAGACTTCCACATTCAGATCCTTCGTGATGACATCTTTTTTCAGGTGATCCACTTTATCAATAACTACTTCTGCCAGCTTCATTGCATCAGCACCTTTTTTCTTAGCAATAGAAATAGTTACAGCCGAATAGTCGTCGGGCATGCCAGCTTTTTTATCGCCTGACGCAGCTCCATATCCAAACGAAACATATTGTTTGGGTACTTCAGGTCCGTCTTCTACTTCTGCTATTTGATACAGGTAAACCGGCTGATTATCATTTGTTCCTATAATCAGATTCTTCACTTAGATAAGAGAATGATAATTTTTTAAGGTCATTCTGAAAGTCTGAAAAAATAGGAT
>NZ_DAOKYH010000036.1:0-8581 GCF_035323175.1 Dysgonomonas sp. | reverse complement strand
AAGCTACTCTTTCGAGCTATGAGAAAAAGGATAAGCTCGAACAGGATATTTTAGAGAAGATTGCTAAGGTTTTGGATATTCCTGTTGAAGCTATTACTGAATTAGGTGAAGATTCTGCTATAAATATAGTTGCTAGTACCCTAACTGCTAATGATAATGCTGCGATAATCAATTATTACCCTTCTTTCAATCCTATTGATAAAATAGTAGAGTTGTATGATAAGCTATTGCAATCGGAAAAAGAAAAAGTTGAAATGTTGCAAGAGGTATTAAGAGATAAAAAATAGGGAAATACGTTTCTGAATATACATACTATCCTTTTTTAATATACTACACACATTCAAGTATTAAAATGACCGAAAAAGATTATCATAAAAAAATATTACAAGTAATTTCTCCATATTTTGATCAAGAAGAAATAAATCTTACTAACCTTGCTAAAAAAGCAAATGGAGTTACTCCACAAGAATTATATAAGATACTTAGTAAAGAAAATATAGCCATTGATAATAAAATCTTAATGCTTGAAAAGGATATTTCATATTTAGAACCAAACCCAATTGATTTTGATTGGCGGTTTACTGATGATTCAGTAAGCGATATTCTTAATTTAATTGAGATTTCGAAGAATAATATTGGATGTTTTGGCGTACCAAGTGTTTTCAGAAAAATAGTTACGCATTCTGACACAATACTTTTCGATATTAATCCATTTCTTAAAGATGAGCTTCCTGATTGTAAGAATAGGATTATAGTTGCTGATCTAAATTTTGAAAAAATAATAGGTTATGAATTTGATATTATTATTATGGATCCTCCATGGTATACAAATTCTTTTATTAATTGGTTTAAACAAGCAATTAATAACTTAAAAAGCGGAGGTACAATATTTACAACTAAAATACCATCATTAGTGCGTCCATCCGCTGTTAAGGATTGGGAAAGTATAATTAATAAAATCAATTTATATCTTTCAACTGAAAAAAAAGAAATTGATATTCTCTATAAAACACCTTTATTTGAAATTGAATCCTACAAATCAATTGGATTAATGAACATAGGGGACTGGAGGAAAGCTGAATTTGTAAGTTTTAAGCTTATCAATAAAGAAATCTTAGAGTTTGAAATTGAGCCTAAAAATAATTGGGAAAGATATAAATTTGGGAATAAGACTGTTTCTATAAAGATCACAGATAATAATCAGGAGATTAAAATAATTCCACCATACCCTGATGGCTCCTATATTTTAAAATCCGTGAGTAATAGGGATGAATATAAAAAAAAGATAAACTTTATAACATCGCGTAATAAAGCATTAATTATACAAGGTACTATTAAGGTGAACTCTTTTCTGAAAAATTTAGCTTTGACCGATAATTTCAATAAATCACTTGTCGATAATTATACTAAACAGGAAATAGAATTATTAAAAGAAGTTTATAACCTAATTAAGACTTAAAATGGACACAATAATACTACGTTTTAGGGATACGGATAGGCAATTCGATACAATAAAAGAACACCAAGATATAATAGATTCTATTGGGTTTACTTGGTGGGGCTGGTGGAAAAAAAGTAGTGAAGATTCAAATGAGGAAGCCTTTAAAGACTTAAAGGAAAAAATTATTAAAGGAGAAATAACTCAAATAGGGTTATTCGATAGAACAGAAAATAGATTTTATATTGCTCAAATTTTGGATGTCTTATACGATTTAGAGAATAAAATAGGTACACCAGATAATAATTCAACCCCTATTTATTATAATGAAATAAAACTTCACAGTTGGTTTAAATTATGTAATATCAAGTCAATTGACAAAAAGCTTTTTGTAGAAAGATTTACTGAAATTCCAACAAAAAGTGAAACATTTTATGCGTTACCTTATTCAGAAGACGTAGTAAGTGAAAGAATTTTAATAAAAAATTCTAATATTTTGCATTTATCAGATATACATTTTGGCGATGATTTTGGTTTTCCGCATACTTCATCAATTAAGGGAAAAAACCTTCTTGATAAATTAAATGAATACTTTAAATTTATAAATAAAATTGAAGTAGGACTATTAGTTATATCGGGAGATATAACCTCTAGGGCGAATATTGGTATTTTACAAGGTCCGGCAACAGAATTTCTTAATAATTTGTGTAAAATGCTTAAATTAGAAAAGGATCATGTAATTATTGTTCCAGGGAATCATGACATCCCAATAAAAGATGCGAATTTTTATAATTATAATCATGAAAATGCTTATAAAATATTTCTGAATAATTTTTACGGTAAGGAAAAAGAAATCACTGGATACGAGAAATATATAACGCCAGATGGTAATAAAATTGATATTTTACGCATTAATTCTTCCCGACTTAGAGATAAATCAGAGATGAATTTTGGTTATGTTGGCTGGGATGACTATAGATATTTAATAGAAGAAAATACAGATAATGACAAAGATACCATCAGGATTGCCGTTTTGCACCATCATTTAATTCCAGTGCCATCAGAAGAACCATTAGACCCAGAATACCCCTATGGTAGCATTAGTTTGACATTGGATGCTGGAAAAGTTATTGAAGGTTTGCAATATTATAATTTTGATTTTGTACTTCATGGGCATCAACATTTGCCTGGTTTATGTAAAATATCAAGAGGTCAGATAAACAACAATAAAATCAATATAAAAAAAAGTCTTTTTATTTTAGGTGCAGGGAGTGCTGGAGCAAAAGTAGCAAGATTAACAGAAAATTTAAGAGATAATTCTTTTTCAATATTATTTTTAGATAAAGAAAAGCTCGCAATAGAAAGTGTTCAATATAATACAATAAGAGAACCTAATCTTTTATTTGAATCGGAAATAAAAATTGAAAGATAAATGATAGAGAGTTTATAATGTTATAAACTAAAATCTGTGGTAGATGAATTTGAATGAAATAATTGTTCGATTAGAACAGGTTGACTATTCAAGAGATACTGATGCTGAAGTGGTTGAAATACTCTTGAATATGTACGGTAAACCGATACCAGCTCCAATTATTGATATACCAGCTGGCAAATATATACTTCGTGCACGAAATGTAGCAGATTATAATGAAGTTTCTGTTCCACTAGATTTGTCCTATAATAGAAATTCGGCTTACTATGGAAGAGCAAATAAACCTAATAGTCCTATTTTTTATGGTTCATACTTTAATAGTACTTATGAAAAGACAGTTGGTACTTGCTTATTAGAAACATGTCCTCTTTTCAGAAATCAAAATCCGATAGAAAAAGAGTATAAGACTATTATAGGAGAATGGGAGGTTATCGAACCTATATCTGTCTTTACGATTATTAATCCACATCCCGATGGGAATAGATCTGATTTTCTTAATTATTTATCTGCTCATTTCCCTGGATTTATTGAACAATTTCGGGGTGTTTTTGACAAAAAAGAAATCATTTCTTTTCAAGAATATTTATATCATAAGTTCAATGAATTTAATATAACCGAAGATCCTAAAAAATATTGGATAACATCAAATTTTGCACAAACAATAATATTACCTGATGAAATAGATGGAATTATCTATGAAAGTACTCGGGCGTGGGATCCAAATTTGAAAGATGCTGTTTGTATAACATTAAAACCGAACAGTGCAGATGATAAATTAAGATTCATAAGAGCAATAAGAAGAACTTACGAATATAAAAACGGGGAATCTGACCTAATTGAAACTGAAATTCACCCAATGAATATTTAGAAAAAGGAAAATATTTTTTGATTAAAATATTTTTGCGGACATATTGCGGACATGAAGTATAAAATAAAAACGCTAACCACCTATATATAAGATACTTAGCGTTTTGAGATTGTACCCAGAGCCGGGGGCGCAATAGTTAAATATGTGGAGAGTTTAAATATTTGAATTGTAGCTAAATTTATATATAATCAATTGATAAATAAATATTTAATTGCATTATTAGGTCTAAATGTATTTAATTATATTCAAATAAATTTAGGACGTATGGGAACAATTTGGGAACAAATTCATAACTTTGTATTGAATCAATTATCAAAGACTTATGAAAGTTTCTGCATTCCTAAGAAAAATAGCAAAGAAAAATGATACAGACAGCCAAGCTACTATTTATTTTCGATTAAGAGATAAAAATAAAGATTTTAAATCTGCCAGTGAGCTAGTTATTAATCCAAATCATTGGAGCCAGGAGAAGCAAGGCTATAAAGACCGGGTAGCATTGATCAGCGATGATAAAAAAATGAAACTGAAAAATGATATACAAAACATTGTTTCTGTTATTACTCAAAACTATTCAGTAGATGCAAATGCAGAATGGCTTAGCGAGCAGATAGATAAATATCACCATCCTGATAAATATAAAACGCAAGAACAAATAGAATCAGAAACAAAACTCACCTTCGAACAGCTTTTGGAAGAATTTTTGCTAAAGCACAAATTGTCAGAAGTAAGAAAGAAGAATTTTCGAGTAATCAAGAGAGCTTTATTGCGTTACGAATTATATGTAAGGGCTACCAAGCGAGGGCAGAAATCTTTTATATTAGATATTGACAATGTTACTCCAGATACGCTGTATGATATGTGGGACTTTTTTGAAAATGAGCATAAATATTTTGAATTATATCCCTCTATTTATGAACAAATACCGGAAAAACGAACGCCTAAGCCAAGAGGAAAGAACACGCTTATCGATTGTTTCTGTCGAATAAGGACATTTTTTCTCTGGTGTTATGATAAGAAAAGAACTCAGAACAGACCATTTGATCAGTTTCGTATTGATGAATGTACTTATGGCACACCCATATATATCACATTAGAGGAACGTGATAAATTACTGGATAAAGACTTGTCAGAATACAAACAAGTTGAAATCCAACGTGATATTTTTGTTTTTCAAAGCCTGATCGGTTGCCGTATTGGGGATTTATTTCGTATGACTAAACGAAATATAATTGATGATGCCATTGAATATATACCAAGAAAGACAAAAGACGGAAATCCGGTAACAGTTAGAGTTCCATTAAATGATAAAGCAAAAGCCATTTTGGAAAAATATAAAGACTATACAGGTGATAAAATCTTACCTTTCATTTCTGAACAAAAATACAATGATGCTATCAAGAAGGCTTTCGAACTGGCTGAAATAAATCGAATAGTAACGATACTTGATCCCCTTACCAATGAAGAGGTAAAGAAGCCATTACACGAAGTTGTCAGCAGCCACATGGCAAGACGGACTTTTATCGGAAATATTTACAAAAAAGTAAAAGACCCTAACCTAATCGGAGCATTGAGTGGACACAAAGAAGGCAGCAAAGCTTTTAATCGTTATCGCGAAATAGACGAGGATATGAAAAAAGAATTAGTAAATTTGTTGAGTTAGATATTTCAAATTTAGAAAATAAATTACGTCCGCACTGTGAACGTAATTTAGCAACAACAAGATAAGTATAAAGAAGATCAAATAAATGGAAAACCGACAACTTATAGAATTATTGAATGAACTTGTGAAACAGCCTCACGAAAGCGAATGGGTCGAATTTAAACTCAATTTTCATTCTGCAGAAGAGATCGGAGAAAGAATCTCCGCAATCTCTAATGGTGCTTGCATCCACAATCAACAATATGGCTATTTGGTGTTCGGGGTTGAAGACTTAACACATATAATAAAAGGAACGACATTTAGAGGAAAGACTCATAAAAAGGGAAACGAAGAACTAGAGCACTGGTTAGCTACCCGCTTAAATCCAAGAATAGACTTTAATATTTATGAATTTGATTATGATAGTCAACGTCGCATTACTTTATTTGTAATCCCTGCAACAAAAACACAACCTGTGGAGTTTTTACATCATGCCTATATTCGAGTTGGAAGTATTACCAGAAAATTAAACGAGTTTCCTGAAAAGCAAGCTAAAATATGGAAGAAAGAGAGTATTCCTTTTGAGAGAGAGACTGCAAAAGACAACCTAGTAGCCTCTGATATAACTAAATATTTAAGCACAGAAACATATTTTGATTTAATGAAATTACCTTACCCTTCCAATCAACAGGGAGTAATTGACAAATTTATAGAAGAAGGATTAGTTGTTAAAGGAAAAACGTATGGTATAACTAAATTAGGAGCCATTCTTTTTGCCAAAAATTTAAAAGACTTTGAAAGTGTAGAAAGAAAGTCAGTTAGAGTGATTGTATATAGAGGAAAGAATAAAGTCGAGACTGAACGGGAACAAATTGGAATAAAAGGGTATGCTATCGGATTTGAAGGTTTAGTTAATTGGGTGAATGGACAATTACCTGCTAATGAAGAAATAGGTAAAGCTTTAAGAACTGAATCTAGAATGTATCCTGAAATCGCAATAAGAGAACTTGTTGCCAATGCTTTAATTCATCAGGATTTATCGGAAAAAGGATTTCCGATGGTTGAAATATTTCTAGATAGAATTGAAATCTCTAACCCGGGGACACCTCTTGTAACTCCGGATCGGTTTATTGATGCCTATGTTTCAAGAAATGAAAAGCTAGCAGATCTCATGAGAAGAATGGGATTCTGTGAAGAAAAAGGAAGCGGGATGGATAAAGTTATATTTTACAATGAATTATACCAGTTGCCTCCAATAAATATTATAGTAGCAGAAGGTAGAACTAGAGTTACAATGTATAGCTATAAATCATTGAATGATTTAGATAAGAAAGAAAAAATCCGAGCTTGCTATCAACATGCGTGTTTAAAATATGTTTCTAACGAAAAGATGACGAATCAATCATTAAGAGATCGTTTTAAAATAGAAGATCAAAATGCTGCTATTGCGTCAAGAATTATAAGAGACTCATTAGCTGAAAATGTAATTAAAGAAGATGATCCTGAAAGTAAATCACGAAAATATGCAAGCTATATTCCTTTTTGGGCATAAATCTTATTTGATGGTTATTTGATAACGGCATCGCACGGCATATATAATCGTCTTGTAATCAACCGGTTCTTATTTGATGGTTATTTGACAACTTCAATATTATAATTATGGGGCAGGTAGAATTTGACAACTTTCGGAATCGTATAAAAGACTGGATGGATCGCAATCAGGATGAATACGATTTCTTTGAAGAAGAGATTAATAAAAAAGATTCTACAGTCTACCAAACAATCATGTCCAAAGCGATCTCCCTTGTTCCACAGTATCAAAAAATCATAAGAAAAAAGGCTAATCAGGGAATGTACGACGACATTTCCGATATAGAAATCCTTTTCACAGAAAATAAAGTTGCCGAGTCACTCATCAAAGAATTTGATAAAGCAAATGAAAAATCAATTGTTCCGGCTTTATTATCATGGCTCTATTTTGGAAAAAGTTTTGAGAGAATGGTTGAAAGAGGGGAAGAGATGAGACGCAGCAGCGATACGAATTATATCCAGAAGCTAGTGATTACTGCTACAATAAAAATACTTATAGCTAAATCTATCAGTCTCGGGATGCGTAGTAAATCCGACTGGCAGGAGCATCGGCGGTTAATGAAATTAGTGGATAGCGATCATGTTATGAATTGGGGTATTGACAATACTGTGCCCGAAGAAAAGAAGAAAGTTGGAAGAAAGAGAACAGAAAAAACATTTGAGGAAGTACTGTCAATCTTGGTAGAAGATAAAACTGGATTATTAAACCGGATCGAAGAATATTTAATTACCAAACATACCGACTTAGATTTAGCCCGTCTAAAGATAGCACTTGATGAATTATATTATATAGAACCCTGCGATATCAAGTTGTTCAGGGATGCTTTAGCTCAACAATACCAAGCTATGGTTACCATTGTCGGGGAAAGAGGTATTCAGAAAAAATACAGAGACCTTAATAGTTTTCTTCCGGTAAAGGAAGTTTTTATGAAAGACTTCGGAGAAGATAGAAACGTTATTGATAAACTAAAGGGTTTTTTACGAAATTGAATTCGTTTGATTCGTTTTTTAATTCGGCGAATTTGTCGCCAATTAAATAGCTTATAATCAGAATTATTCTCATATATATTTGCGCCACTGCCTTATTTTAAGGTAGTGGTTTTGCTTTTTACATCTGCCGATTGCAAAGCCTAACATGAGCAGATATATTACTAATATGAAAAAATTATTAGAAATTATCGAACAGGGAAATGCCAACATCAAATTAGAGATGAGCGGCGGAGACTTATTGGAGTTTTCAAATGATTTAATTAACCGTGCTAAAACCGAACTATCGACAGAGATAGCGGAAGCCCGAAAAGAAAAGTACCTGACACGGGGAGAAGTAAAGCAAATATGCGGAGTCTGTGATGCAACTTTATGGCACTGGAATAAAAAGAACTATTTGAAAACTATTAAAGTTGGGAGTAAAGTCCGATACCGAATGTCAGACGTCAAACGAATCTTAGAGGGTAGCAGCACGAATACCAAATAACTGTACCCATGAAAGAAAAAGCATCAGCTTCTGCTCGCAGGTCGAAAAATGAGCGGATTGAAGAGGAACTGCGGACATTGTACAACTTTCGGTTCAATACCGTAAAGAGCCGTACAGAGTACCGGGATATCCATGCACAA